>JBHAEB010000170.1:0-25932 GCA_041855345.1 Arachnia sp. | reverse complement strand
GCCGATCCTGCGGGCCTATGCCGGCTTGGAGCGTGACGTGGCGGTGATTGGCGCGGGTAACCACGCCGAGGTCTGGGATGCCGCCGGATGGGAGGCCTACCAGATGGAGCAGGAGCCGGGGTTTGCGGGCCTCGACTCGGAGCTGCTCAGCCAATTGGGGTTGTAGACCCCGCAGCGGTGGTTCGTCACCGGGGCTGACCCTGGCCTCCTTCCCCTAGGCCAGGTGCCCCCGGCGGCGGAACCTCTGCGGCGGGACTGCGAATTGATGAAAGGAGGGGGCGATGGATACCTACACCGACACACACCATCCGGTCATGCTGGACCGTGTGGTGGAGTTGCTTCGCCCTGCTCTGGCAGCCCCAGGCGCTGTGTATGTGGACTGCACCTTGGGATTGGCGGGCCACGCTGCCGCGATCCTGGCAGCTGCGCCGAATGCGCGACTGGTGGGTATCGATCGGGATCCGGATGCGTTGGCTGTTGCCCGACAACGACTGGGCTCGCTTGCTGAACGTGCCCACTTGGTTCAAGCCGTGTACGACGAGTTACCCGAGGTGTTGACCGAGCTTGGGATTGCCCGGGCAGATGCGATCCTCGCTGATCTGGGACTCAGCTCCTTGCAGATTGACCGCGAACAGCGTGGCTTCGCCTACCGAGTCGACGCCCCGCTCGATATGCGGATGACCCAAGGCGAGGGGCTCACTGCTGCGGATGTGATCAACACCGCCGATCCCGGGGAACTGCTGCGGATTCTACGTCGATATGGCGAAGAGAAGTTCGCCTCGCGGATTGTGACTGCCATCGTCAATGCGCGTCAGGTCGAGCCTTTCACCAGCTCAGCCCGGTTGGTTGAGGTGATCTCTGCGGCGATCCCAGTGGCTGCCCGGCATCAGGGCGGTCATCCCGCTAAACGCACTTTCCAGGCCTTGCGCATTCATGTCAACGACGAACTCGACGTCTTGAAACGGGCTATTCCCGCAGCCCTGGGATGTCTGGCCGTGGGCGGTCGGATCGCTGTATTGGCCTATCACTCGCTGGAAGACCGGCTAGTCAAGCAGGACTTCGCAGCAGCGACGAGTTCTTCGGCGCCACGTGACATGCCGGTGGTGCCAGACCATCTGCAGCCGGAATTCCGGTTGCTAACCAAGGGGGCTGAAAAACCCTCCCCGGCGGAGATATCCGCCAATCCCCGCGCGGCGTCCGCCCGGCTCCGCGCCGCAACTCGAATCAAGGAGACATCGTGACGACCTATGTGGCCGACGTGACCCCGGTGACTGCACCGCGCCCGATGGTGCGGCAAGGCACCGCCACCACGATGAGTTCCTCCCTGGGATTCTTCGCGATGCTAGCCATGCTGGTAGTAACCGGGATGGCGATCGTCATGGTGGTGACCACCCAGGTGGGTGCGCAGTCGAGGGACCTGTCTGCATTGCGGCGGGAGGCTGCGGTACAGAGCTATGAAGTAGCGGCCCTGCAAACGGAATTGGAGTCGATTTCTAGCACCGGATCCCTCGCATTGCGGGCAGCCGAGTTGGGGATGGTGCCCAACCCCTACCCGGCTTTCGTAGATCTGAGCACCAATTCGGTGCTCGGCGCACCCCAGGCCGTAGAAGGCGACGAGGCGACATACCTGATGCGCGACAATGCTCCGGCTGAGACCACCGAGCTGGCAGAATCTGTGACTGTGAATGAAAGTGCTGAGGGATGAATCGCCCGTCGAAACGGCCCGCTCAGCGACCCGGAGACCGACGACCGGCCTCCGGGTCTCGCCGTTCCACGACCCGGAGTTACAAACGGGCCTGGCGGCTACCGATAGGCCGGTCGAGTACCCGGATTCGGACGTTCATGGTGGTCATGGCCTTGATCATCGTGGTCACGGTGGTCAGGGCAGTGCAGTTGCAGGCCATTGATGCCGCCGCGATTGCAGCCGAGGCTGCCCAGAAGATGACTAACACCCGAGAACTGGTGGCGATGCGGGGGGCCATCACCGATCGGAACGGGGTGAACCTGGCCGTTTCTGAGCCCGCAGTATGGATCACCGTTGACCCGCACATGGTGCAAACCAACGGAGCCGATGAACGTTATCCGATGAGCCAACGCAAACAGGAGGAGGCTGCGGCGGCACCCCAGGCGGTGGCGAAGATCCTGGCCACCCACCTGGGCGGACAGGAAGAAACCTATTTAGAGATCCTGCTGCGCGAGAATTCCAGATATGAGGAGATCGCTCGGCATGTACCCGCAGCGACCTGGACCGCGATCGAGGCGGATATGCGCAAGGGCATCGACGGGGACGGGCAGCGCCGCTGGTATGGGTTATTTGCCAAATCCGATCCAGTGCGGGTCTACCCGAACCGGATGCTCGCCAGCAACGTCGTGGGGTTCATCAACCATGAAGGCAAAGGCGTGGCAGGGTTGGAGGCCCAACTCGATGAGCAGCTCGCTGGGGTCAACGGCTCAGAGAGCTATGACCGCTCGACCTATGGCCGGATTCCACTGGGCACCAATGTTTTAGTGCCGCCAGTCGATGGCATTTCGTACACCACAACCTTGGATGGGGATCTGCAATGGGCCACAGAGCAGGCACTCGCGGATGGCATTCAGAAATCCGGTGCGAGTACCGGAACGGCTGTCGTGATGAATGTCCACACCGGTGAAATCCTCGCCCTAGCTACCCAACCAACCTTCGATTCAGCGAACCCGGGGGAGGCTGATCCTGGGGATCTAGGTAACCGTGCGGTTTCGGAGGCTTATGAACCTGGCTCCACCCAGAAGGTGCTCACCATGGCGGCACTCGCCGATGCTGGCCTGGTCACCCCAGATACCCCGGTTGAAGTGCCAGCACAGATCGCCTCGGGGGGTGGCGTCGTCACTGACTCCTTCGACCACGGATTGATCAAACTCACTGCCCGCGGGATCTTGGCCAATTCATCCAATATCGGCACGATCCAGTTGGCACGTCAGATGAACAAGGCAGATCTCCACTCCTATCTGGAGAAGTTCGGTCTGGGTCAGGCCGCGAACTCCGGGTTGCCTGCTGAAGCCACCGGGTTCCTGCCCGGAGCAGATATGGCTGACTACACGCGAGATCAGATTTCCTTCGGTCAAGGCCTCTCAGTAACTGCGGTCCAGATGTCTGCTGCCTTAGCTGCGGCGGTAAACGGCGGAACCTATCACCAGCCGCACATCATCAAATCTGCGACGCTGGCCGATGGCACTGCTGTCGAACTGCCCAGCCCTCAATCCCGTCGGGTGATATCCGAGGAGGCTTCCGACATGGTGGTGAACATGATGGAGGCAGTTATTACCGGCACCGATGAGGACCGATCCATTCCGGGTTATCGAACAGCGGGGAAGTCCGGTACGGCGGAGCGTTATGATCCGGCCTGTAAGTGTTACAACGGATACACCGCATCCTTCGTCGGTGTGGCCCCCGCCGAGGACCCGCAACTGCTGGTTTATGTTGTGCTCGACCAACCGGCCAATGGCAACCTCGGTAGCCAATTGGCGCTACCGGTGGTCAATAACATCTTGCAGATGGCACTGCCACGCTACAACGTGCTGCCATCAACAACCCCCGCACCCGACGACCCTTTGACCTGGGAATGAACGCAATCCGACCTCACCATGTTCCTGCCATCACGCTCACAACAGCCTTCGAGGGGATCGTCGAATCTATCGACTCCGATGCGCTCATTCACGGGATCAGGCTGAATTCCCGTGAGATTTCGGCTGGCGAGCTATATGTGGCTCTGCCAGGGACCAGAGTCCATGGCGGGCGCTACGCCAACGCTGCGATAGCGGCGGGGGCAGTTGCGATCCTCACAGATGCCCAAGGCGCCGAACTCATCGGCAACTGCGATGTCCCAGTCATCACCGTCGAGGATGTCAGAGCCGTCATGGCGAAAGTCGCGGCTCGGATTTTCGGACAGCCAGCGAAGCAACTTGAGCTATTCGGTGTCACGGGAACCAACGGCAAGACCACGACGGTGGCTTTGCTGGAGTCAGCGTTGAGTAGCTGCGGCCGCCGTGTGGGCACAATCGGTACCTTGGGTTTCCGGCTAGCCGGTGAGGATCTCGACTCGACGCGCTCCACGGTGACCACACCCGAATCCCCTGATTTACAGGCACTGCTCGCGGTGATGGCCGAAGGAAATAGCGACGTTGTCGCCCTGGAGGTTTCAAGCCACGCTCTTAAACTGGCTCGGGTCGACGCGCTCCAGTTCACTGTGGCTGCCTTCCTTAACCTGGGACGAGATCATCTCGATTTTCACTCGGACCTGGACGACTACTTCGAGACCAAGGCTTCACTGTTCACGCCGCAACGAACCCGTGCGGCCGTGGTCTGGGTCGATGATGAATACGGCCGTGAGGTCGCTCGTCGCAGCCAAGCGGCTGGGTTGCCGACCTTGACCGTCGGAATGCAGCACGCCGCGGACTATCGTCTCAGTGACTACCGGGAACTATCCCCGCTCGGTGGCCAGGCCACCTTGGTCACTCCAACCCAATGCGTAACGATCACCCTCGCCCTGCCTGGTTGGCACAATATGGTCGATGCAGCCATTGCCGTTGCGATGGCCCAGGCCGCTGGTTACTCCTTGACTCAGGTGCTGCCAGGATTGGCGCGGGCCCAAGTCCCTGGCCGGATGCAGGCCTTAGATCTGCCGGGGCCAGCACCCACGGTGATCATCGATTTTGCACATACCCCGCAGGCAGTGGCCGCCACCCTCGATGCCCTACAGGGATTCGACAAGGTGATCACGGTGGTCGGCTGCGGAGGAGATCGTGATGCTGCCAAACGCCCCGAGATGGGCAAGGCCGCAGCCCTTCGCAGCGACCTGGTGATCATCACTGATGACAACCCGCGCTCTGAAGATCCAGCGGCAATTCGTGCCGCGACTCATGCTGGAGCGGTAGGCCACCGCGCTGCGATCACCGAGGTTGCGGACCGAGCCCAAGCCATCGCATTCGCCTTGATGAAGGCCTCTCGCGGTAGTGTGGTGGCCATCCTCGGCAAGGGTCACGAGCAGGGCCAGCAGATCGGGGGCTCAATCGTGCCCTTCGATGATGCCCGCGTGGCCACCGCTGCTTGGTTGTCAATGGAAGGACGTGGTCGATGAGATTGGGACGGCTCAGTGAGCTAGTCAACCTCATGCACCCCCTCGGGGCTGAGCTAGTGGGCGAGGACATCGCGGTGGGTCCCGATGTCGTCATCGACAACCGGGTAGCCACGGCAGGTTGCCTATTTGTCGCCCTACCAGGAGCCCGCGTCGACGGCCACGATTTTGCCGGCGCCGCAGTGGAGGCGGGTGCAGTCGCGGTGATGGGCACACGCCTGACTGAGGCGGCCGTACCCCACATTCTCGTTGCCGATACCGTCGAAGGGCTGTCGGCCCTAGCCCGAGGGCTCGTACGCCAGGCACGAGCTACTGGTCTGATCAGCGTTGGCATCACCGGATCCTCCGGCAAAACCTCGACCAAAGACTTGGCTGCTCAAGTATTGGAGGCTCACGGGCCCACCATTGCCCCGCAGGGCAGCCAGAATAATGAGATTGGGGTGCCCTTAACCGCCTGCCGGATCGCGGAGGACACTCGGTTTCTCGTATCAGAGATGGGTTCACGCGGTCAGGGACATATTTCCTGGCTCACCTCCCTGGTCGGACTGGACGTGGCTGCGGTCATTAACGTCGGTACTGCTCATGTGGGCGAATTTGGCGGCGTTGAAGCCACAGCAAAGGCCAAGGCCGAAATCGTGGCTGATCTTGGACCTAAGGGCTGGGCAGTTTTGAACGGCGATGATCCGCATTGCCTCGCGATGGCAGCCGCCACGACGGCGCAGTTAGCGTGGTTCGGGGAAGGCGAACTGCCGCCCGCGCCGCTTCGGGTCAAGGCCGTCGATATTGCCTCCAACGAGTTATTGCAGTGTTCCTTCACATTGCAGCTTGAGCGAGAGGCACGACAGGAATGTGCCGAGGTCAAGCTGCAATTAGTGGGTCGCCACCAGGTCTCAAATGCCCTCGCCGCGGCGACCATCGGCCTGGTGGCGGGCATGTCCATCGACGATGTGGCCGCAGCCCTCAGCGGCGCTGAGCCACGATCGCAGTGGCGGATGGAGTTGATCCGCGGGACTCAAGGCCGATTGGTGCTCAATGATGCCTATAACGCTAACCCCGACTCGATGGCCGCGGCACTAAGAAGCCTTGCTGAATTGATCAGCCATCAACGAGCCTCCTACCCCGCAGCCCGTGCGATCGCGGTGGTGGGGGACATGCTGGAGCTAGGGGAGGTAGCCACCCGCTGTCATGAGCAGGTCGGCGAGCTGGCAGCCGAACTAGGGATCGACGACATCCTGGCTGTCGGTGATCATGGCTGCGACGTGGTTCGGGCAGCCACCGCCAAGGGTGCTAAAGCCCGGATGGTCAGCCGTGACGAGGCTGCCGCTGTAGAGCTGAGCCCCGGCGACATCCTCTTAGTCAAAGGCTCCCGAGGAATCGGGTTGGAAGCTGTGGCCCAGGCGGTCACGTCACGGATTGAAGGAGGGCTGAGGTGAAGACCATCCTGGTAGCCGGCGCTTTGTCGCTGCTGATCACCCTGCTGCTCACCCCCCAGTTCATCAAGTTCCTGACTCGACGCCAGTACGGCCAATTCGTCCGAGACGATGGCCCGCAGGAGCACCTAGTCAAGCGCGGCACCCCCACGATGGGTGGTGTGGTGATCGTCGCTGCCGTGGTGCTGGGCTATCTGGGCGCCCACCTGGTGTTGTGGGTTCCGCTGACCCTATCTGGAATCCTGCTGATCGGGGTCATGACGGCCCTGGGACTGTTAGGTTTCCTCGATGACTGGGCCAAGATCTCCAAGGAACGTTCCCTTGGGCTGACCGCTCGGGGAAAGCTCATCGGTCAGTGCGTCATTGGCGGCATCTTCGCAGTGCTAGCGCTCAACTTCCCCGATGAGCGGGGGCTGCGGCCAGCGTCCCAAGCCATTTCCTTTCTCCGCGATATTTCGTGGCTTCACCTCCCCTTCATCATTGCCGTCATTTGGATCATCTTCTTGCTGATGGCCTGGCCCAATGCCACCAACCTCACCGACGGACTAGACGGTTTGCTCGCTGGCAGCGCCACCCTGGTATTCGCGGCCTTCGCCTTGGTCAACATCTGGCAGTTCAACCAGTGGTGTTCCCGAGCATCCAGTCTCGGCCCACTGTGCTACGAGGTGCGGGACCCTTATGACCTGGCAGTGGTGGCTACCGCATTGGCTGGGGCATGTTTCGGATTCTTGTGGTGGAATGCTCGACCCGCCAAAATCTTCATGGGGGATACCGGATCGATGGCAATCGGCGCGGCCTTGGCCGGGCTGTCCATCATGACCCGGACCGAACTGCTGTTGGTCATTCTCGGTTTCCTCTTCGTCATGGAGGCTGGTTCCGTGGCCCTTCAGGTGGGATATTTCAAGGCGACGAAGGGTAAGCGCATCTTCAAAATGTCGCCCATCCATCACCACTTCGAGTTGCTTGGTTGGCAGGAAGTTACCGTCGTGATCCGGTTCTGGATCATCTGTGGTCTATGCGTGGCAGCTGGGCTAGGGCTGTTTTACGCGGATTGGGTGGTTGGTCAGTGAGGGAATTTCTTGCCTCCGCGAATCGGTTGAGCGACTGGAGTCAGGTGCGCGCCGTGGTCGCGGGTTTGGGGGTATCTGGATTTGCAGCGGCCGATGGGCTTCTTGAGCTGGGTGCCCAAGTGACTGTGCTCGACGAATCCACAGCCCATGCTGACAAGGCCAAGGTGTTGCAGGCACTCGATGCCACCGTCATTCTCGGTCCTGGCGCCACCGCCACCCTGCCAGCCGAGGTTGACTTGGTGGTCACCTCACCTGGGTGGCGTCCCGATTCGCCACTACTCGTGCAGGCCCTCGACCGTGGGATCCCGGTGTGGGGTGAGGTGGAGTTGGCCTGGCGGATGCAACAGCCAGATCGCGCCATTCCATGGATTGGGATTACCGGCACGAATGGGAAAACCACCACAACGTTGATGGTGACCTCCATGCTCAAGGCTGCGGGGATCCGGGCCTGTGCTGTGGGTAACATTGGACGCCCCATTGTGGAGGCGGTGCTGGATGAGGAACCCTACGAGGCCCTCGTCGTGGAACTATCAAGTTTCCAGCTGCATTGGGTGCACACGGTGGCCCTGCATTCGGCAGTGGTACTCAATCTTCACGAGGATCATCTGGAGTTTTACGACGGCGAGGCAGGCTATCAGCGATATGTCGCGGATAAGGCTCGGATCTTTGAGCGGGTCACACATGCCTGCGTTTACAACGTTGCCGAGCCCTCCACCGAACAGCTGGTAGCCGAGGCGGATGTCACTGAGGGTGCCAGGGCCATCGGGTTTACCACCGGTATCCCGGCTATTTCCATGGTCGGTGTTGTCGACGGGCTCATCGTCGATCGGGCCTTCGTCGCCCAGCGGCACAGCTCGGCTTTGGAACTGGCAAAGGTCAGTGATGTTCACCCCTTCGCGCCGCATAATCTCGCCAATGCCTGTGCCGCGGCGGCCCTGGCACGAAGCCTCGGAGTGCCTGCCCGGGCTATTGCCCAAGGACTCAAGGATTTGGTTCCCCCCGGGCATCGCATGGCTCCAGTGGCCGAGTTCAACCAGCTTCGGTGGGTTGATGATTCCAAAGCGACCAATCCTCACGCGGCCGATGCGGCGATGAAAGCCTTCGACTCCTTCGTGTGGATCGCTGGTGGCCAAACCAAGGGCACCAGTTTTGCTGAATTGATCACCGATCATCGGCATCGAATGAGAGCGGCCATCATCATCGGTGTAGATCGACAGATCATCGCTGAGGCAATGTCTCAACACGCCCCCGATGTGCCGGTGATCGTCCTCGATACCAGCCACCATGGGGTGATGGACGAGGTGGTGGCTCATGCCGCGCAGCTTGGCCAACCAGGCGATGTGGTGTTGCTGTCCCCGGGTAGCGCGTCGCTCGACATGTTTACTGGCTACGACGATCGAGGCGAACGCTTCGCTGAAGCAGTCAGGAAATTAGAGGCCGCAACGAGATAGATAGGTGAATTGGATGGCAGCACAGGCCCAGCGCACTCGACCCGCCGGTGCCGTGTTGCGATCGCTGGTTTCGTCTCCGATGGCTGACCACCATCTCATCGTGTTCGCTACCGTCATCTTGACTGGTATCGGGACGATGATGGTGCTGTCAGCCTCGGCTGTGATCGCCTTGGCTGATGATCGATCGCCCTACTACTTCACCATCCGGCAGTTCATCTTCCTGGTGGTCTCCTTGGTGATCATCATCCCGTTGTCCCGGGTCAAACCAGAAACCCTGAGGCGGTGGGGCAATGTGGCAATGCTCATTGGCCTCGGGGGATTGCTGGCAGTATTTACCCCCCTGGGTATCGAGGTCAATGGCAACCGCAACTGGATTCGGATCGGTGATCTGTTAACCATCCAGCCTTCAGAATTCGCGAAACTTGCCTTAGTGGTGTGGGCGGCCGCCCTCTTCCACAACCGGCGAGGTCGCCTTCAAGAACCCATGCAGCTGTTGGTTCCGTTCGTCCCAGGGGCCCTCGCAGCGCTGGCGTTGATTCTGGCCGGTAAGGATCTGGGTACTGGGCTGATCTTCGGCGCCATGATCTTCTCCCTGCTGTTTTTCGTCGGGGCGCCTATGCGGATGCTGATCCCAGCTTTCTTGGCAGCCGTCAGCGTCGTGGTGGTCTTGGTTTTAGGGTCACCCAGCCGCATGAGCCGATTCCGGGTCTTTTTCGATCCCGCATCAAATCCAGATCTGGCCTCCCAGCAGATGGCCGCGCTGTATGCCCTGGCTACTGGCGGCTGGTGGGGTCTTGGGCTGGGGGCCGGTAAACAAAAATGGGGGGAACTCAAGGATGGCCCACACACTGATTTCGTCTTCGCCGTGCTGGGGGAGGAACTGGGCCTATTTGGGGTGCTGCTGGTGATCGGATTATTCGTCTTACTGGGCCGAAGCGGTTTCCGGGTGGCCTTGGCCTCCGACAAACTATTCAACCGAATCACTGCGGCAGGTATCACCTGCTGGCTGCTATTCCAGGGCTTGGTGAACATCCTGGTAGTGCTCGGTTTGCTCCCGGTGTTGGGGGTGCCTCTACCCTTTATTTCCTCGGGCGGATCGGCCTTGATGGCTAACCTGTTGGCCGTGACAGTGCTCCTTATCCTTGCCCGAGACACGCCACGGGCCCGTGCCTATCTCGCATCCAAGGGGAAGGGCCAGGGACCGCGTATGACCAGTGTGCTGGCAGCAGGAGGTAGTTGATGAGTCGCATCGTATTGGCAGGTGGAGGCACAGCAGGGCACACATCACCCCTCATCGCGACGGCGCAGGCGTTAACCGAGCTGGAACCTGAGGTGGAGATCACCTGCATCGGAACCGAGAAAGGGCTGGAGACTTCAGTCATCCCCGAGGCAGGACTTAAACTCGAGTTGATTCGCCCGGTTCCCATGCCACGCAAACTCAATATGGACCTGCTGAAACTGCCATTGAACCTAAGGCGGTCGGTTCGACAGGCGCGGGCGGTGTTAGCCCGCGCCCGGGCCCAGGCCTTGATCGGCTACGGCGGTTATGTCTCGATTCCGGCCTATTTGGCTGCTCGTTCGATGAAGGTGCCGGTGCTGGTCCATGAAGCGAACTGTGTCGTTGGATTGGCCAATAAGGTGGGTGCTCGATTCTCCGCATTCACCGGCTACACCTTCAAATCGACCAAGATCCATCGCGGCACCCTCATCGGCATGCCGATGAACCGCAATATCACCAGGGCCACGGTGACCCCTGACCAAGCACGTATAGCTTTCGGACTGGATCCCCATCGCCCCACGCTGCTGGTCAGTGGTGGTTCTCAGGGCGCCAGGGCCATTAATCAAGCGCTGCTAGCTGGCCTTCCCCGGATCCTTGGGGCAGACATTCAGGTATTGCATGTGTTGGGGAAGAAGAACTTCACCCCGGAGGATCGCGTCATCACCGGCCCTACGGGAGCGCGATATGTCCCGGTTGCCTATGTCAGCGACATGGTCCAGGCCTATCGCTGTGCAGATCTGATGATCGGCCGGGCCGGGGCAGGAACCGTGATGGAGACCGCAGTGCTGGGGCTTCCGGTCATTTTCATTCCGCTGCCATGGGGAAACGGTGAGCAGGCTCGCAATGCCGCTGGTTTAGTCGCTGATGGTGCTGGGATTCTGCTACCCGAGGCTAACTTGACCGCGGATACACTGACCGAGACAGTGATCGCTACGATCACCGACCGCGAGGGCCTAGCGGCGATGTCCGCTAAGACCCCCGCCCATTCGCCCGCTGATGCCGCCGATGTGTTGGCTCAGGCGGCGCTACGCATAGTTCGAGAAGAAGGTGCATCGTGACGCTGCTTCAGCCAATTGACGTGCTGCCCGCCGACCAGGTGGGCCCAGTCCATTTCATCGCGATTGGCGGTTCCGGGATGAATGGCGTCGCCCGGGCATATGCCCAACTTGGTGTGCCCACGAGCGGTTCTGATCAGTCGGACTCCAGGGCGCTGCAAAGCTTGAAATCCCTCGGGGTGCGGACCTATGTCGGTCACGATGCCTCTCAGCTCGGTGATGCCCAAACCGTGGTGATCTCCTCCGCTATTCGAGAACAGAATGTGGAATTGGCCGAGGCGCGACGTCGTGGGCTACGGGTGTGGCATCGATCGGCGGCCTTGGCGGCGCTCATGATGGGTAAACGTGCAGTCGCTGTAGCCGGCACCCACGGTAAAACCACGACCACGGCGATGACGGCCGTCATGTTGGCTGCCGCTGGTCAAGATCCCAGCTATGTCGTCGGTGGTGCCTTGTCAACCACCGGGGTGAGTTCCGCCATCGGCTCGGGGTCGGCCTTCGTCGTGGAAGCCGACGAATCCGATGGATCATTCCTGCAATACCCCACTGAGGTCGCGGTGATCACCAATATTGAGGCTGATCACCTGGTCAACTGGGGCACCCCTGAAGCCTATGCGCAGGGATTTCGCACCTTTGCTACCGGTGATCATGTGCGATGCGTCGTCATCAACGTTGATGATCCCGGAGCTCGCGCTTTGGCCCTTGAACTCAAGACCCAAGGCAGGACTGTCATTGGCTATGGCGAGGCCGCCGAGGCTGATGTGCGGATCACTCAGGTGCGCGCCCATGGTCGAGGGGTTCAAGCCACCCTCAGCTATGGCGAGGAATCTGGGCCTTTGATCCTGCAAGTACCAGGCAACCACAATCTAGCCAATGCCTCAGCAGCCTACGCAGTTGGGCGGCGGCTAGGTCTCAGCCATGAGGCAGCGATTAGTGCCTTGGGTACCTTCGAAGGGACGTTGCGCCGATTCCAGCTGATTACTGATACCGCAGGTATCCGAGTCTACGATGACTACGCCCATCATCCGACCGAGATTCGTGCGGCCTTGACAGCGGCGCGACGTGTCACTCAGGCAGGTAACGAGGAAACCGGTTTGCCGGGAAGACTCATCGCCTGTTTCCAGCCCCATCTGTATTCACGGACCGTTGATTTCGCCGACGAATTCGGCGAGGTAATGACCCTGGCCGATATTGCCGTGATCAACGATGTCTGCGGGGACCGAGAGGATCCTATCCCCGGAGTGACAGGTCAGCTCGTCGTGGATGCGGCGATCAAACATGGCGCCCAGGAAGTCGTCTATGTGGTCGATAAATACGATCTTCCGGAGGCGCTCAATGACATCGCCCGTCCTGGAGATCTCATCATCACCCTTGGCTGCGGTGATGTCACCATCGTCGGACCGTTGCTGGCCCCGCTCCTTGCCCAGCGTCCGGAAGCTCAACTCAGTTGACTACCACACCAGCCCAGTTCGCCCGCGCCAAGCAAGCGCAACGCCGTCGAGGGCGGCGGCTTCGCTGGCTCGGGTTGGGTGGCACCGCCTTGGTACTCATCCTTGCGGCAGTAGCGACCTGGCTGTTTGGATTCTCCTCGGTATTCGCTACCACACAGGTGCGGGTCACCGGGATTTCCTTACTGACTGAGGAACAAGTCACTCAGGCTGCGGCGGTTGAGATGGGACAACCATTGGCTCGGCAATCGATAACGATGATCGCAGACCGCGTCGCATCCTTAGCTCCGGTAGCCCAGGTCAATGTCCAGCGTGAGTTTCCCCACACGGTGGTGATCGAGGTGACTGAACGGGTCCTCACCTATGCCTGGAATGATGGCGGGATCTTGCGCTGGGTGGACGCCAGCGGCGTGGTTTTTCACGAAGGACAGGAATTGCCCCAGGGCACTGTCGTGGCTGAGGTTGTTGACCCTGACCAACGTTTACTCGCTGATGTGGCCACGGTAGTTGAGGCTGTAACTCCGGTACTGGGGGATCGGATCACATTGATTCGAGCCGAGGCGGTCGACCAAATTGAGATTCGGCTCGCCGATGGCGACACGGTGGTGTGGGGTAGCGCGGAAGAATCCCAACACAAAGCCCATGTGCTGTCTGTATTGCTTGGCCAAGATGCCAGTGTTTACGACGTTTCCGCGCCCCAGGCGCCTACGACGAGGTAGCTCATAGTCGGCAACCCTCAACCATTAGTTGAGGTGATTTCGGCCAGTTCGGGCGCGGATATTGGATCGTGCGCGGCTGAGCCCCTAGCCTTTGCTACGAACTCAACGTGAGGAATGGCATGGCAAGCGCATCTCAGAACTACTTAGCAGTGATCAAGGTCGTCGGCGTTGGCGGAGGCGGCGTCAACGCCGTAAACCGGATGATCGAGGCCGGGTTGCGGGGCGTGGAGTTCATCGCGGTCAATACTGACGCTCAGGCGCTGTTGATGAGCGATGCTGACGTCAAGCTGGATATTGGTCGTGACCTCACCCGCGGACTCGGGGCTGGAGCTGACCCTGCGAAGGGACAGAAAGCGGCGGAGGACCACGCCGACGAGGTTGAAGAGGCGCTTAAGGGCGCTGACATGGTATTCGTGACCGCAGGGGAGGGCGGTGGTACCGGTACCGGTGCCGCTCCCATCGTGGCGAAGATCGCCCGCTCCCTGGGCGCATTGACCATCGGTGTGGTGACTCGCCCCTTCTCCTTCGAAGGGCGTCGTCGAGCGAGTCAAGCTGAGTCCGGCATCGAGGCACTGCGCCAAGAGGTCGACACCTTGATCGTCATCCCCAATGACAAATTGCTGCAGATGACCGACCACCAGGTCGCGATCCTCGATGCCTTCCGGCAGGCCGATCAGGTGCTCATGCAAGGTGTCTCCGGCATTACAGATTTGATCACCACCCCAGGCCTGATCAACCTGGACTTTGCCGACGTGAAGTCGATTATGAGTCAGGCGGGTTCCGCTTTGATGGGTATCGGCTCGGCTCGAGGCGAGGATCGTGCGCGGGCTGCCGCCGAAATGGCGATCTCCTCGCCGCTGCTCGAAGCCAGCATTGATGGCGCCCACGGCGTCTTGTTGTCGATTGCTGGCGGCTCAGACCTCGGCCTATTCGAGGTATCCGCCGCTGCCCAGCTCATCGAGGAAGCAGCCCATGATGAGGCGAATATCATCTTCGGTACCGTCATCGACGATGCCCTCGGTGACGAGGTGCGAATCACGGTTATCGCCGCCGGATTCGACGGTGGGGTACCCACCCCTCGCCCGGTGCGGGAGGACACCAGCCGCCTCAACGTCGCCAAGCCTCAGACATCAGCGGGAGCTAGGCCGCCGGTGACTCCAACCCCGCCAGTTGGACCACGCCCGACCCGGGTTGAGATCCCCGACGATGACCTCGATGTCCCAGACTTTATGAAGTAAAGCGGCGTGTCGGAGCCCAGAGCCGAGGTAGGCCCACTGATCCTAGGTAGTCTTTTCGATCAAGGACTACAAGGGAGGCAGAACGGTGGGCCTACGGAAACTGGGTGAATGGATGGGGCTTGTTGAAGACGGGCGATACAGCGACCCCCAAGTCGAGATGTCCGAGGAATACACCTTCGACGAGCCTGTCGAACCCGAACCTGCTGCCAAACCGACGCGGCGTCCCACCTCTACCGCCAGCCAGGCGGCACCGGTGGTTGATCAGCCGGTGGTGGAGGAACCGAAACAGGTCACTGACTTGGCACGTATCGCCTTTGTTCGTCCTCGCAGCTACAACGAGGCCCGTTCTATCGGAGAGAGTTTCCGAGACGGCATCCCGGTCATCATGAACCTCTCTGACATGGAGCGTGGCGAGGACAAGCGACTGGTGGACTTTGCTGCTGGGCTGATCTTCGGACTACGTGGAAATATTGAACGGATCTCCAGCCAAGTCTTCCTGCTGTGTCCCCAAGGACTTGTGGTTGGACCGGAGGACAAGGCCAAGCTGGCCACCGGTGGATTCTTTAACCAGAGCTGACCGTGCTTTCGTTGCTGTTGTTTTGGGTGCTGCAGCTCTACCTGGTCATCCTGTTGGTCCGGGTGGTGCTGTCCTGGGTTCCCATGATCAACCCGACCTGGGTCCCCAAAGGCATCGTGTTGGTTCTCGTCGAAGGGATCTACGCGGTGACCGACCCGCCCATCAAGGGTCTACGGCGTGTCATCAAGCCAGTACGGATGGGCGGGATCTCCCTAGATCTAGCGGTGTTGGTGCTGTTCCTGCTGGTGCAGCTGGCGATGTTCGCGCTCCGGTTCCTGCGTATCTGAATTTCCTGAGGATCATCAACCCTGAAGCTCAGCTTTATGGGTGATTGGCCCCTAGGTTGGATTAGAGTAACCTTAAGGTTGTGCCCGAGATTCTCAGGAACGGGCACTCTAGCAATCGTCAACCTGTGGGAGTAGAGATGAGCCTGACGTTGGAAGAGGTTCGCCGAGTCCGATTCCGGATGGCGCGTCGTGGAGCCACCGGGTATGAGGTCGGCGATGTCGACACCTTCATTGACAAGGTGGAGGAGTCATTCGGTGCCTTTGAGAAGGAACGCGACCTCCTGCGTCGGGAGCTCGAATCGGTTCGGACCTCCGGGGACGCGGGATCGGGCAACAACGACGAAGCCTTGGCGGCCAAGGATCAGGAGATCCGTAACCTACGCTCCGAGGTCGAGAGGCTGCAGAAGCAGGCCGCACAGAATGCCGGCAATACCGGTCAGGATGATCGGGTCAACCAACTCAGCCACGAGAATGACCGGCTGCGTAACGAACTCGAGCGAATGCGTCGTGACTTGAATGAGGCCCGCAGCGGTCATGTCAGCCAGGCCGTGAGCACCGCTGAGACCTTGCAGGTGACCACCCGCGAGGAGGCGACCCCTGCGGTGGTGCGGCTGGTGTCGTTGGCTACCGAGCAGGCCGAGCGTCTCGTTGAGGAAGCCAATGCTGAGGCTGAGCGTAAGCTGAATGAGGCCAAGCAGGAGGCCTACGAGATCACCACCGATGCCCGGACCAAGGCAGATCGCATCGAATCTGAGGCGCGGGTGGGTGCTGATCAGGTGACCCGCGAGGCCCAGATGCGTGCTGATCGTGTCAACGGTGAGGCTGACCGTCGTCGTGCCGAGTTGTTCGCTGAACTTGAGCGCGAACAAGGCGTCTTGGCCGTCAAGGTGGCTAAGTTGCGAGAGTTTGAGGAGACCTACCGCAACAACATGCGCGGATATATGTCTCGCCACATTGAGGCATTGGATCATAACCTGCCAGAACCGATCGACGTTCCAGAACTGGCTGAACGCTCTAGGACCCCGCGTCTAGACGCGTTAGCGGCTCAGGACCATTAAGGATCGCCTTATCTCAATGAGGTGATGCGGGCTGCCCCCAGGGTGGGTGATTCGCCGGGTGGATCTCGCTATCGTGTTGGTAGCGGCAGGATCATCGGTAATCGCCCACCCCAAAGCAGCCACGCAGCCACCTTTTGAGGAAACAAGGTACCGAGTTCAGCACGGCAGGCAGACACGATCCCGGCGGGGGTGTAGTCTCGCCGGATCATCATTAGCTTTCCAACGAGGACGACTATGCCAAGCACAACCCCCAGTGAGCCGACGGGGCTCACGAATCTTCCGGTGCAAGCTGGAGAGGAGCCGTGGACGGCTGAGGAAGTGGCAGAGCAGCGGGAGGTTCTGGCTGAGGAACTGGAGCGGCTTGAGAAGAAGGTAGCCGCCACCGATCAGGAACTCAGTGATCTCCTGTTGCACGGCAACGACGGTGCTGGTAGGGACCCGGCCGATGTCGGCTCGTCCAACTTTGAGCGCGACCAGGAGCTGTCACTGGCCCACAACGCCCGCGAGATGGCCGATCAAGCTCGCTTAGCCCTTCACCTCTTTGATACCGGGCAGTACGGCCTGTGTGAGGCCTGCGGTGAGCCGATCGGTAAGGGACGGTTGCAGGTTTTCCCACGAGCCACGATGTGTGTTAGCTGTAAACAGCGCGAGGAACGACGCTGAAGCGATATACCCCAGCCCTGATGGCCCTGGGCGTCGGGCTGGCAGGGTTGGGAATCGATCAGGCCACGAAGTCTGCGGTATTGCATCACTTACAGCCCGGCGTACCGGTTGAGGTAATGGGTTCGCTGTTGAGATTCCAGTTGGTCTTCAACCCTGGTGCTGCTTTTGGGATGGGCACCTCGCTGACTTTCGCCTTGAGTGTCTTTGCCATAGTTGCGCTGCTGGGATGTCTGGTGTTCGGTTTACCTCGGGTCCGTCGGATCTCCCACGGCGCCATTCTGGGGTTGCTGATAGCTGGTATCGCTGGGAACCTCTATGATCGGCTGCTACGTCCCCCGGGTGTGATGTTGGGGCATGTGGTGGACTTCGTGCGTTTGCCCTATTTCGCTATTTTCAACGTGGCTGATGTGTGCATCACTACCGCAGCGGCCTTGATCATCATCGTGGCCTACCGGAAGCCACCTCAGGAAGATCCGCAATGAGTGTATTTCTGGTGCCGGATCTGTTGGGTGGCGAGCGAGTTGATGTTGCTGCCGCTCGTATCTCAGGGTATTCCCGCTCCCGTATCGCTGAGTTAATCAGCGATGGGGGAGTATTCCTCGACGGGCTGCCGGTGGCTAAGGCGTCGCAGCTTGTGGTCGCCGGTGCGATGCTGGAACTACGAAATGAACCTCGCCCGAATCAGGTCGTGGTACGACCGCAGCTAGCGGATGGGATGCACATTGTGCATCTGGATTCAGACATCGTGGTCGTCGATAAACCCGCCGGCGTAGCAGCCCATCCCAGCCTCGGCTGGAATGGGCCCTCAGTGACCGAACATCTCGCCGCGGCTGGGATTACCGTAGCCACCTCCGGCGCCGCGGAACGTCAAGGAATCGTTTCACGTCTCGATGTGGGAACATCTGGGCTCATGGTCGTGGCCCGGTCTGAGAGCGCCTATTCGGTGTTGAAGCAGGCCTTTAGAGACAAAGCAGTGGATAAGACATATCTGGCTCTCGTGCAAGGCCACCCTGATCCTTTCACGGGAACCATTGATGCGCCTATTGGCCGCCATCCCAACCACGAATGGAAGATGGCGATCATCGAAGGTGGCAGGCCAAGCATCACCCACTATGAAACGTTGGAGGCTCACCGTTCCGCCACCTTGGTGGGAGTGGATCTGGAGACGGGGCGCACCCATCAAATCCGGGTACATTTCGCAGCCATCGGTCATCCCTGTTGTGGCGACCCCCTCTATGGCAGCGACCCGGGGTTATCGTCGTGGCTAGGACTGGAACGCCAGTGGCTGCATGCTCACCGGTTGGGTTTCAGCCACCCGGGCACAGGAGATTATGTGGAGTTCAGCTCCGAGCCGCCCACTGATCTGTCCGAAGCTTTGGAGAAGGTGAGATCCCAATAGTCGCCAAGGTAGGCTTAGCTCGTGCGTAGAGCGAAAATTGTATGTACTTTGGGCCCGTCCGCGAACACCACTGATCGTCTTGTCGAGTTGATCAATGCCGGTATGAACGTAGCCCGACTCAACATGAGCCATGGCGATTACAACGAACATGAAGGCCGTCTCAACGCGGTGCGTGAGGCTGCCCGCATCACTGGACGCACCGTCGGTGTGCTGGCGGACCTGCAGGGGCCGAAGATTCGGCTCGGTCGATTCGCCGACGACCGGAAGCATTTCCTTGATCGTGGCACCCGATTCACCATCACCATCGATGATGTCCCTGGCACCCGCGAGCGCTGCTCCACCACTTTCAAGGGTCTGCCTGGCGACGTCAAGGTAGGCGACCAGATTCTCATCGATGACGGCAAGGTGGTCCTCAAAGCCGTTGAGGTCAGCGACACCGATGTGGTCTGCGAAGTCGTCGTCGCAGGTACCGTCTCTAACAACAAGGGCATCAACCTGCCCGGGGTAGCGGTTTCCGTGCCAGCCATGAGCGACAAGGACGAACGTGACCTGCGTTGGGCGCTGTCCAAGGACATCGACATGGTTGCTCTGTCCTTCGTTCGCTCTGCCGAGGATGTCAAGCGGGTTCATGAAATCATGGACGAAGAAGGTCGCCGCATCCCGGTGATCGCCAAGCTTGAGAAGCCACAGGCCATCGCTAATTTGCAGGAAATCATCGACGCCTTCGATGCTTTCATGGTGGCTCGCGGCGACTTGGGGGTCGAGCTTCCCTTGGAGGAAGTGCCGCTGGTCCAAAAGAAGATCATTCGCGCTGCCCGCGTGTGGGCCAAGCCGGTGATTGTGGCCACCCAGATGCTCGAATCCATGATCTCGTCCCCGCGACCCACACGTGCTGAGGCCTCAGATGTGGCCAACGCCATCCTCGATGGTGCCGATGCGGTCATGTTGTCGGGGGAGACCTCCGTGGGTGACTACCCGGTGGAGACCGTGCAGACCATGGCCAATATTGTGGAGAACACCGAGAGCCACGGCCATGCCGAGATTCACGCCATCGACTGGGATCCACACACCACCGGTGGTGTCTTGGCCAAAGCCGCGGTGGAGGTCGCAACCCGGGTTTCGGCCCGGTACCTGGTGGCCTTCACCAAGTCTGGGGATACCGCACGCCGTTTCGCCCGGCTGCGTCCCTCGATTCCGTTGCTGGTGTTCACCCCCGAGGTGACCACTCAGCAGACCATGACCCTGACCTGGGGTGTCGAGGCTCATATCACCCCGAATTTCACCGAGCAGGAACAGATGGTGGAGACGGTCGACTCCTACCTGCGTGACCGGGGGATGATTGAGGTTGGCGAACGCATCGTGATCCTGTCAGGCTCCCCGATGAATGTGCCTGGCAAGACCAACAACCTGCGGGTGCATAAGGTCAAGGACAAGGGCGAGAACGACAGCTAATACTGGGAGCAACTGGGGCTGCATCTGATGAGGGTGCAGCCCCGTTGTCTTATCTAGCCGAGAAACTAAGTGGCCGGGCTCAGCGTGATGCTGAACCCGGCCACTCGTACCCGGGAGGGGATTCGAACCCCTAAGGCCTCTCAGCCAGCCGGGTTTGAGCCGACCGCGTATACCATTCCGCCACCCGGGCGCGGGAACTATTGTGCCACAACTGTAAAGTCTTCGCTTGCAGGGGTGTTGGCGCGCTAGGATTCTGGCTGAATGCGTAGTTGGGTGACAATGCGGGAACCCACGGGGAATGGAGTTGACACCATGGTCCAGACGCGGCCCACAAGGGTGCTGGTGGCCGAGGACGAGGCACTGATTCGCCTCGATCTCGTTGAGCTACTCACCGATGAAGGCTTCGAAGTGATCGGTCAGGCAGCAGACGGCGAGGAAGCTGTCAAGCTTGCCCGGGAACTGGAACCGGATTTGATCATCATGGATATCAAGATGCCCAAGATGGATGGCATCACCGCTGCCGAGGAAATCGGGGAGGAGCGGATCGCCCCCATCGTGATGCTTACTGCATTTAGCCAGCGGGATCTGGTTGAGCGTGCCCGTGACGCTGGGGTGATGGGATACCTGGTCAAACCCTTCGGCCCCAACGAAGTCGTTCCTACCATCGAGATGGCGATCGCCCGGTTTGCTGAGTTGAAGTCAGTTGAGGAGGAGCTGGCTAACCTTGAGGACCGTTTCGCCTCTCGCAAGATCATTGACCAAGCTAAGGGGATCCTGCAGGAGAGCCTTGGTTTGACAGAGCCGGAGGCTTTCCGCTGGATCCAGAAGACTGCTATGGACCTGCGTAAGTCCATGCGGGAGGTAGCCGAGGGCGTGATCTCCCACAAGAAGAAGCAAGACCAACTCGAGGGCCGCTAGGCCTCGACGGGCAGTAGCTGGCAGGTGAGTCGTCCCAAAGCACTCACCTGCCCATCCTCGGTGCGGACCTCGACGGTATAGACCGCGGTGCTGCGGCCCAACCTCATAGCTGTTGCTTCGGCTGTCACCTGACCGGCGGCCACAGGACGAAGGTGGGTGACATTGAGGTCTACTCCCACCGGTACTCGGTCGGGTTGGGCATAACGCCAGGCTGCCACTGAGGCAGCACCCTCAATCAGGGCCGCGGTGGCGCCACCATGAAGCAGCCCGGCAGGCTGGGTATTGCCTGAAACAGGCATGGTGGCCAGCGCCCGTTCGGCTGATACCTCGACCAGCGTGATCCCAAGCCGATCATGAAGGGGAGCCACCGGCACGTCGTCGATCATGGCGGTCAGTCTCGCACAGTAGATTGGTGCGTGTGAATCGCCTCTTGTTGATCGACGGACACTCCATGGCCTATCGAGCCTTCTTCGGCCTGCCTGCCGAGAAGTTCACTACCTCCACGGGCCAGCATACCAATGCCGTCTACGGCTTTGTCTCCATGCTGACCGGTCTGCTGATGGGGGAGAAGCCGACGCATATTGTGGTGGCCTTCGATGTTGGGCGGCAGTCCTTCAGGACCGAGAGCTATGCCGACTACAAGGGGAATCGCGCCTCCAGCCCGCCCGAGTTCAAAGGCCAGGTGGCTTTGATCCAAGAGGTCCTCGACGGCCTCAATATCGCGCATCTGCAACTGGCAGGCTATGAGGCAGATGACATTATTGCCACCCTTGCCACCCAGGCCGAGGCCGCTGGTTTCGAGGTGCTGATCTCCACAGGTGACCGCGATGCCTTGCAATTGGTGACGGACAAGACCACCGTTCTCTATCCCCGCAAGGGAGTCAGCGATTTGATGCGGATGACCCCAGCCGCAGTCGAGGAGAAATACCAGGTGCCGCCGCAGCGCTATCCGGAACTGGCGGCGCTGGTTGGCGAAACCAGCGACAACCTACCGGGGGTCCCTGGGGTTGGGCCGAAAACTGCGGCGAAGTGGATCAGCAGTTTCGATGGATTGGCCAATATCATCGAGAGAGCCGAACAGGTTCCCGGTAAGGCCGGAGAATCCCTGCGGGCCCACCTCGATGATGTGAAACGCAATCGGCGACTCAACCAACTGGTGCGGGATCTCGACTTGCCGCTGAGCCTGGATGAGGCTCAAATCAAAGCCTGGGACACCGAAGCCGTCAATGCAATCTTCACCGCCCTAGAGTTCGGTTCGCTGCGTGACCGGATAGCCAAGCTGAACCCCGATCAGCGCTCCGACGACACCACAGCCCAGGGCAGTTTCACCATCACCGGCAGCGCCCTTGCAGCTGGGCAAGTAACAGCGTGGTTGGAACAGCACGGAAACGCCACCACGGCATTGAGTTTTGTCGGCTCCTGGGGCTCTGGGAGCGGGGACCTGCGAGGGATCGGGTTGGCCAGTGCCCAGAATGAGGCCTATCTCGACCTGGCGATGCTCAGCCCCGACGACGAGCAAGCCTTAGCCCAGTGGCTGGCTGATGAGAGCCATGCCAAGGTGGTTTACAACGGTAAGGGCCCGCTACTGGCTTTGTGGGAGCGTGGTTTGGAGCTGCAGGGGGTGGTCTGCGACGTGGCCCTGGCCGCTTATCTGCTCCATCCCGATGTGCGTGGGCAAGGATTGCCGGAGTTGGTGCGTCGCCATCTGCATATGGAGTTGGCTGAGCAGGAACCCGAGCCCCAAGAATCACTCTTCGAAGTCGATGCCGGTGAGTCGGGTCGCACCGCCATGCTTCATGCCCGGGCGATCGCGGAACTGGCCCCAGTGCTTGAGGCGCAGATGGCTGCCCAACCAGCAGCCCGTCTGCTACGTGATCTCGAGCTGCCCCTACAACGCACCCTAGCCCGGTGTGAGCGCACCGGTATTGCCGTCGACAAGAGTGTGCTTGACCAGTTGCGTGCCCAGTTCGATGCTGAGGTTTCAGCAGCCCAGGAAGCTGCCTGGCAGGTGGTAGGCCATGAGGTGAACTTGGGTTCTCCGAAACAGCTGCAAGTGGTGCTCTTCGACGAGCTGGAGATGCCGAAGACGAAGAAGACTAAGACCGGCTACACCACCGATGCGGAGGCCCTGGAGACTCTTTTTAAGAAAACCGGGCATCCCTTCCTCGAACACCTGCTGATCCACCGAGACCGGATTCGGCTGCGGCAAACCGTTGACGGTCTGCTGGCCGCCATTCAGCCAGATGGTCGGATCCACACCAGCTATGTCCAGACCATCGCGGCAACCGGCAGGCTGTCGTCGACGGATCCGAATCTGCAAAATATCCCGATCCGCACTGAGCTGGGTCGCCAAATCCGCGCCGCCTTCGTCCCTGGTGATGAGGCTGAGGTACTCATGAGCGCCGACTATTCCCAGATTGAGATGCGGTTGATGGCCCACTGCAGTGGCGACCAGGGGCTGATCGCGGCTTTTGCTAGTGGTCGTGATTTCCATGCCGAGATGGCGGCTACGGTCTTCGGGGTGCCAGCCGATGAGGTCAGTGGCGAGCAGCGAGCACGGATCAAAGCGATGAACTACGGGTTGGCCTACGGGCTGAGCGCCTATGGTCTGGCGGCTCAGCTGGGTATCAGCTCTGATGAGGCAAAGGCCCTCATGGCTGACTACTTTTCCCGGGTTGGCGGGGTACAGAGTTATCTCGCTGAGGTGGTGGCCAAGGCCAGGGTTGATGGCTACACCTCAACGCTGCTAGGGCGGCGGCGATATCTGCCGGAGTTGGGATCCACTAACCGGCAGCGGCGCGAGATGGCGGAGCGAGCAGCGTTGAACTCTCCGATCCAAGGGTCTGCCGCTGACATCATCAAACTTGCGATGTTGAAGGTCGAATCAGCACTCACGAGGGCGGAGCTACGTAGCCGAATGCTGCTGCAGGTCCACGACGAATTGGTGCTTGAGATCTTTCCCGGAGAGCAGGATGCCGTGGCGGAATTGGTTCGCACAGAAATGGGCACCGCCATGGATTTGGCGGTGCCCTTGGAAGTCTCTGTGGGAGTGGGAGACTCGTGGTTCTCGGCGGCTCACTGAGCCGCCCCCACTGGGGTTATTCCACGATGGGTTTGAAGGTAAAGAAGATACGGGAAGCCCAGTCCTCGGTATCTGCGATGAAATCCCAGCAGATGATGATGATGAGGCTGGGGTCACCGTCGTAGCGAACCATGAGGTCCGAATCGGTGTCGAAGGTCGCAGCATCGTGTTTCGCGGAGCTGACGTACTCGTAGCAGGCTACCCGCCCGTCGGCGCTGTAGAGCTTCAGGACATCTCCAGGGGCGAGCTGGTCGACACCGCCTTCGTAGAGGAGATTACCGACGGCGCCCCCATCGCGGTAGGTGTGGATGGACAAGATGACTTGGCCGGTGTTGGAGGCTGGGGCGGGGCCCAGGTTCCACCAGGCTGCGGTATTCGGCTCATCCTTCGGCGGGGCGGCAATAGCGTTGTCTTCAGTGTTGCCCAGAGAGACAACCTTGTCATCTACACCAACTTTTTCGATGGTGTAGCGCTCCGGGATGAAGCCCACCTCATCCAGCGCTGAACATGCTTGAGGATCAGTCTGGGTGGTTTCGGCAACTGCATTACTCTCCGCAGGCGAACTGGCCGCCGTGGGGCTGGTCTCAGCCGTCGTGTTGTCGGAGTTATTGCGGTTGTTAACGAGGAAGGTAATGGTTAATGCGAGGGCCACCACGATGGCAATGGCCGCGATCGCAATCTGTACCTTACGGTTTTTGAGAGCTTCGGCGAGATTCACAGAGCATAGGGTAGTTGCTCGGCCACTGGTGGCAAAGCACGTTAACGGTGTCCTTGACCGAGTTTAAGCAGCTCGGTTAGGCTGGGATTTGCACTGTGGCCTGCCTGCCCTCGGACGGAGCAGGGTCGGCGCGTCGAGACTCCCAAGTCATCTTGATTTGGGGACTAGACAGGGCCCACGGTGACTGATCAGACACAGCGAAAGCCCTACTACATGTCCTCCTCCTCCCCTGAGGCATCGGCCATCACGGTCGACGATTTCGGCACTCCGGAAGCCTTCATGGCTGCTGTTGATGCCACCATTAAATACTTCAATGACGGCGACATCGTCTCTGGCACCGTCGTCAAGGTCGATAGGGACGAAGTCCTGCTCGACATCGGTTACAAGACCGAAGGCGTCATTCCTTCCAAGGAACTATCCATCAAGCACGACGTCGACCCCTTCGAGGTGGTCCAAGTTGGCGACGAGATCGAAGCCCTCGTGCAGCAGAAGGAGGACAAGGAAGGCCGCCTGATCCTGTCCAAGAAGCGCGCCCAGTACGAGCGTGCTTGGGGCACCATCGAGAAGATCAAGGAAGAGGACGGCGTTGTCGCCGGCTCTGTCATCGAAGTGGTCAAGGGCGGCCTCATCGTTGACATTGGCCTGCGTGGCTTCCTTCCTGCCTCCCTGGTGGAGATGCGTCGGGTCCGCGACCTCCAGCCCTATGTCGGCATGGAACTCGAGGCCAAGATCATCGAGCTGGATAAGAACCGCAACAACGTGGTGCTGTCCCGTCGTGCGTGGCTGGAACAGACCCAGTCCGAGGTGCGCCAAACCTTCCTCAACCAGCTGCAGAAGGGCCAGATCCGCAAGGGTGTCGTGTCCTCCATCGTCAACTTCGGTGCCTTCGTGGACCTCGGTGGCGTCGACGGTCTGGTCCATGTCTCCGAGCTGAGCTGGAAGCACATCGACCACCCGAACGAGGTTGTCGAAGTCGG
>JBHAEB010000169.1:0-36661 GCA_041855345.1 Arachnia sp. | reverse complement strand
TCGACCGTGGGGTAGACGATGTCCTGGACGAGGGGTACACCACCCCGGAGCGGTGGTCCCCAGCCCAGGGCTTTGGAAATACCCTTGCGGAGATGCGCCAGGGGGAAACGCTCGAACAACGGATCCGTCAGGAACAGCCCGAGGTCGACTCTGAGGACTTGCCGTGGAACTACGACGGCGAACCCCGGGAAGTTGGACGGGTACGTGCCGGTCGGCTGATGCGGGTCCAGGGCGCTGGAGGCGAAGACACCCTAGGTGTCGATGTTGGATTCGCCGGTGGCGCAGCCAGCGCTGAGGAGGCGGCCATGCACATCATCACTGAGGATGACGCCTTGGACGACGACATACCGGAATTCGAAGGAACGGGAGGTCATCGCTCCCGGGTCAGGGCAGATAACGAACTGTAGCCGTCTTAGTGCCGCAGGTCGTTGATGTCCAGCAGCCCAGAGGCATAGGCACGCACGAGTCGACGAGGAACCGCAAAGCTATCCCCGTGTACCGTGATCGGAACCAGATCGGGCAGCGTCGCTTTCCACTGGGCACGCCTCGAACGGGTACGACTGCGCGAGGTCCTGCGCTTGGGAACTGCCATGGGATCTCCCTCCAAGCCATTAAGTGATAATCAATATCATTTACTCTAGCAGTGGTGGACCTACACTTGGGAAGCACTCGACATCAGCGCTGAAAGGGAACATGTCCGCGCCACATCCACACGCCAGCCGTATCCTCACGGTGCCGGCCTCCATCGACATGGTCAGTCTGCTCGGTCCCAGTGATAGCTATCTGAAGGTACTTGAGGATCAGCTCGAGGCCGATATCCATGTCAGGGGCTCCCAGGTGAGCCTGACTGGTCAACCGGATGCGGTAGCACAGGCAGCTGAAGTCATTACCGAACTCATTACCATCATTCGCACCGGTCAAGGCCTCACCGAAGAGACCGTGGCTCGTGTGATCGGATTGGCACGAGAAGAGATCAAACCTGCCGAGGTTCTCACAGCCGAGATCTTGTCGGCGCGTGGACGCACCGTGCGCCCCAAGACCCTCAACCAAAAACGCTATGTCGATGCGATCGATCGCCATACCGTGGTCTTTGGTATCGGTCCAGCCGGCACTGGGAAGACCTATCTGGCCATGGCTAAGGCCGTGCAGGCCCTACAGTCCAAACAGGTCAGTCGGATTATCCTGACTCGCCCGGCGATCGAGGCAGGGGAGAAGCTTGGTTTCTTACCTGGAACCCTCAGCGACAAGATCGACCCCTACCTTCGGCCCCTCTATGACGCTCTCCACGACATGGTTGATGCCGATTCCGTGCCCAAACTATTGACCTCCGGGACCATCGAGGTCGCCCCCTTGGCCTATATGCGTGGTCGAACCCTCAATGACGCCTTCATCATCCTCGACGAGGCCCAGAACACCTCGTCCGAGCAGATGAAGATGTTCCTAACCCGGCTGGGATTCGGTTCTAAGGTCGTGGTGACTGGCGATATCACCCAGGTCGATCTCCCCGGCGGGGTCAGCAGCGGGCTTCGGCAGGTCACCGAGATCCTCGACGGGGTCGATGACATCGCCTTTTGCACACTCACCTCACGTGATGTCGTGCGCCATGCCCTGGTGGGCAAGATCGTGGCGGCATACGATCGGTATGACTCCATTTCCGCACCGAAAGCCCGCCGATGATCGACATCAACAACGAATCAGGAATTCCGGCCGACGAACTTGGTCTGGTTGCCTTGGCTCGCTTCGCCCTGGAGAAGCTGCGTATCCATCCCCAAGCGGATTTGTCCATCCTGCTGGTCGATGAGGACACCATGGCCGAATATCACCAGCGTTTCATGGACCTGCCTGGCCCCACCGATGTGATGAGCTTTCCGATGGATGAGTTGCGTGCCCCCGCCGAGGACGAGGAACCGCCGCTGGGATTGCTCGGAGATATCGTGTTATGCCCGCAAGTGACCCAGCGCCAGGCTGCCGAAAACGGGAGAGAGCCCGATGCGGAGGCCGAGTATTTGCTGATCCATGGGTTATTGCACCTGCTGGGTCATGACCACGCCGAGCCAGCGGAGAAGGCGGTGATGTTTGGTCTCAACGACCGCATCATTGCTGCGTGGGAGGTCGCCAGGACCGCTCGCAGTTAGACTTGGGCCTCCAGCCTCACGATATGAAGGTCGGTCGATCAGTTCGCCATGCTTGCTCAATGGATTGAAATCACCATCGCGCTGGTGTGTGCGCTGCTCGCATCGTTGCTGGTTGCTATGGAGACTGCACTGTCGCTGTTGACACGAGGTCGCGCCGAGCAGCTAGCCGAGGAAGGGACGGCCAGGGCCGAGCGCATTCGACTCATCGCGGCCGATCCTGCCCCCTCGATCAATGCCGTGATGTTTACCCGGATGGTCTTTGAAACCACCACCATGGCACTGATCGCGCTGGTGGTCTTCCACCATCTCACTGGCACCCTTGCCCGGTTAGCCACCTTGGTCGGGATCTTGTTGGTGATCTTTTTCATTTTGTGGGGGGTAGCCCCACGCACACTAGGTCGGCAACACCCAGATGGCATCTTGCGAAGGAGTTCGTGGCTGATCTCCGCACTTACCACGGTGCTTGGGCCGATCGCTCAACTCATGGTGCTACTGGGCAATGCCATGACCCCCGGCCGCGGATTCAGCGATGGCCCCTTCGCCACCGAGGCAGAGCTGCGTGATCTCGTCGACATCGCCGAGGCCCAAGATGTCATCCAAGCTGGCGAGTCCAAGATGATTCACTCGGTCTTTGAACTCGGCGACACCCTCGTGAAAGAAGTGATGGTGCCGCGCACCGATATGGTGTGGGTGCCGCGTGACCGGACGCTGCGGCAGCTACTCTCGCTGGCACTGCGTTCTGGCTTTTCGCGAATCCCCGTCGTTGGCGATGGCGGTATCGACGACGTGCTTGGGGTGGTGTATCTCAAAGACGTTACCCGCCGGATCTATGACTTCCCCGACGCCGAGAGACTTGAGACAGTCGGCGATATCATGCGTCCGCCCACCTTCGTGCCCGATTCCAAACCAGCAACCGAATTGTTGCGGGATATGCAGCTGCGTCACTCACATCTGGTGATCGTCATTGACGAGTTTGGAGGAACCGCAGGGTTGGCGACGATGGAGGATCTTGTCGAGGAGATCGTGGGGGAGATCGTCGACGAGTATGACAATGAGATCCCCCCAGTCGCCGAACTGGAAGAGCCGCAGCACTACCGGGTTAGTTCACGTCTTTCCCTCGACGATCTGGGGGAGCTATTTGACATCGACATTGAGGATGAGGACGTCGAGACTGTAGGCGGACTCATGGCCAAGTTACTCAACGTTGTGCCCATCCCAGGCTCTACCGTCACCTACAAGGGCATCGAGATGATGGCTGATCGTGCCGTTGGCCGACGCCACCAAATAGGCACCGTGCTGGTACACCCAGCCCCCGAAGACCCAACCCAAGAGGAGCAATCGTGACCACTGAGCCTTTCCGTTCGGGTTTTGCCTGTTTCGTCGGGCGGCCCAATGCGGGTAAGTCCACGTTAACCAATGCGCTCGTGGGACAGAAGATCGCCATCGCATCCTCCAAGCCGCAGACCACTCGCCATGTGGTGCGGGGCATTGTGACCAGGCCCGATGGTCAACTCGTCTTGATCGATACCCCTGGGCTTCACCGGCCGCGCACGCTCCTGGGTGAACGGCTCAATGACCTGGTTCGTGAGACCTGGTCTGAGGTTGACGTTGTGGGCATATGTCTACCCTGCAATCAGCGTATTGGACCAGGTGACCGCTACATTGCCAGCCAGATCGCGGAACTTGCCAGCAAGCCAGCTCTGGTGGCCGTGGCCACCAAGACTGACCTGGTCACCAAGGAACGGCTGCTCTCTCACTTGGTGGATATCTCTGCATTGGCTGAGGAACTCGGTATTCAGTGGTCGGAGGTGGTGCCCTGTTCGGCCACCATGGGCGACCAGATTGATACGGTGCGCGACAGCCTCATCCGGCTGCTGCCGGAGGGTCCAAAGTACTACCCCGATGATGAGGTCACCGATGAACCGGAGGAGACGCTGATCGCCGAGCTCATCCGGGAGGCAGCCCTCGAAGGGGTTCGTGATGAGTTGCCGCACTCCATCGCGGTGGTCATCGACGAGATTCTTCCCCGTGAAGGTCGGCCAGCAGACAAGCCACTACTTGATGTCTATGCCTCTATCGTGGTCGAGCGTGAGTCCCAGAAGGGCATCATCATCGGTCATAAAGGGACACGGCTACGGGAGATCGGTACCGCAGCTCGGCTACAGATCAACCGTTTGTTAGGTACCCCGATCCATCTCAAACTGCATGTTAAAGTGCTTAAAGAGTGGCAGCGGGATACCAAATATCTCAACAGACTTGGGTTCTAAATCTGCAGGGTTCTTGAGCAATATTGGCGTACGTCTGGGGTAAACGATAACTATCAGGTTACAAGATGGCCCAGGGTCTTTTGTTAGCGTTGCCAAGGTCCGTAAGATCACGCCCGTCAACCATGAAGGTTGATCGGATGAAAGGAACACCTGTGAAGCGTGTCATCAAGTTCGGCGCTGCCGTCGTCGTGAGCGCCTTGGCCTTGGCGGCCTGTGGTGGGGGTGGCGATTCGACTGCAAGCCCCAGCGCGGATGGCCCCGTCGAGGCCTCCGGCGATCTGACCACCACGATCAGCATCCTCGCTCCCTCCTATGCCGATTCGTCGAAGGCGGATTGGGAGAAGATCATCGCCAAGTTCAACGAGACATACCCGAATGTGACTGTGAACCTGCAAATCGAAGGGTGGGATGGCTACCAGGAGAAGGTGCAGGCCCGTATTCAGTCCGGTGATTACCCCGACATCCTCAATGACAACGCCTTCGCCGGGTCAGCTGATGCTGGCATCTTGTATCCCATCGATGAGCTGCTCACCGAAGAGACCCTCGCCAGCATCGAACCGGCGCTATTGGCCAATGGCCGGGGTGCCGATGGCACGCAGTGGGCTGCTCCTGATATCGCTTCCGCCCGGTTGTTGGCCTACAACGTTGACCTTTTCGAACAGGCAGGTATCACCGAGGCACCCAAGACCTGGGCTGAACTGGAGGCCGCTAGTGCCAAGCTGGCTGCCCTAGGCTCCGATATCCGCGCCTACGGAATGCCCCTGGGGCGGGAGGAAGCGCAGGTCGAGGCCTCACTGTGGCTGTGGGGTGCGGGAGGCACCTGGGTCGACGGTGAAAAACTCAACGCCAATACCCCAGAAGCTGCTGAGGGATTCACCCAAATCAAGAAGATGTTTGAGGCTGGCTATACCCAGGCCAATCTGGAGGATAACCGCCAGGATGTATCTGACCTGTTCCAGGCGGGCAAGCTTGGCATGCTGGTGGCACATTCGCCGATTGTGACCGATGCCGAGGCCAAGGGGATTAAGGTCGCTTTGGCGCCGGTGCCTTCGAAGGACGGGACCCAGGTCGCTACCGGTGTGACCGACTTCATCGTCGCCTTCGATAACGGCGATGCCGACCGAAAGGCCGCCACTGCCGCCTTCTTGAACCTCATGTACTCCGACGAGATGTACGAGGGCTGGTACAAGGGCACTGGACTGCTTCCGGTGACCACCTCGATGATTGAGAAGGCCAAGAATGAGGCCACCAATGACAATGCCAAGGCATTCCTTGAGGCCTTGTCCTATGTGAAATTCCAGCCAGTTGGAAATGTCTCCTGGGATGCCCTCCAGGGTGCGTTGCAGGCCAACGCATACCGTGCAGGTACCGAGGACGCGGCCACGCTGCTGGCAGGCATCCAGGCTCAGGTGGATGCGCAATCCTGATCAGGATCGCCAAGGGTGGCGGGTCTTCTTAGGCCCGCCACCTGCTGATAGAAATTGTGCAAAGGGGTGACGTAGTGTCCCAACCGGTGACCGCAGCTCAGGCCACAGTGACTCGTAAGCGCAGGGCCACAGGTCCAGGTAAGGAGTTCCTGAGAGCGCTGCCGTGGCTAGCGCCGACGCTGGTGCTGATCGTCGGGGTGGTGTTATATCCGGCCTACCTGATGGTGTACACCTCCTTCTTCAAATACAACAACAAGGGAATCCAGAAGGGCGATGATCCCATCGGGCTGGACAACTACCTCGGATCGGCAGGTGCACTGACCTTTCCTGGGGTGCCGGTGGGCCAGATCATTGTCAACACAGTGGTGTGGGTCATCGTGGTTGTTGCGATCACTGTGTTGCTGTCACTGGCTCTAGCCCAGTTCCTCAACAAAAAATTCAAAGGGCGTAAACTGCTGCGGCTGTTTATTATCCTGCCCTGGGCTTGCTCTGTGGTGATGACGGCGACGGTATTCCGCTATGGGCTGCAGGAAAACGTTGGGCTCTTCAATCGGTTGCTGGTCGATACCGGAATTCTATCGACGGCCCAAGCGTGGACTAAGGACCCGACCAGCGCCTTTTGGGTCGCGGTATTCGTAGCCATTTACGTGTCATTGCCTTTTACTACCTACACAATCTTGGCGGGGCTCCAATCCGTTCCTCATGATGTGCTGGAGGCGGCCCATGTTGATGGTGCTACCGCCTGGCAGCGTTATCTTCACATCGTCCTTCCGCTGCTCAGGCCAGCTATTGCAGTTGCCGCGTTGATTAACATCATCAACGTCTTTAACTCGCTACCGATTCTGCGGTTGCTGCAAGAAACCCCTGGATATCACACCGGGCACATCACCACCACCTTGATGTTCGAATATCAGCGGCAGCTTGGCCCCGGGGTGTCCTCAGCCCTGTCGGTACTCAACTTCCTATTTTGTCTTCTCATCATCGCGATCTATTTGATCGTGGTGAAGCCCACGAAGGAGGTGGCCTGATGCCTAAGGCCAAGACGAGGGTCCGCGGCGGTATTGACCGGCCACCGAACCCGTGGGGGATTGCGCTGGGAGCGCTGGGCATCGTTGTGTTCTTCAGTTTCCCCTATGCGCTGATGTTCATCAGCTCGTTGAAGACCCGACTGGAGATCAACAACATTCCGCCAGACTATTTCCCTGCCACCCCTCGTTTCAGCAACTACCTCGAGGTGTGGACCACAGAGGTCGCTCCCGGGGCCTCGTTGTTGTCGACGACCGTGGTCTCAGTTGGCGCCACCTTGCTGGTGCTGCTGGTGGCCACTCCCGCGGCTTATTACGTTGCCAGGTTTAGGTTCCCCGGCCGCATGGTCTTCTTGCTGCTGGTGCTGTGCACCCAGATGCTGCAGCCCACAGTTTTGGCCGTCGGATTATTCCAAGAATTCAAGGGCTGGGGTGGGTACGCAGTCTGGGGCGCGTTGATCCTAGTCAACGCCGCCTTCAATCTGTCCTTTGCTATCTGGATCATGCAGGCCTTCTTCGCCTCCGTGCCTAAGGAGATCGACGAGGCAGCACTGATTGATGGCCTAGGTCGGCTGCAAACGATGTTCCGGATTTCGCTGCCGCTGGTGTGGCCAGGGATCGTGACCGCTGTGGTCTTCGTCTTCGTCAACTCATGGAACGAGTTCTCAGCTGCCTTCATCCTGGTCAACCAGACACAGCTGCAGCCATTGACGGTATCCATGCCCCGATTCCTTGGGCTGTACATCAAGGATTGGCAGTACCTGTTCACGGTGGCCATGATCGCGATCATTCCTGTGGTGATTCTGTTTTCGCTGATCGAGAAGAGACTCATTGGCGGTCTGACTGCGGGGGCTGGCAAGTAGCTGGCTGGGCTCGCGGTAGGGGGTCGGATCCTAGATGCCGGAACTTCGTGTTAGGGTCTGACCCATGGCACAGCGTTCCCTGCTCCTTGGGTGCCGCAGCGAGGCCCCGTCCTGAATCGGCCAGCCTCCTCGCTGCGGAGCTGCCCGCGTGCTTGGCAAAGAACCCGAGGAGATTCCCATGACCCGTATTCAGCCCATCCCGATCCAACAGCCCACCACCATGCCGGTGGGACGCTATCGCGCCTTTGAACCGGTCAGTGTTCCCGACCGCACCTGGCCGCAGCGCCGCATCACCAAGGCCCCACGCTGGCTCTCCACCGATCTGCGTGATGGCAACCAGGCGCTGATCGATCCGATGACGCCAAGTCGCAAGATGCGCATGTTTGAGCTGCTGGTCTCGCTCGGATACAAGGAGATCGAGGTGGGCTTTCCCTCGGCCTCGCAAACTGATTTCGATTTCGTTCGGGAGCTGATCGAACAGGACAAGGTTCCCGCCGATGTCACCATTTCGGTGCTGACGCAGGCCCGTGAGGATCTCATCAGCCGCACCGCCGAGTCCTTGGTAGGTGCGCATCGCGCCACCATCCATATGTACAACGCCACGGCCAAGCTGTTTCGCGACGTGGTCTTCCGGATTAGCGAGCAGCAGTGCATCGACATGGCAACCCGGGGTACCCAGTGGGTGATGGACTACGCTGAACGCTATCTCGCCGATGTGGAGTTCGGCTATCAGTACAGTCCTGAGATCTTTACCCAAACCCCCACCGACTTCGCTGTTGAGGTATGCAATGCGGTGGCTGAGGTGTGGCAGCCTGACCAGCAGCGGGAAATCATCTTCAACCTGCCAGCCACTGTGGAGCGTTCAACACCCAACACCTATGCCGACCAGATCGAGTATTTCTGTCGTCACGTGAAGAATCGCGAGTTCGTGGCGGTCTCGCTGCATCCACATAACGATCGCGGTACTGCGGTGGCCGCGGCCGAGTTGGGCCAGATGGCAGGTGCTGATCGGGTAGAGGGCTGCCTGTTTGGACACGGTGAGCGAACCGGCAATGTTGACCTAGTGACGTTGGCGTTGAATCTGTATACCCAAGGAGTGGATCCGCAACTCAACTTCCACGACATTGATCATGTGCGACGCACCGTGGAGTACTGCACCGGGCTGCCAGTCCATCCTCGGCATCCCTATGCCGGTGATTTGGTCTACACCGCCTTCTCTGGCTCCCACCAAGACGCCATCAAGAAGGGCCTAGAGCACCTAGAGGCCCAGGCGATCGCGGCTGGTAAGACGGTGGGGGAGATGGAATGGGAGGCGCCCTATTTGCCGATCGATCCACACGACGTGGGTCGCAACTATGAAGCAGTGATCCGGGTGAATTCGCAGTCTGGCAAGGGTGGGGTTGCCTACCTGATGAAGACTGAGGCGAAACTGGAGCTTCCTCGTCGCCTCCAAATGGAGTTCAGCCGGGTGGTGCAGTCTCATACCGACGCCGAGGGAGGCGAGGTCTCTCCAAAGGCGATCTTCGAGATATTCACCACAGAGTACCTAGCAGCAGGTGATTGGTCGCTAACCTCGGCAGGATCCTCCTCTCAGAACGGTCGCTATCACATCAATGCTGTGGTCAATGATCCGCAGGGCAGGGATGTGACGGTTGAGGGTGAGGGCAATGGCCCGGTCTCAGCCTTCGTCGATGCCCTGGGGGAGGCCGGGGCCTGGGTCAAGGTCTTGGATTACCACGAGCATGCCATGGACGCTGGTGGCGATGCCAAGGCAGCAGCCTATGTGGAATGTGAGATCGGTCAGGGCGATGAGGCCGAGGTGTTCTGGGGGGTTGGTATCGATCCCTCAATCACCAGCGCGTCCATGAAAGCGATCCTTTCAGCGCTCAATCGGGCAGTACGGAGCTAACCCCTTGTCGCCTCATCAGCTTGGCCGTGGGTTGGTTCAAGGAATCGGCAGATAGCAATTACTGCCGATATCCCCCAACAAGGCGGTCGGCAATCGAGAAGTTAGCGACGGCGTGTCCCTATCCTAGTGGCACGCCGTCGCTGCGATGAGTTAGAAATATACGGCTACTGGCCCACTCGGGCCGGGCACGATATTGACCGGGGTTTCGAATATCTCGGTGAGTACATCGGCTTGAATGATCCGCTCCGGGGAGCCGACGGCCGCGACCTTACCGTTCTTTAAGGCGATGATGGTGTCGGCGTAGGTAGCAGCGAAGTTGATGTCATGGAGGACGACCACAATGGTGCGCCCCAGCTCCGTGGTTGCCCGTTTCAGATGCTGCATCATCTGAACTGCATGGGCCATGTCGAGGCTATTGAGGGGTTCATCGAGCAGCACATAGTCGGTGTCCTGGGCCAACACCATCGCCACATAGGCGCGCTGGCGCTGCCCACCAGAGAGTTCGTCGAGGAACCTTTCAGCGATGTCTTCTAGGTGAAGGAATTCGATGGCTTGGTTGACGATCTGCACATCCTGCTGGGTCAGCCGCCCCTTGGAGTGGGGGAAACGACCGAAGGAGACGAGCTGACGTACGGTCAGCCGGGCAATGAAATGATTCTCCTGACGGAGGATGGACAACACCTGAGCTAGCTGGGTGGACTTAACAGAACTGACATCGAGCCCTCCCACGTGGATAGAGCCCTCATCCATACCCAATAGCCTCCCGATCATGGTCAGCAGGGTAGATTTACCGGCCCCGTTTGGGCCGACCAGTGCGGTCAGCCCGCCGGCGGGGATTTTCAGATCCACCGGCCCGATAGTGGTGGAACTGTAGCGTTTACAAGCCGCCGCGATATCGATCACAGTCGTCCCTTTCGCAACAGGTAGATGAGGAAGCAGGTGCCGCCAATGGCCTCAATCACAATGCCGACTGATCCTTGGGCGTAGAAGATGTGACGCAGCACGAAATAGGAGCCAGCCAGGACCACGACCCCAATCAGCCAAGCCATCGGCAGTGTGATGGCATGGCGGTGGGTATCGCCGAGCTGGTAGGCAGTCATGGCCAGCAAGAAGCCGAGGAAGGACATCGGCCCCACCAAAGAGGTGCTCACCGCCATGAGGATGGCGACGAGAATCAGGACCACGACGGCCTGGCGCCGATGATCTAGCCCTAAGGAGATCGCGGTGTCACGGCCCAGGGCCAGCACATCCAAGGTATGTGCACGCCACAGCAACATTCCACCGGCCAGGGCGGCTAGTGGGATCGCGATGCCTAGGTTGGTGGCATCGGCATTGGAGATATTGCCGATGAGTCGGGCGGTGAGGACATCAAACTCGGAAGGGGTGAGCAGCCGCTGCATATAGGTGGCCAATGCTCCTAATCCAGTGCCGATGACGATACCAACCAGTAATGTCTGGTGGATCGTAAAGCGTGGTGATTGCAGCAGCCAGCCATACAAGGCGACTGCGAAGATCACCATCAAGCTCACCTGGAGTAGATACTGGCCAGGGCCACGAACGGCAGACAACCCAGCTATACCGAAGAAAAACACCGCTGCCGTTTGCACCAGCCGATACAGCGACTCAAAGCCCATGATGGATGGGGTGATGATGCGGTTATGGGTGATGGTGTGGAAGGCGACGGTGGCGATGCCTTGACACCAGGCCACCACGACGATCACAGCCACGGAGGTGGCCCGGCGCGAGGCAATCCGCCAAAACCCGTCGGAACCCACAGGCATCGGGTTATTCCAGGCCAGGATGGCGAAACAGGCGGCTGGGGCGAGGATCACCAAAGCAGCAAAGATGACTGTCAACCGAGTGGCGGTACGAGAAGGCTTAAGCATTGCGCCGCCTCAACAGGAGATAGATAAACACTGCCGAGCCCAATACCGCGAGGATCGTGCCGACGGGGATTTCGAAAGGCATGACCACCAGCCGGCCGATGATGTCGCACACGGTGATGGTCGCGGCCCCAAGCAGACACACCCAGGGTAGGTTGGATCGAAGGTTGTCGCCGCGCCACAGGGAGATCACATTTGGCACGATCAGGCCCAAGAAAGGCAGGTTCCCGATGACCACAGTTACAATCCCGGTTGCTGCCGCGATCATGCCGGTGCCAAGCAACATCACTCGACGGTGGTTGAGCCCGACATTGGTGGCGATGTCTTCCCCCAGCCCGGCGATGGTGAATTGGTCGGCGACGATGAATACCCCGATGGTCACGACGATGACTGCCCACATCGGTTCGTACTGGCCCTGAATGGCCGCCGCGAAGGAACCGTGAAACCACACGCCGAGGGTTTGCAATGAGTTAGTGACCAAGGCGAGATAATTCGAGGCCGCGCCGACGACAGCGCCGAGCATGATGCCGATGATCGGGACGATGACCGCAGAACGTAGCCGCACCCGCGAGATGATGATGAAGAACACCATGGTGCCGATGAAACAGCACAGGATCGTGATCACCATCTTCACCAGCAGGGGAGCGTTTGGGTTGACCACAAAGACCGTCAACAGCCCTAGCCCGGCCCACTCGGTGGTGCCGGTCGTCGTCGGCTCGACGAAACGGTTTTGGGTGAGCTGCTGCATTACCAGCCCGCACATCGCCATCGCCGATCCCGCTAGTAGCAGCGATACGGTTCGAGGGATTCGGGTCATGAGCACCATGCGCCAGCCATCGTCGTGCCCCATGATGTCGTAGACCCCGATGGCCAGCGAAGCCACGACGAGTACGAGGAGGATAAACAACCCCAGCATGAGGGCTGGGGTTAGCATGCGCTCACGTACCGGCGCGGAACCGCCGGGAGCATGAGGTCTGCTCCCGGCGGTCACCGATGGGCTCACGCCTGAGATTCCATGACCTCGGCGAGGTCGTTGAAGAACTTCGTGTAGGTCTGAATGCTCTCATTGACATAGGTGTCGCTGGGCATATAGACGACCTGCTGCTTGCTGACCGCAGTCACATTGGCCATGACCGAGGAGTCAGAGATCACTTCCTTGGCGGGAACCGGGGTTTGGCTCTCGGAGGCCCCGACAGCCGCGTCGCGATCCATCACTAGCAACCAATCAGGATTGGCTTGGGCGATCGTTTCGACTGAGATTTCATCTCCTTGATGGTCGGTGCTGCCTTCATTGCTGATGGCTGGGGTCAGCCCCAAGATGTCGAAGACCGGGCCAAGGGTGCGTCCGGTACTTGGCGCGGAGTAGTTGATCTTGCCGCCGCTGACGATGACCGCCATCACTTTCTGGTCGGGTTTGTAGGCAGCCTTCACGCGAGCGATGCTGTCGTCAAAGGCTTTAATCAAGGCATCGGCTTCGCTCTGCTTCCCGAAGATCTCACCGAGGGTGCGCACCTGGCGGCGCAGTTCCTCATCGAATGGCTCTCCGTCACGAACATCGAGATCGACGATAGCGGCATCAGGGACGAGTGAGGTGAAATCGTCGTAGTAGTCCTGGAATCGCTGGCCGTTGATGATCAGATCCGGGTTGACCGCCACGACTGCCTCAAGATCAGGCTCTCGGTGGTTGCCGAGATTGACGATGCTGGTGTCGGTCTTATACGCCGAGGTGGATGCCATGATGTCTTGGGGTGCGGCTGCTAGCTTGACCCCCCATGCTTCCAAGGTCTGGAAGATACGGTTGTCAGTAGCGATGACGCTCGTGGCGGGGACCGGCACCGTCACCGAGCCGCGATTGTCTTCAATGGTCACGGTCGTGGCGGAAGCCTCCTGCGATGGGTTGGCTGAGGTGCCCGCCGATGCGCTGTTGGTGGCATCTGTCGAGGTGTTGGAGCTGCCGCAAGCGGTAAGGGTCAGGGATGCCGCCAGCAAGATGGCAGCAACGGATATCGCACGTGGTTGCATGATTCTCCATAGCTTGGATTGAGGTAACTCTTAGTCAACCATAATTCTGTGATTAAGGTAAGCCTAGCCAATGTGGCATGAAGATCGAGATCCCAGCTGTTGCTGGCCAGGCCTTCAGTGGGATGGTGGCCAAACAACGTGTTTTCATCGCGAAGAATCGGTGCCGTTCGCGTTTAGCTGCCGCACTACAGTGGGATGGTGGCCAAACAACTTGTCTTCATCCCCATAGCTGAGTATGAGCTTGCTGCGATCACCGGGGCAGTGAGGTTGACTGGAAGATCCTGCCATCGGGTCACGCCCGAACTTCTCGCTGCGCTCGAATACGAACCACAGCAGGTGGAAGAGGCAGAGTACGCAGCTTTGGTGCTGGCATCGGTGGCGGCACTGGCTCGCTATGGGCAACGGCTGGTGCTGGTGGCGGAAGTGGACCACTCCTTAGTCAGCGATGGGGCGGATCTGGCTAATGGAGAATGCCTGGTTTCTACGGTCCCAACGGCAGCTATGACCTGTTGGTTTGCAGACAGCCCCGAGGTGGATATCGCCAGTGCGGCAGCGGCCGCCAACGGGCTGGATATCGATACCGCCTGGGGATTCGATGAGGTCCAGCACCTGTTGGCGACCGCTGATCTGATGTGGAACGACGTGGCCGAGTATCGCCGCGCCGTTGGTTCGTGAACTGTTACTGGGCGAGCCAGGCTTGGGCGCGACGCTCAATACCGGCGAAGGCGCGCGCGATCATCGGCTCGACTTGGCCTTCTACCTTCTTGCCCACGAGCGGGATCTTGACATTGAGCTCGCCGACGTAGACCGCACGGCTGCTAGCTTCACCCGTGGGGGACAAGGTGGCATCAGCGGTGACAGTCACGGGAGCACCCACGATATCGACCGTAAAGGTTCCCTTGTGAACGCCGTCGGCATCGGGCGAGCCCCAGGAGAAGGATTGTTTGATCTTGATCCCCTTGCCAAAGAACTTCGCGATCGATTCCGGTGCGGGCAAGGTGAGATCTAGGTTGGTGACCGCACCATCGATAGTGACTGAGTGCTCGGTGGCCCCGGCATGTTTGGCGACGTCGTCGATGAACGCTTCGTTGCGGAACAGCTCGGCGACCTGAGCGGGGGTCCCGTTGAACTCGTGGGTGTAATTCAGATCCATGGAGGCTAAATGTAGCGGTGAACTCCCAGAACCAGCCAAGCCGGGACCCCTAAGGTGTCGGCTAATCCGGGCCTTCAGGGAGGGCGCCTGCCTGGCTGTGGCAACACGCTCACTGTTCTCGCGGTCCTTCATCGTGGGAGCCGTCAGATGTTCACCTGAAAAATGCGACGCTGGGCGGTGCAGGCTGCGAGGTTTCGCCTGGTCCAAGCCACCATCGTTGCTGCCTGGGAGTGGCCCCTTGGCTGATCTAGTGATCTTCCCGTTAGATACGCCCCTGGTGAGGCACCACGGTACTAGCATGAGCGCATGAGGATTGACCTGCACACTCATTCCCGGGTCAGCGATGGCACAGATACCCCAACGATGCTGGTGATGAAGGCTTTCGAGTCGGGGCTTGATGTGATCGCGTTGACCGATCATGACACCTTCGATGGGGTGGCGGAGGCCCAGGAAGCCGGTAAAAGGATTGGGTTGAAGGTCCTCAGCGGGATCGAGATTTCCTGCCAACACCAAGGCCGCACCGTCCACCTGCTCGGTTATGGCTGTGATGTGTGGAATCGGAAGCTCAATGCGGAACTCGCCAAAGTCCGGGTGGGTCGAACCCAGCGGCTGCCGGAGATGTGTCGGCGACTCACCGAACTGGGCTACCCGATCACCATCGACGAGGTGATGAGCATCGCCAGTGGCGCACCATCGATCGGTCGTCCACACGTGGCCGATGCCCTGGTGGCGAAGGGAATCGTCGCTGATCGTCAGGAAGCCTTTGATTCCTTCCTGGCTCCGGGACAGCCAGCATATGTTCCCCGATACTCGATTGATGTCGCTCAAGCCATTGAGCTGGTTCATGGGGCCCATGGGGTTGCCGTGCTAGCCCACCCGTGGTCCCCGGCGACCCGCGACGGGCTTGATGCTGTGGTCATCGAGAAGCTGGTGCGGGAGAACGCCCTCGACGGCATCGAAACCGACCATAAAGACCATGATCGTGAGACCCGGCTGCTGCTTTTCGAGATGGGCGCCCGATTGGGGCTCATCCGCACGGGCTCTAGCGACTACCACGGTTCGGCGCGACCCGAACGCACCCTCGGCTGCTTCACGACCCGGAAGAGTGCCTATAAGGAGATTCTTGCCCGTATCCGTGCCCGTGGCGGCACCGCCTGATTCGCCGCCCCCTCGGCTGCCGGTAGGGTGACCCGCATGCAATCAGAGGCAGACAAGACGTTGTTGCGCGCCCAAGAGCGCAGCCAGGAAATTGAGGCCCTTATCGCGCAGGACCCTTCTCGGTTCCGGCTCCTGACTGGGGACCGCCCTACCGGTCGCCTGCACATTGGGCATTACTTCGGTTCATTACAGAACCGAGTCCGGTTGCAGGATGCTGGGATTGAGACCTTCCTTATCGTCGCTGACTATCAGGTGATCTACGACCGCGATGGGGTAGGGGAGCTCAAGGACAATGTCTACAACATGGTGGCTGACTATCTAGCAGCAGGGATATCCCCAGCCAAGACGGTGATTTTCACCCATTCAGCTGTCACCGCGTTGAATCAGCTGATGCTGCCTTTCTTGGCCTTGGTCACCGATGCCGAACTGCGACGCAACCCCACGGTCAAGGACGAGTTAGCCTCCTCACAGCGACCTATGTCGGGACTGATGCTCACCTTCCCAGTCCATCAAGCAGCTGACATCCTGTTCTGTAAAGCGAACCTCGTCCCGGTGGGTAAGGATCAGCTCCCGCACATCGAGCAGACCCGGGTGATTGCTCGGCGCTTCGACGAACGCTACGGGCGGGTTGATCCCCAACACCCCATCTTCCCCGAGCCCGAGTCGTTATTGAGTCGCTCCGGCACCATCTTGGGACTTGATGGCGCCAAGATGAGCAAGTCACGAGGCAACACCATCGAGTTGGGCATGTCCGCCGACCAGACCGCAAAACTCATCAAACGAGCGGTCACCGATTCCGATCGGATGATCACCTACGATCCGGCTAGGCGTCCTGAGGTTTCTAATCTGGTCAATATCGCGGCGATGTGCCTGGACCGTGAACCCGCCGAGATTGCCGCAGAGGTTGGCAATGGTGGTGGCGGTGGCCTGAAGAAGCTCGTCACCGAAGCCGTCAACGAGCATTTCGCCCACCACCGTAGCCGTCGTGCCGAACTGCTGGCCGATCCGGGGAGCCTGCGTGAGGTGCTGCGGGAGGGCAATGCGCGAGCGATCGCGGTAGCTGAGCAGACACTGGCGGAGGTACGCCAGGCGATGAGCATGGACTACTGACCAGGCTGCTGGTCAGTCCGCTGCCGGTTCAGCCGGGGTGATATCAACCCCGGCACGGCGGCGTCGACGTCGTCGACGGGGCGCTGGGGTCTCGGCTGGAGGTTGATCACCTTGCGATTCGGTGGCAGCACTACGACGTCGCCGCCGACTCCCGCCATCAGCCAGGCGTTCCTTCGGTGCCCGGTCCTCGCGAGGCTTCCGGGCAGAGCGCGGTAGCCGTCCCTTGGTGCCTTCGGGGATATCAAGGGCAACAAACAGATGAGGGGAGGAGGAGTAGGTCTCTACTGGCGTTTCAAAGTCCAATCCCAGGGCCTTGTTGATGACCTTCCAACGGGTGACATCACTCCAATCCACCAGGGTGACTGCGACCCCACTGCGACCGGCGCGACCGGTACGGCCAATCCGGTGAACATAGGTGGCATCGGTGTCTGGGCATTCGTAGTTGATGACATGGCTCACCCCGGTGACATCGATACCACGAGCCGCAACGTCGGTGGCCACCAGCACCTTGACAGTCCCAGCCCGGAATTTCTTCAATGCCCGCTCGCGTGAAACCTGATTGAGGTCGCCATGAATAGCTGCCGCCGCGAAACCCCGGTCCTGTAGTTCTTCAGCCAATCGTTGGGCTGAGCGTTTGGTGCGGCTGAAGATCATCACCTTCTCCACGTCCTGGGCCTGGATGATCCGGGCGACCACCTCAGGTTTGTCAAGGTCGTGGGCCTGGTAAATGAACTGATTGATATCAGGCACCGTGGCTTGGGCATCTGCTCCTTCCGCACGGATGTTGACCGGGCGGTTCAAGGTAGCCCGCGCCAGAGCCAGGATCGCAGCTGGCATCGTCGCAGAGAACAGCAGGGTCTGGCGTGAAGCGGGGGTTTTCGCCAGCAACTTTTCGATGTCTGGGAGGAAACCGAGATCGAGCATCTCATCTGCCTCATCGAGGACCAGAATCTCGATCTTGCTCAACTCGAGAGCCCGGCGGTTGACCAGATCCAACAATCGCCCAGGGGTACCGACCACGACATCGACACCGCGGCTGAGTCCAGAGAGTTGATCGTCGTAACTGGTGCCACCGTAGATAGTGAGTACCCGGATCTGCAGGCCGCTGCCGGCTAATTCGATATCGCGGGAGACTTGCAGGGCCAGTTCCCGGGTCGGGGCAATGACCAATGCCCTGGGCCGACCATGGCTGATCGGGTCGGTGGACTCTTCAGCGTGGCTTTGCAGTCGATGCAGCAGGGCCGACCCGAAAGCCAAAGTCTTGCCGGTACCTGTCCTAGCTTGGCCAATAAGGTCAGTCCCGCTGAGGGCCAGCGGAATGGCTAGGGCCTGAATCGGGAACGGATGGACGATACCCGCAGCCGCTAAGGCAGCAGTGATTTCTTCACGGATACCAAGATCAGCGAAGGTTTCTGGAGTGGCAGCTGTTTGACTCAGGATGAAAACCTAACTGTGAGGCGGCATCTGTGTGAGGCAGACCCGCAAGGCGGTAGCCCTGCGGGTGAGTGTAGTGCGTTGATCTAAAGTGCACCGAACCCAACAGGACGTTCCTCAACTGCACCGAGATCCAGATATGCCACATTGGCTGCTGGAATCACCACCGCCCGGCCCTTCTCATCGACCAACTCAAAGAGCTCATCGTTCTTCAGCGCAGCGAGCAATGAGGCCTTGATCTCCTCGGCGGTGGCGGTGGTACGCACCTGAAGTTCCCGGCTGGATTCGTTGATACCAATCTTGACGTCCATAAGGGCCAACGATACCGCTGAAATCAACCGTCGAAGCGCGCAAGAGCAACGGTGATGTTGTCTCTACCGCCACAGGAGTTTGCCCAGTCAACCAAGGCGGCGGCCAATTCGACAGGGGTGCGGTGGCCGATAGCCAGTTTCAACACGACCGAAGCCAATTCTCCCGCAGAGCTGGCGTAATTCCATAAGCCATCGCTGCACACAACTAACCAGCCGGGGGAGTCTGGCCGAAACTCCACCAGGGTCGGGGTGACGTTTTCGGCATTTCGCCCCAGCCATCGCGTGATGGAATGGGCCTGCAAGGATTGCTCGGCCTCCTGCCGAGACATGCCTAGCTGCATCCGGGCTTGGGCCATGGAGTCGTCCTGGGTCAGCAACCAGCTGGTGCCGGTTTGGGAGACCCAATAGGCCCGGGAATCACCGACATTGCCCACTCGCACCACACCGGCCGACAAGGTGGCCGCGACGAGGGTACAGGCGGCTGGATCCATCTCCCCAGCGGCATTGAGCACCGCCTGATGGGCAGCCTTGAAGGCTTCGGCGTAGTCCTCGGTATGTAATTCACCACGCTGAAGTGCTGAGGCCAGTACATCACAGGCAGTATCGGCCGCCACCAAGGATGCGCGTTCAGCCCCCCACGAGGTACTCACCCCGTCAGAGACCACAAGCACTGCTTGCGGAAAGGGGTGCTGGCTGGCTGCCACAGATAGGGCATCCTGATTCGACGAATGGCGGGAGCCGACATCGCTACACCCTGCCACCCAGGGCAGGGGCGCCACGGTGTAGTGGTCACGGCGTGGAGCTTCGCCACCCGAAACGTTGCTGGACACTGGGCCTCACCTTCGCTGCTTGTGGGGAACATCCTAGCCGCAAGCCCCGATTTGTGGTTAGAGCGGTCGGACCCTTTCGGCTTGTTTCCCCTTGGGGCCTACGGTGACATCGAGTTCGACCCGCTGGTCCTGTTCCAGAGTACGAAAGCCGGTAGCTTCGATGGATTTGTAGTGGACGAAGACATCCCCCTCGCTGTCTCCGTCGACCGCGATGAAGCCGAAACCCTTGTCAGGGTTGAACCACTTGACGGTTCCTAGCGCCATGATTGTCTCCTAGCTGTCGTGGGCGGCACTGTGTCGCCTACAGGTGAGCCACTCTTGCAGACGAGGGGGTCACACGCTTCTATGGTGGGGTGACAACCTCGCAGCCATGGGTTCTCAAACCTGCCCAGTTACCTGATGCGCCGGTGCTAAATGCGGCCCAAGCTGAGGCGGCTAGGCCCATTGCTGGGGTCCGGGTGGTTTTGGGTGGCCCAGGAACGGGCAAAACCAGTCTGCTGCGGGCGGCCGTCGGGCAACGTCTGCGGTCTGGGTCACGGCTTGATCGCTTGGTCGTGTTGACTGCGTCTCGGCAGGCCGCCCAGACCCTGCGTAGGGAACTGATTTGGGAACTTGGCGGAGCCGAGGTAGGTGCTCGGATCACGACGATCCACGGATTCTCGCTGGGGTTATTGCGTGAACTGGGGGATCCTAATTCCGATTTGCGCCTATTACGGGCACCAGAGCAGGAACAACGGCTGCGTGATCTATTGGAAGGAGAAGGCCCCAGCGCCTGGCCGCCAGAGGTACAGCAGGCCGCAACCACGCGTGGTTTCGCACGACAGTTGCGGGAAGTCCTGGCTCGGGCCCGGCAGCTTGGGCTGGACCCCGAGACCATCATCGAATTAGCCCAGACTGATGAGGTCTTCCAAGCCGTTGGGCGATTCTTCGAGCTGTACCTGACTATCGCGGATTTCGACGGGGCCCTCGACTACACCGAACTGGTCCATCGCGCCCGGCTGTTACTGACCGACCAGGCTGCGGCAGCGGCTTGCCGGGCCCGCTTCGACGCGGTGATCATTGACGATGCACAGGAACTCGACCAGGTCAGTGCCCATTTGGTGAAGGACCTCGCTGGTCTGGGGCTGCCGTTGTTGGTGTGCGCGGACCCCCAGCAGCGACTCGGATCCTTCCGCGGTGCATCCGCCGCCACCATCCCGATGCTGCGGGCAATCCCGGGAGCAGTCACCTCCGTGCTGACCCAGGGCTATCGGAATCAAGCTGCGGTCACCGATGCCCTGAACGTTCTTCGATCTCGGCTCGACGCCACCGACGCTCCGCCCCCACCTGAGCCTGCTGCTGGTCACGACTCAGCGGTGACAGTCACGCTCGTCGATGATTCCGTCGCTGAGGTGACACAGCTGATCACTCACCTTCGCCGGGCAGTCACCCACGATCGGTTGGCATGGTCAGATCTTGCTGTGATCGCCAGATCCGGTCGATCCCAACTAGCGCCGCTGGCGCGTGAGCTCAGCCGCAGCGGAATCCCTGTGGAAGTGGCTGGCGATGAACTGGCACTAGGTTCTCAGCGTTGCGTACAGGTGCTGCTGACTGCTCTCGATGCTGCCGGCCACTTGACTGAGCTGACCGATCATGAGGCTGCTGAACTGCTGGCTGGGCCGCTGGCTGGGGTAGATGCACTAGCTCAACGTCGGTTGGCTCGCGCCCTGCAGCCCCGATCCCACAGCCTGTCGGAGTTGCTGAGCAACCCGGATCTGCTAGCTGAGGTACCCGGCCCAGAAGCCGCAGCAACAGCACAACTAGCCCAGATGCTGCATCAGGTTGGAGGCCATCTCGAACGGTCAGGCAGCATCGCCGAGGCGCTGTGGACGTTGTGGTCGGCCACGGAATGGCCCAAACGACTGCAGGCCGCCGCACTAGCCGGAAACCGCAGTGCCCACCAGGACTTGGACGCGGTGGTGGAACTGTTCGAACTCGCCAGCCGTCGATCCACCCTCGTCGGCGTGCCGGGAGCAGCAACCTTCCGCAGTGAAGTTGCCCGGGAGGAGATTCCCGCCGATACCGGGCGTGAGTTGGCTCTCACCGGCCGTGGGGTCCGGTTGTTGACCGCCCACCGGGCCCGCAGCGGCAGCTGGCAGCGGGTCTTCATCGTCGGCGTGAGCGAAGGAATCTGGCCGCAGACCGGATGGCGAGGGCTGGTCCTAGATCCGGACCGACTTGCCCCCGATCATCTGGACGCTGCGGTGTGGGCGGTGATGGCAGCCGAACGGCGCTCCTTCTACGTTGCCTGTTCCCGCGCCCAGCAGCAGCTCCACATCAGTGCTCCCATCGGTGGTCAGGAGCTGAACCCGGCCTCCCGGTTCTGTTGGGAACTGGGTGTGGAACCGGTGCGGGTTGTGGGACACAGCAGACAGCGGCACAGCCCAGACAGTTTGATCGCTGATCTTCGACGTGTAGCCGCTGATCCGGCAGAATCGGCTGTGTTGCGTCGGGCTGCCGCCCTTCGGCTGGCCCACCTTGGATCCATGACCAGCCGGGATCGCCCCCTGTTCCCGCAGGCCAAACCCGAGTCCTGGTGGGGGATTCGGCAGGAGAGTTCACCGACGTGGACAGCGCCCACCCCACTAGTGATTACTGGGTCCGGGTTGAAAGCGCTGCTGACCTGCCCCAGGCAGTGGTTTCTCACCCGTAAAGCCGGTGCCGATCGCCCCCGGGATGCGCAGGCCACCGTAGGCGAACTCATCCACCTTCTGGCCCAACGGGCAGCCGTGGAGGGGCTCCAACTGCCCCAATTACTCGCTGAGTTGGACCAGGCCTGGCCCCAGATCACCTTCGAAACCCGCAGCCTGGCAGTCACTGAGAAAAATGAGGCCATCGCCGCTTTGACCCGTTTCGCTGCCTGGCACCGACACCATCCCGGCAGGCTGCTTGGGGCTGAAGTCCACTTTGAAGTCAGCTGCCAGGTGGCAGGCCAGGATGTCACCCTGGTCGGCAACGTGGACCGCCTAGAACTCACCGATGAAGGTTTGACCATCGTGGATTTGAAAACCGGACGCAACCTGGTGGCCAAAACCGAGCTAGCAGAACACGAACAACTCGGGATCTACCAACGAGCGGCAAGTCTTGGAGCCTTCACCACCTTGGCCTGTCCCGAAACCCCAGTAGCGCCGCCCTATCTGCTGCAATTGCGGCATGGCCAGGGACTGCCAGTAGCGCAGATCCAAGATGTGCTTCCACCAACCGGTAGCTGGCTGGATGACAAACTTCAACAGGCCGTTGAGATCCTCCAATCAGGGACTTTCGAAGCCAGGGAGGGCCCGCACTGTGCCTGGTGCCAGGTACGTAACTCATGCCCAGCGCTGCGAGGAGGCCTCGGATGAAACTCAGCAGCCTTGACCAGCTCTGTGAGGTGCTGGCAACCCCATTCAGCTCAGAACAGCTGGCCGCCATCAGCGCCCCCCTCGAACCTGGGGTGATCGTTGCGGGGGCAGGCACTGGGAAGACGACGGTGATGGCTGCCCGGGTGGTGTGGCTGGTGGGGACTGGGCAGGTAGGCGCAGACCAGGTGTTGGGATTGACCTTTACCCGGAAAGCAGCAGCCGAATTGGGGCAGCGGATCACCACAGCCTTGGCGAAGGCACATCTGGCCGATGATCTGGATCACCAGGGCAGTGAATTGGTGATGACCTATGACGCCTTCGCTGGTCGCCTGGTCCGCGATTTCGGGTTGAGGCTAGGGATCGAGGCTGAGTCGCAGCTACTCAGCGGCGCTTCCCGGCACCGGCTCGCCGCGCAGGCCTTGGCCCAGCACGATAACACCTTGGTCGCGTTGTCTCGGCTGCGGCACCACAGTGTGCCAGAGCGGATCCTGGCTTTGGATGCTGCGCTGTCATCGAACTTGGTCTCCCCAGATCAGTTGCGAGCCTTCAGCAAGCGAGCCGATGAGCAATTCGCTGCCGCACCCTTGTATCGAGGTAAAACAGTCAAAGCCATCTCCGACGCCCGCCAGGCCATCGCTGAACGGCTAGAACTGCTTGGGTTAGTCGAGGACTACCGATCCTTGAAGGAGGAGCGTGGGCTTGTCGAGTTCGCCGACCAGCAAGCCCAGGCCGTCACCTTGGCCACAACCATCCCGCAGGTCGGACAACAACTGCGGGAACGCTTCTCAGTGGTGCTCTTGGACGAATACCAGGACACATCCTCAGCCCAGGTACGGTTGCTGCAATCGCTGTGGAGCGGAGCCACACCTGAACTGGGCCGGGGTTTCCCGGTCACCGCTGTTGGTGATCCCAATCAGGCGATCTATGCCTGGCGCGGTGCAGCAGCATCAAATATCTCAGGTTTCCCAGCCCATTTTCCCCGCATCGACGGGAGCCCAGCGCACAGCTACAGTCTGCGCATCAATCGCCGTTCCGGGCAGCGTATCTTGAACCTCGGCAATGCCTTGGCGGCATCCCTGGGCACTGGAGTGGCCCTGCAAGCCCCGGCGGATAAACCCCCGGGGCGGATCATCGCAGGTGAATACAACACCCTCGCTGAGGAATTGGCTGCCGTGGCTGCCGATATCGCCCAACGCGGCGCCGCCGGACAGAACTGGCGGGAGATGGCGGTCCTGACCCGACGCAACGACATTCTCGCAGCCACCTATCAAGCCCTCAAAGACCGCGACATTCCTGTCGAAATCGTCGGCTTGGGGGGCCTGATTCATCTGCCGGAGATCGCCCCCATCATCGACACCCTCCGGTTGCTGGTCGACCCCTTAGACAACGCAGCCACCGCTAACCAGCTGACCGGCCCCAGATGGCGATTCGGTCTAGCTGACATGGTCGCATTATCCCGGCGCGCCAAAGATATCGACCCGGACAAGCCGAGCTTGGTGGATGCCCTGGCGGATCCGGGGACTGGGCTCAGCGAGGTCGCCCAGCAACGAGCCGAGGAGTTCATAGCCGAACTCACTGAGTTGCGTTCCTATCTCAGCTATCCCGTGGCCGATCTGGTGCGCGCAGTCATCACACATCTGGGTATCGAAACTGAGCAGCTGCTGATCGGGGACCTGACCCAGGTACATCGCTTTGCCGCAGCCTGCGCCGATTTCCCGACCCTGGGTATGGCCAGCGATCTGGCTGGCCTGTTGGCCTGGCTACAGGCCGAGGAAGAGGATGGACAAGGTCTCGAGCAGGCGCTGCCTAGCGACGAGAATTCTGTGAAGTTACTGACCATGCACCGAGCCAAGGGACTGGAATGGGACACGGTGTATCTGCCAGGACTCACCGAGGGCATTTTTCCGGCTGTTGGTCGAGACGGCACGTGGGTCACCAACCCTCGGTTATTGCCGGCTCCGCTGCGCGGGGACGCCCCCGATATTGTGCAGCTAGGCAGCTACGACCGTGGCGGCATCGAGGACTACAAGGCTGAGGTGAAAGCCGAGGCCGAGGCCGCAGAGGATCGGCTGGCTTATGTCGCGGCGACCAGGGCCAGGCAACTCTTAGTGGCGTCCAGCCACACCTGGGCCCCTGGGCTGAAACGACCCCGCGGCGCTTCGCGGTACTACGGAACAGCTGCTGAGCTCGCTGATGAGGTGAACGGATGTGAACCCACCGCAGCTAACCCGGAACCCGAAGCTGCCCGACGCGCCGTGTGGCCCTTGGATCCCTCACCGCGGGACCGCGCCCAGCAAGCATCGGCTGATCTGGTTCGAGAAGCCACGCAGCTACTGGCGAGCGGCCAGGACCCCGAATCATGGGTGTGGCGCTCTGGGGTAACTCACAGCTCGGATCAGCGACGAATCGAATCTTGGGATGAGGACATCGCTTTCCTCAGCGAACAGTTGAGTCGCCGCGCTGACCGGGATATCACCCTGCCACCGGGATTATCTGCCACCGCCTTGATGGACCTGCAAGCCGACCCCGAGGCCTTCATTTCGAGACTGCTTCGGCGTATGCCGAGTCAACCACGTCGCTCGGCTCGGCTGGGGGAGAGATTCCATGAATGGGTGGTTTCCCGGTTTGGAGCGGCCCCAGCATTCGACGAGCTGATAGCGCTGCCTGCCGCCACCGATCCCGCCCTGGAAAGGCTGAAAGCAGCTTTCGAGGACAGTCAATTCGCCCGAATGCATCCCCTAGCTGTGGAGGTGCCCTTCGTGTTGCGGTGGCGGGGGATCGTGCTGCGGGGCCGCATTGATGCTGTCTTCCCCAGCCTGGATGCTGACCATGACGCGTTGATCGTGGATTGGAAGATCGGTTCGAGGGATCCTGACCCGCTGCAATTGGCCATCTACCGGCAGGCCTGGGCGCAGGCCCACGATCTGATCGAGCACCGGGTGGCCACAGGTTTCCATCATGTCTTGGCCAATCGATTCGAAACCATCGAGGCAGGCCCAGAACTGATTGATGCCGCCGTCAGTGGCCTGAAACAGTGATGAGAATACTCACCGTAGCTTCGCGGTTTCGTCGTGGATACGTGCCGCGACCTGATTCAGTTTGTCGCGATGCTTGGTAGCGTGGTGAGCGCAAAACAGTAGCGTCCCGCCGCTGAGGAGATCGACGCGCAGATAGGCCTGCGCGCCACAGCGGTCGCACCGATCCATGGCGGTGAGCCCGGCGGGTGCCTGCTGCGTGGCGGTGTGGGTCATTGCTGCCCTCTCTGATCTCGGTTCCTACACATCTAACGTAGCGCGGTAGCCCAAAAATTCCCGGTAACCTGTCACGGTGCGTTCACATCCCAGCTCACATACCCCACGTGACTACGGGGCGAAGAATCTGTTGGTACTCGAAGGACTCGAGGCTGTCCGCAAACGCCCAGCCATGTACATCGGATCCACCGACACCCGTGGCTTGATGCACTGCCTATGGGAGATCATCGACAATGCGGTTGATGAGGCCCTGTCCGGGTTCGGGGACCAGATACAGGTGACTTTGCACCATGATGGTTCAGTCTCGGTGGTTGACCATGCACGGGGAATTCCGGTCGATAAGGAACCCCGGACCGGGCTCAGCGGGGTCGAGGTGGTCTATACCCGGCTTCACGCCGGTGGGAAATTCGGCAATAGCTCATACAACGCCACTGGGGGTCTCCACGGTGTCGGTGCCTCGGTCGTGAACGCCCTGAGTGCACGGTTGGATGTCGAGGTAGACCGGGAGGGGGCTACCTGGGCGATGAGCTTCAGGAGAGGGGTTCCTGGGGTTTTCGACGGTGATGGCCCCCAGGCCTCGTTCACCCCCGCATCCGGGCTGCGTAAGGTCGCAAAGATCGCCAAGAACCGCACCGGCACCCGGGTGAGGTACTGGACCGATAACCAAATATTCCTCGCCGATGCCGGGCTATCACTGAGTCAGCTTCATGACCGTGCCCGCCAAACCTCATTTCTGGTTCCTGGGTTGCGGATCGAGGTCACCGATGCACGAGGCGAGGTGGCAAGCACTGAGGTCTTCCATCACGACGGCGGGATCACCGAGTTCGCCGATTTTCTGGCCCGTGATGCCCCACTGACCGAGATCCTACGACTGCGTGGCCACGACACCTTCGTCGAAACCGTCCCGATGCTTGACCAATCCGGTGCCATGACTCCCACCGATGTCGAGCGAGACCTTGATGTTGATATCGCGGTTCGATGGGGGACCGGCTACGAAACCACAGTGCGGTCCTTCGTCAACATCATCGCCACCCCCAAAGGCGGAACCCATGTTTCAGGTTTTGAGCGAGGCCTGACCCGCGCTATAACCAAAACCCTCGATGGGACTCGACTGTTGAAAAACGGTGATGAGATCACCAAAGAGGACTGTCTTGAAGGGATGACCGCGATCGTCACGGTCCGGTTAGCAGAGCCCCAGTTCGAAGGCCAAACCAAGGAGGTGCTGGGTACCCCGCCGGTACAACGGCTCGTAGCCCGGATCGTCGAGAGTGAACTCACCACCTTCCTCACCAGCTCCAAGGCCGCGACCAAACAGGCGGCACGGACCCTGATGGAAAAGGTGGTCAACGCTTCAAGGGCCAGGATCCAAGCCAAGGCCCACCGGGAAAATCAGCGTCGCAAGAATGCCCTTGCCTCATCATCACTGCCACCGAAACTCAAAGACTGCCGCAGCGCAGATGGTGAACTCAGCGAACTATTCATCGTCGAGGGCGACTCCGCCTTGGGGACTGCCAACACTGCCCGGAACTCAGAGTTTCAGGCCTTGCTGCCGATCCGCGGTAAGATCCTCAACGTTCAGAAAGCCTCGGTAAGCGACATGCTCAAGAATGCCGAGTGCGCCGCCATCATCCAGGTGGTGGGGGCAGGTACCGGCAGTAGTTTCGATGTCGATGCTGCACGGTACGGCAAGGTCATCTTCATGGCCGATGCTGACTCCGATGGGGCACACATCCGGTGTCTCTTGGCGACCCTGTTTTTCCGTTATATGCGGCCCTTGGTTGAGGCAGGCCGAGTCTATTCGGCGGTGCCACCATTGCATCGCTTTGAGCTGATCAACCCCAAACGAGGGATGGAGAAATATATCTACACCTATACCGACGGTGAATATCAGCGCAAAGCGGCCGAGCTGACCAAGAAGGGGATCCGGTTCAAGGAACCGCAACGCTACAAGGGCCTGGGTGAGATGGATGCCCAGCAGCTGGCTGAAACCACGATGGATCCCAGGCACCGCACTCTGCGGCGGCTGACCGTCGATGACGCCGCACGGGCGGATAAGGTCTTTGAGATGCTGATGGGCGGAGATGTCGCCCCTCGCAAGGAATTCATCGTTGCCGGCGCCTATGCCGTGGAGGCTGACCGGATCGATGCCTGAGGGTTACAGCAGTTGCTCCAACAAACCGGTGTCGACGTCGTAGAGGAAGCCGCCAACCTCGGCGTGGTCCTTGATCAAGGGATGTGCTCGTACTGCCGCCACATCGGTGCGTAGCCTGGTCAGCTGGTCGGGGTTCGCACCGAAACTCAGCCAGGTGGAGTCGAGGCCGCTGCGTTCAGCAATGGAGGCGTGGATGGCTTCATCGGTGCCGGCCATGGCGCACCGTGTGTGGGGGACCAGCATGATCTTGTCCACATGCAGCAACTGGACCGCCAACACCAACCCAGTCATGGTCCATGGAGCGACCCAGCCCCCAGCCGAACGCAGAATCTTGGCATCCCCGGGGCCCAAACCGACCATCGGCAGCGGATCTATACGGGAATCCATGCAGGTGACGATGGCCACACCGGCCCGAGCAATCCCGTTACTGCCGTGACGAGTAAAGGTTTCGGCATAGCGACGGTTGGCGGCCAATAACGAATCGAAACTCACGCCTCTACTCAACCACCTCAGGTAGGTCTCTGGCACCCAGCGCCCTCACAACCCCGCGCAATGGCGAGCCGGAGCCGTCCCTTCGGCCATATGTGGTTGGCAACTCCACTGGTTCCCCGGTGCGGGTGGCAGCAGTGACGAAACCACCAATGGCGGCGGCAATCAACTCAGTTTCACCCTTGAGGAACCGCTGGCAGCGCACTCCGCCAGTGGCTCGACCCTTGGTGGGGTATTCCGCCAGTGGGGTGACCTTGGCGCCGCCAGTGGCCTCACCGAACAGGGATGCTGACTCGGCCGCGACAGTCACCACCAGGTCACGTTCCGGATTGACTCCACCGAAGAAAAGAACCTCAGCTCCCTCGGCGAGTTTGATACCAGCCACTCCGCCACCAAGACGACCCTGGGGGCGCACCAGGTCGGCCGAAAAATGCAGCAACTGCGCATCAGTGGTGATAAAAGCCAAGTGCGGAGCGGTCAATTCAACAGCAGCCACCACCTCGTCGTTATCTTCAAGTCGGATGATGTCCCAAAAATCCTTACCGATGATCTCCGGGTTGACCCGTTTAACTACACCACGACGAGTGCCCACCGCCAGGCCGGGACCTTCTGGGTCGAGGGTGGTCAACCCCACCACACGTTCACCGTCGTTGAGGGGCCACAATTCCGCGATGGGGGAGCCACCTTGGAGGTTGGGGGAGGTGGCGGTCAATGGCACGGTCGGTAATTCAATGGCCCGTGCCCGTACCAGCCGACCTCGGTTGGTGATGACCCCAAACTCAGCATGGGAGGTGGTTGTGAGCGCCGCTGAGATGACATCGTGATTGCTTCGGGGGCCAACGACGGGCAGGGCGGCGGCGCTATCTGTGCGGGCAGCCCGCCCGGTGCTCGACAGCAGCACCCAGCAGGGTTCGTCGGGTACCTCCAGAGGGCCGGTGGCAGCCACCACACCATCGGAGGCCAGCAAGACGGTGCGTCGAGGAGTGCCGAAACGGTCAGCCACCTCATCAAGTTCGTCGGCTACGACCTGGTGAAGCACTTCGGGGTCATCGAGGATCTGGCGTAGCCCAGCGATTCGACTGGCAAGTTCCTCGGCTTCTGATTCAAGTTCGAGAGTCGAATACTTGGTGAGCCTTCGCAGCTGCATGTCCAGGATGTAGCTGGCCTGCGTGTCGTCAAGGTCGAAGGCCCCCATGAGTCGTCGCTTCGCTTCGGCGGCATCGTCGCTGGTGCGTACGATCGTGATCACCTCGTCGATGTCAGCGATCGCGGTGAGCAGGCCCCGAACCAGATGCAACCGATCCATGGCCTTGCCCAGCCGATGTTCAGTCCTTCGGGTGATGACCTCGAGGCGATGATCTAAGAAGACCTCAAGGAGCTGTTTCAGAGTCAAGGTACGCGGCTGCCCTTCCACCAAGGCGACAGCATTGGTGGCGAAGGTGTCCTCCAGTTTGGTGCTTCGATACAGCTGCTCCAACAGGGCTTCGGGGTTGATGCCGTTCTTGACCTCGATGACCAGGCGAGTTCCATGAGTCAGGTCAGTGAGATCCTTCACATCGGCGATCCCGATGAGTTTGCGGGCCTCGACCTGCTTCTTGATTTGCTCGATGATCTTCTCGGGGCCAACGAGATAGGGCAATTCCGTGACCACGATGCCCCGCCGTTTCGCGCTGACCCGCTCGATGCTTGCCTTAGCGCGAACCTTGAAGGAGCCACGTCCGGTGGCGTAGGCGTCACAGATGCCGTCAAGACCGATGATCCTGCCGCCACCTGGAAAATCGGGGCCAGGTATATGCCTCATCAGTTCCTCGAGGCCCACCTCACGATTACGCAACAATGCCTTGAGACCAGAGACAACTTCACGCAGGTTATGGGGCGGCAGATTCGTGGCCATCCCGACGGCAATACCGGATGTTCCGTTGACTAGCAGGTTAGGGATGGCCGCAGGCAGCACCTCAGGTTCGGTGTCTTTGCCATCGTAATTGGGTTTGAAATCGACGACGTCCTCGTCCAGGCTCTCTGTCATCGCCACCGCCGGGTGGGCCATCCGGCACTCGGTGTATCGCATCGCAGCGGGTCCGGCATCGAGGGATCCGAAGTTGCCGTGACCATCCACCAGCGGCAGCCTCATCGCCCAGGGCTGCGCTAACCGAACGAGGGCATCGTAGATCGCTCCGTCACCATGGGGATGCAAGACACCCATCACTTGTCCGACCACGCGGGCGCACTTGACATGGGCCTTCTCCGGGCCGATGCCCATGTCATCCATCGAGAACAGGATGCGCCGCTGTACGGGTTTGAGCCCATCCCGTGCATCAGGCAGGGCTCTGGCATAGATCACGGAGTAGGCGTATTCGAGGAAGCTGGTTTCCAGTTCCTCGGTCACATCAACATCGAGGATATGTTCCTCGAACTCCTCAACGGTGTTCGCCATGGCCGGTTAGTTCTCCTCAAGCCGAATCAACGGGCGTAGCTTATCCGCTAAACCGTCGCCATCCGGGGCGCGAACCTCGGGCGCAAGGTCTGGGGTCCACTCCCAGGTGGGACGATTCTCACTCAATGTGCCGTGCGCCAGGGCATGCTCGCCAGGAGTGAGTTGGCGGATCGCTCGGGCACACACATGATCGGGCTGGAAGGATGCGAATTCGGCGTAGATGTCGGGATCGTGCTGACCATCGTCACCGATCAATAGCCAACGCACCTTCGGTAGATCACGTGCGAGCTCCCGCAAACTATTGCGTTTATGATCCGATCCACTTCTGAACCATCCGGTATTGGTGGGCCCCCAGTCGGTGAGCAGTAACGCGCCGGGTGGGAATCCGTGCCGGTTGAGGAAGCGGGTAACCATGGGGTAGGTATTCCAGGCCCCGGTGGAGATGAACACCAGGGGAGCGCCAGGGTGGGCCTTCATCAACTGCTGGTACAACCTGGCCATGCCAGGTACAGCTTGGCGGGCTTGTTCGGTCAGCACGAAGGAGTTCCATGCCGCCACCAAGGGACGCGGCAGCCAGGTCGAGATGATGGTGTCATCGATATCGGAGACGATACCGAAGGTCTGGTTCTCGTCGATGACCTGAACCGGTGCCAGCTCCCGGGCGCCACCGGCGCCCTCAATGGCGACGTGGTGCCAGCCAACCCCTAGACCATGGTCTCGGATCCGCACGTCGATGTAGCCGCCGCGATCAGCCTGGGCTGGGACGCGAAGGTCACCGATGATGACCTCAGCCCCAGCATTGACCTTGGGTGCGGTGATGAAATTGCGCCAACCGCGACGGTTAATGAGCTCCGTGGCGACCTGGGCTAGGGCCATCTGCTTGGTGGGCCGCAGCACAATCCGGGCGCGAATCCTGATTTGACTGGTGGTGCCGAAGCCGGTGAAAGCGATGATGGACTCCTGCCAGCCTCGGCGCAGGAACAGCCGGTTGAGGCCTTTGTTGAGCCGGTCCTCTATCCGGGCTGCGAAGAAGGGGCGGGACTTCATGGTGGTTCAATTTAGTGGAAGAATGGCTGGGTGACTCCGCAGCCCTCTCAGCCGACCCTGGCCGCCCACCTCAAACAGGAGGTCGAGGACTGTCGGTTTTTCCCGGAACTCGCGTGGGCCACAGTGGCCAGCGCCATCGGTTCCCAACCCATGCTGGGCTATCTGGTCCACCATGAAGCCAGTTTCGCTACCGGAGATCTGCAGCGCCACCTGACTGTGCTGGTGCTCACCGATAAACAACTGCTTATCAGCCACACCGATGAGCAGGATGCTGGTGATCCGAACCGTGCCATCACTAGCGCCGAGGTGGTGGCCTTGAAGGCCATCCATTCCGCCGTAGTGACTCGGTCAGTCAAGCATCCTGAGCAATTCCCGGGAAATGGCTCCCAACTGGTGGAAGCCTGGCTGACCTTGGCCTGGGGCGCTGCATCGCGTCTCGACATCGGTCCAGCAAGCTGCGAGGACCCACAGTGTGAAGCAGACCATGGGTGGACCGGGATGTCGGTGCCTAATGATTTGACGGTGCGAATGTCCCCGGCCGGGGACGGTTGGCCCAGCGTGGAACGTTTGATTGCTTTTGGCACCTTGCTGCAGGGGCATATCGGATGAGCGATTTCCTGCTTCCCGACTATAGGGGTGCATGTCTGAGCAATGTGCTACCCAGTATTGAGGCACGGCTGGCGGGACAGCAGCCCATCATCGACATCCCCACCGCTGACAAATATGTGGTGCTCTTGATTGATGGTCTGGGCTGGGAGCTGCTGGCCAGCCAGGCCACCAGACCTCAGTTCTGTGGGAGGCCCCTGGCTGAGGCCATCCCCTTGACCAGTGCAGTGCCCTCTACGACGGCAACCTCACTGACCAGTATCGGCTGCGGCAGCCACCCGGGAGCCCACGGGGTGGTGGGCTACTCCTTCCTCGACCCAGAGGCTGATGTGGTGGTCAATGCCTTGACCTGGGACCAGGGACCTGCCGATATCGGGGCCTTCAGCTGTCAAGAAACATGGTATCGCAGATCCCAGGAGCAGGGGATCCGCAGTGGCTGCGTCGCCTTGGCGAGATTCGCAACCAGCGGTTTACAGCAGTTGGCCTTTGACGGCACCACCCACTTCCCAGTCCGTCATGAGGGTGATCAGCGAAGTTTCGTTGGATTAATTCTTGAGGCCTTGGCTGAATCCCATGTGGTCTATGCCTACGAGCGTCGCCTCGACCATGAAGGACACGCCCATGGCCTGGGGAGCTGGCAATGGATGCTGGCCCTCCAGCAGGCCGAGCAGACCATCGCAGACCTTCATCGCGCTATTCCGGCAGACACCTGCCTACTGGTGACCGGAGATCACGGCATGGTCAATGTACCCAGCGAGCATCAGATCGTCATCGAGGATCAGCCACGCCTGAGGGGAGCCCGCCATGTAGGCGGTGAGCCGCGACTTCGGCAGCTCTACACTGACCGTCCCGATGAACTGGCTGCAGCGTGGCGCCACATCTTGGGGGAGCGGGCTGAGGTGTGGCGACGTGAGGAGGCGATCGAGGCAGGATGGTTTGGCCCAGTCGCGGACCGGGTCCGTCCTCGCATCGGTGACGTCCTGGTTGCCATGCGTGAAGACTGGGCGGTCCATACCCGAGCGCAGCCACGTGAATTTGATCTCGTCGGGCAGCACGGCTCATTGACCCCGGCCGAGATGACGGTGCCGCTCTTTGCGTGGCGGAGGTCATGATGCGGGTTGCCCTGATCATCGATGATTTCTTCCCTGCATCGGGCGGTATCGGCCGCTCCGTAGAAACACAGATCGAAGAACTCAGCGCTCTAGGCTGCCAGGTCAGCCTCATCGCCCCTGACCGGCACCTAGAGAAACCGCGAAACTGCCGCATCATTGAGTGCCCCACGATCTACATTGAAGGGCTTCCTGCTCACCTGAGTATCCTCCATAACACCCAGCGACGGGCGAAGCTGATCAGCGATGTGGCCCAGTTCGATGTGATTCACACCCAAACTGAACGAGGCGCCCTGATCCTCGGGGCGCGGCTGGCCCGACTCCAGGGAATCCCACATCTTCATACCTTCCACGCCAACGTCGCCGGCACTCACCAAACCGTGAAAGCGGCGATCTTCGGGACCTGGCTGTATCAGATCCTGATCAATCCGCTGCTCACTCAAGCCGCAGGCCGAGCCTCAAAGAGGTCTCGGTTGGTTCCCGCCAAGGTTGAGCCTGGGGGCTTGGCCGCCCGGATGGATTGGGCTTCCTTCGCTGATATCGCAGGCAAGGTAGATGGTTGGACTGTCCCCTCCCCGTTCATGAAGGACCTTATTGAGTTGGCTGCAGCCCACGAGGTGCCGGGCTATGTGGTGCCCACCGGGGTCGGGCGAGGGATGTTGGCAGCTATCGCGGCCGCGCCCCGGGAACGCCACGACGACAAGGTGCGTTTCTTAGCAGTGGGTCGGTTAGCTAAGGAAAAACGGCTGGATGTCTTGGTGAAGGCCTTTCGCCGGGCAGCGATCCCAAACTCCGAGCTGGTGATCGTCGGTGATGGCGATCAGCGACCCCTCCTTAAGGCTCTCGCCGTCGGGGCGACGAATATCGATTTCCGAGGCCATTTGCGTTCCCACGAGGCCATCGCCTACGAATTGGTCAACGCCGATGTGCTGGCCTTGACCAGCTACCGATTCGATTCCCAAGCCTTGGTCCTGTCAGAGGCGGTTGCCGCTGAACTCCCTATCCTGTACTGCGATGATCGGCTGACAGTAGCGACCTCACCCCAGACGGCGATGCTGACTGAACCGGATATCAATTCCGTGGCTGCGGGGATGATCCGGTTAGCTGATCCACAGCTGCGGCAACGGATGAGAGCAGCGACGACGGACCTCCAGGACCGTCTCACCCCTCGCCAAACCGCCGACACCTATGTATCCATCTACAACCAGATGATCGGAGCGCTTCGTGCCTGAGCTGGTCTTTCACACCGGCCCCATGGACTGCGGCAAATCTACCCTGGCCCTCCAGTTCGACCACACTCAATCCACCCACGGACGTCAGGGCCGAACATTTACCGCCCTGGATCGTTCCGGTGAAGGACGGATCACCTCGCGTCTCGGTCTAGCAGCAGAGGCCACCGAAGTCGATGAGGGCTTCGACTTCTGGCGCTATGTCATCTCCCAGCTGATCACCGGGCAGCGGATCGACTATCTCGTTTGCGATGAGGCCCAGTTCTACACCCCTGCCCATATCGAACAGCTGGCCCGGATCGTCGACGAATTGCAGATCGATGTTTATGCCTTCGGGATCTTGGCGGATTTCCGCACCAGGCTCTTTCCAGGCTCCCAACGGTTGGTGGAGCTTGCTGACCGGGTGGAGACCCTCCCGCTGGGACCGCTGTGCTGGTGCGGGGCTAAGGGCACCCATAACGCCCGCACTGTCGACGGGCTGATGGTCACTGAGGGATCCCAGGTGGTTGTGGGTGATGTGGACACCGGTGAGGTCCGCTACGAGGTGTTGTGCCGCTCCCACCACCGTCGCCGGATGACCGCAACGAGAGCACGTAGCACCCTGGGTTCGGATCCCTTGCCCTTCGGCGAATCGCCCTAGCGCGGCCCACCAAACATGATCTCGTCCCAGCTGGGTACGGGGGCCCGACGCCGAGATTTCCGACTCTGGCGAGCCGTATTCTCGGGCTCCTCACCAGGGATCAGGGATTCCTGACTGGGTTCAGCCACCGGCTCTGGGGTGACCTCCTCCTCGGCTACTGGGACCTCATTGGTGGGTTCATCGTCGTCGTCCTCGGCACCGACATAGATCCGCACCGAGTCTTCACTGACCCCACTGAGCATGTCGTACAGGTCATCCAACTCAGAGGTGGCCGGACCCTGGGCGAAGGGATCGGTGGGTACATCATCTCCCGGAACCGCAGGTGGTGTCTCAGGTTGAGCCGTAGCCCTCACCAAGGCGAATTCATCGTTGAAGTCAACGGTGTTTTCCTCATCAGGGTTTTTCGCACCAGCCAACTCCTCGCCGATCATCCACCGGGCATCGGCGTTATCGGCGATGCTGAACCGTCCCTGCAGATCGAAGATGAACTCTGCCCGCCGTTCGGTGTGCTCCAGCACGCCGATAACCCGCCACCGTCGATCGGGTTCACGCCACGAATCCCAGGCGATCTCATCGGCGTCCAAGCCGCGTGCTTGCAACCTTTCGGTGATGATCTCACCGAGCCGACGATGCCCACTGTCACCACGGCGACGTACAGCACAGGTCAAGGCTGTTGCGGTCATGTGCTCCCGTTCGGCGATCACAGGCAGCGCGAAACCTTCGATGCGCGCCTGATCGACGCCGGCCTCCGCCGCCACCTCCGCGAGGGTGGCACCCCCACGGATCCGGGTCTGAAT
>JBHAEB010000168.1:0-3206 GCA_041855345.1 Arachnia sp. | reverse complement strand
GGGCTCCTCTAAGCTTTCCTGTCATGCAGCGACGCTTGAGTTTGACTGAAGGGACCTCCGACAAGTTCTGGTATATCGACGTGGTCGATGCCCAGATCACCGTCCGCTATGGCCGACGCGGCACGGCTGGCACCACCAAGACCAAGGACTACGAGTCCCCGGAGAAGGCGCTGGCTGAGGCCGAGAAGCAGGTGGCCGCGAAGGTGAAGAAGGGCTATTCGGATGAGGCCGGGGCCAGCACCAAGGCGCTGCAGCCGGTTGCCCCCACCACCGCGGCCAAGGCGAAGCCCTCAGCAAAGGCGACTTCACGCCCCGCGTCACCGACAGACCCTGCGCCGGCGGCCGAGGCGAAAGCGGCCAAGGTTTCCACTGAGGCCCCATCGCAGGTTGAGGAGGGCGCCGCGCCTGAAGTGGCTGCAAGGCCGATCCAGGTAGCGGCGGGCGACGCCGACGACCTGGGTCTGGTCATCACCCCCTTCGAGCAAGCCTTTGATCTCAGCACTGCTGTCCATGTCGAGCGCGACACCGAGCCCTTCGACCCCGAGGCGGAGCTGGCCCGCGCTGAACGCATCGTCTCCTTCGTCCCCTACTCCGACGGCTACTCCACCTATGAGCGGGTGAGCTTCTCCGAGCCACCGTTTACCACCCTACCGTCGGCGGAACGCCGCAGGTGGTGGCAGGAATATTTGAAACAGCGCCGCAACCCCAAGCGGCAGCAACCCGGCTTCTGGGGTCCGACCTCTAATTGGCCATTATGGCTGAAGGCCTTGTTGGAGCGCAGCTGGCGCAGCCCCAGCTCCTTGCTGCGCGCCAATGACATCGTGCCGTTGATGGTGGCCCGCCCGATGATCAAGGTGTGGGACCCCGACAAGCTCGCCGTGGTTCGCCGCAACCTACCCTCCCCGCTGCCCGCACCCGTGACCCGCGATCGCTACGGCGCCTACAAACTCACCGATACCACCATCTACCAGGCGGCCGCGTTGGAGGCTCTCGATCCGACCGTCGCTACTGAGCTTCTCGGCGACATACCTCGGGGTGCCTTGGCGGACGAATACGATGACAAGGCCCTGCTGGGGATCGTGCTGCCTACCCCTGAGGAGCGGGTTGCCTTCGCGCGCCGCACCGGCGCCTCGTTGAACAGCTGGCGGGCTGTGGTGCCGTGGCTCGTGGCCACCGGTCGGCACGGTTTCGGTTTCCTCGTCGACGCGCTCAACACTGCCTCCCGTGGCATCGCTGAAGCAATGCTGTCTACGGTCGCTGAGGTGGCTCACGGTCCCGGTGTGGTGGAGTTGTTCGTCGACGCCCTCGATTCGAAGGCCGCAGATGTGGCTGGTGCTTGGCTGAATGCCCATCTACCGCAGGTCTTGGCCGCACCCCTCAACCCAACCCGGGCCAAGGCTGTGGCCCCGATCCTGCGGCAACTGCCCCTAACACAGCTGTCAGGACTAGCAGCCACCACCAGTGGCAATATCCTCGCGGTGATCGACTCCATCATCGCTGATGCCGCCATCCCTGAGCTGCCCGCCGATACCGGCTGGTGGGCCGAGGCTGCGGCGGACCTGCCCAAGGCCCAAGCCCTGCCGTTCAACGTCCAGGGCCTGCCACCGTTGCGCGTCGATGGCCAACACCGGCTGAGCCCGACGCAGGTCGCCGAGCTGCTGCGTGCCATGAGCGCTACCGCCGAGCATCCGCTCGTGGCTGCGGTGCGGGACCGCAGCGGACGCACCCACCGCGATGAGTTCGCCCTAGCAGTCCTCAAGCTGTGGCTGAATTCAGGGGCACCGGCCAAGCAAAGCTGGCTGATGACCGGCGCCGGATGGCTAGGCGACAGCGCCTTCGTCCACACCCTAACCCCCATGATCCGGGAATGGCCTGGCATCAGCCAGCACCAGCGCGCCGTCAAAGGCTTAACCGCGCTGCGTAATGTCGCTACCGACGAGGCCCTGCAGCAGATCTCCGGGATCGCCGCGAAGGTGAAGTTCGCCGGCCTGAAGAAGCGTGCGGGTGAGGCGATGGATGAGATCGCCGCCCAGCGTGGCTTCACCCGCGACGAGCTAGAAGACCGAGTCCTCGGCGACGGGGGCCTCGACGAGCGCGGCACCGCCCGCTTCGACTATGGCCCACGCCAATTCCTGGCCTATGTCACTCCAGAGGCCAAACTGGCCGCCCGGCTCATCGGCCCCGACGGCCGCCCCACCGGAAAAGTGCTCAGCACCCTGCCGGCCCCCAATAAGAGCGACGACCCCGAGCAGGCGAAGACCGCAAAGGCCGACTACAACGCGATGAAGAAGACCGTCACCGCACTGGCAAAGATCCAGGTCGACCGGTTTGAGCGCGCCATGGTCACCGATCGCCGCTGGAGCGGAGCCGACCACGCCCAGTTCATCGCCCCCCATCCGGTGCTGCGACGGCTGCTGGCGGGGGTGATCTGGAGCGTCTACGACAACGGCACCCTGGTCGCCACCGCTCGCATTGACGAGGACGGGATCCTGGTGGACACCGATGACGAGCCTGTGACCACCGATTCCCTCAGCATCGGGGTGGCCCACCGCCTCGACCTGGACGATGAGCAGCTGTCTGCATGGGCGGAAATCCTAGCTGACTACGAGCTAACCGCCCCCTTCAAGCAACTCGACCGCCCGGTCTACACCCTGCCCACCGATCAGGGCGACGACACCGCCCTTCACGGTCTGCCCACCGACAAATACCCTGCCACCAAACTCATGGGTGCGTTCAGCCGGTACGGCTGGGAGCGGGGCGAGGCCTTGGATGCGGGCACCTACTGTCTGCACGGCTTAGTTATTCCCTCCGCAGGAATCACACCTGTGATCCAGTACTCAGGAATGTGGATGGGGCCACTCAGCGAGCAAGAGGATCAGCAGATCGAATCCTGTTTCGTCGTCAAGGGAGCAGTAGATCCCAAGGACCTCGGCTGGGGCGACGGCTGGGACATGAAGGATAGGCAGAAGGTCCCGTGGTCCCAGGTCCCGGCCAAGATCACCAGCGAGGTGCTGGCCACGATCGCCGCGATCACGAGCTGAACGATCTAAGGAGCCTCACGAGATGACCGATATGCAACGGCCACCAGCCGAGCTGCGCTATGCCGACCAGCTGGAGCTACTCAAGCAACGCGACCGCAAACAGAAGCGCCCCGTCGCCCCCGGCTGGCAGCTGTCCGCCCAGTCCGTGGTGGAGTTCGTACTGGG
>JBHAEB010000167.1:0-39211 GCA_041855345.1 Arachnia sp. | reverse complement strand
TTTCCGCAGCGGCGGCGGCAGAAGCGGCGGCGGCCTTGGTCAGTCGTGATGTATTCACTATTCCTCCAATGATTGGCTCGTGATCGAGCAGCATCAACGCTACCCGCTTCTGGGCTCAGCGGAAGGTATTACGTGTAGGTTGGATGTCATGACCACAGCAACTCTTCACACCACAGCGGGCGATATCGTCATTGATTTGTTCGACGACGAGGCCCCCAAGACAGTGGAAAATTTCGTGGGCCTGGCTGGGGGAACGAAGGAATACCTCGATCCCAAGACCGGAGCGCCAACCACCGGCAAGTTCTATGACGGTCTCGGATTTCACCGGGTCATCGATGGTTTCATGATTCAAGGTGGTTGCCCGCTGGGTACTGGAACCGGCGGTCCCGGATATCGTTTCGCCGATGAATTCCACCCAGATCACACCTTCAACCGTCCTTATCTGCTGGCCATGGCTAATGCCGGTCCCGGCACCAATGGCTCGCAGTTCTTCATCACGGTAGCGGCTACTCCGTGGCTGAATCGCCGTCATACCATCTTCGGTGAGGTGACCGATGCTGCCTCTCAGGCGGTGGTAGATGCCATCGCTACCTCACCAACCGGCCCTGGGGATCGACCGGTGACCCCAGTGGTGATCAATTCGGTCACCCTGGCCTGATCGAAGGCGCAATACAGGGGCCAAGCCCATTCACCCTCGGTGGCCAGGAATCTGACCCCTGGTGACTCTAACCAGGTGGCCACCCTTTCGGCCTCTTCGAAGCTCCCGGCGGGTAACCCGTCGGGAGCTTTGCATACCGTCTCAGCTAGAGATTGCAGTGAGGCAGCAACCTCGCGTACCTGGGCCGTCGCGGCGCGTGCGGCCCCAGCCAGCTTGCCGTATCGAATGACATGAATGGCCCAGCCGTCCGCTTCAGGAGCGGCTGCCACCAGCTCCGGGCAGGAGGCTAGGGCCCGGACCCGGTGAAATCGCAGGGAGGTGTCATGGGCGCTCAGCAGCCGGTTGGTCAGTTGGCCGGCCTCCTCAAATCGTTGGGCAGCTACCAGCTTAGCTAACCGGGGAGCAGCCGATCCCATGAGTTCGCGGATATCGCCTGCGAAGGCGGCACGGACCGAATCGATGCGATCTGCATATCTGGTGGCTCCCTCACCCAGGGTGCACGGTGCCAAACATCGTCCCAGCTCAGCCAGTGCGCAGGCTGGACTGGGTGTGGTGGGGCTGAGTTTGCGGGTGCATTCACGGATGCTGAAGCCCTCTTGGATGGCGCGGGCGACAGCGGCGGCAGCCGATGAGCTGGGAAACGGCCCCCAAAAGGTGTCAGCCGAGTTGATCTTTCGGACTGTTGAGAGTCTGGGGAATGCCTCGTGGGTCAGTTTCAGCCAGGTGAGTTGATGCTGGTTTTTGCTTCGCCGGTTGTAGCGAGGCGATTGCGAAGCGATCATGCGCAACTCGCGGACCTCGGCCTCGAGGTCAGTGGCGCAGACCAGCACCTGAACCCCGGTGGCTATCCGCACCATCTCATGGATCCGGGGGCGCTGTTCTGCTGCTGAAAAATAGCTGGCCACGCGTCGTTTGAGGTTTCGAGACTTACCGACATAGAGCATCTCGACGCGGTCACGGCCATCACTATGGGTGCCATGGTGCTCAAACCAATACACCCCTGGAGCCTCCGGCAATCCCTTAGCCCAGGTGCGTTTGGCACGGCGATCCGGAGTGACTGCAGCGAGTAATTCCACCAGATCCGCCACCGTATCGACGCCAAGGTTGCCGACTCGTTCCAAAAGACCATGGAAGACATCGACAGTAGCTCGCGCGTCGCTGAGGGCTCGATGGTCCGGCTGGGTCTCAGCCTTGAAATAGGCGGCCAAGGTGGCCAATTTGCGGTTGCGTACCTCATCAGGCAGCAGGGCGTGGCGGGCCAAGGCGACGGTGTCAATAATCACTGGTTGGGGCCACACCAGATCCAGATTTTGACAGGCCCGTTTGAGGAAGCCGATATCGAAGCGGGCGTTGTGGGCCACTAAAACGCAACCTGCTGCGAAGTCCAAGAAACTGGGGATCACTGCTGCCAGGGATGGGGCAGCAGCAACCATCGGGTCGGTGATGCCGGTGAGGACCTGAATCATCGGGGGGATCGGTGAGTTTGGACGTACCAGGGTTTGAAACTCACCCTCGACCTGGCCGCCGCAGACCTTCACCGCCCCGATCTCGGTGATCTCATCCTGGTGGGATGCACCAGTTGTTTCTAGATCCACCACACAGAACCTTGTCGTGTGGAGGTACTCGCCCAGATCATCGAAGCTGGGTTGATAGGCACGCGACGGATTCATATATCGCACCCTAGGGGGAGGAGCCGACAAAATGTCAGACCCAGCTGCCAGGGTGTTACCCATGAGTCAGGTAGTCATTGATTGTGACCGATGCGAACTGCGCGGCAAGGGATGTAACGACTGTGTGATGAGCTTCCTGCTGGACTCCCCAAGGGTCTTGCCGCTGGAAGAGATCGAGCAGCGGGCCTTGGGTGTGTTGGCTGAGGTTGGGCTGGTGCCACCCTTGCGGATGGAGTTGGGTAATGCCCTGAAAGTCGTCTAAGATTCTCTCAGCCTCGTCCCCGAGCGATCTGGAGATTTCTGTGAAGAAGTTCCGCATTGGCCTGGTTGGTCTCTTGGTAGTCGCTGCTGCCAGCAATGTTCCCTGGGCGTCAGCAGATCCTGATGCTGTGGCTGAGGCTCAGGCTGAACTGGAGCGGATCCAAGAGGAGGCCGCTCAAATTGATGCCGACATCATCGCCGCCAGCGAACGGGTGACCGATGCCGAAACCAAGCTCGCGACCCTCACCGACGATCTCGCGACCCAACAGGCCAAGGTCGATCAGCTCGGCCTAGATCTGGGTGATGTGGCGATGTTGCAGCTCAATAGCGGTGGTTTTGACATCACTAACCAGTTGCTTAGCAGCGCCACCGATAGCTCCTTCCTCTCCGGACTTGCGACGATCCAAAACGAGGCTGCTCGCAGCAACGCCGACATCCAGGCCCTACAAGTGGAGCAGGCCCGGCTTGATTCGCTGACCGATCAGCAAGAGCGGCTCACCGCCTCACTGGTGGCCGATCAGGAAGCCAAGGAGCAGCTAGCTGCCGACTACGACGCCAAGGAAGACGAAGCCCAAGCCGTCTACGACCAGTTGAGTGAAGAAGAACGCCAGCGGCTAGCGGCCCTCGAAGCCGAGCGTCAAGCAGCTGCGGCCGAGGCGGCCGAGCCTACCCCCGACGCCGGATCCGAAGACTCCGACCAGCCCGCGCCCGCGGTTTCCGGAAGCGCCTCGGAGCGTGCCGCCCAGGCCGCCAATATCGCACTCGCCCAGGCTGGTAAAAGCTATGTCTGGGGCGCGACTGGGCCAAACTCCTTCGACTGCTCAGGCCTGATGATCTACGCCTACTCGCAGGTGGGAATCTCACTGCCACGTACCTCCGGGGCCCAGTACAACGCCGGAACCGCGGTTTCTCGCAGCGACCTCCAGCCCGGCGATCTTGTGTTCTACTACAGCGGTATTAGCCACGTCGGTATGTACATCGGCAATGGTCAGATCATCCATGCGGCCAACCCCAGCAGCGGTGTTCGCGTCGCGGGCCTCGACTCGATGCCCTATATGGGTGCACGTCGAGTCGCCTAGATTCGCATGTGGTATCGGTTCTTCAAGACGTTCCTGTTTCGCCCACTGGTGAGATTCGGGTTTCGTGCCCGCATCGATGGAGCAGAGAACGTTCCCGCCTCCGGCGGTGCGCTGCTGGTGAGCAACCATATTGCGACCATGGATCCAGTGATCATTCCGGCGATGTTGCCTCGGAAGGTGACCTTCCCGGCTAAGAAGGAACTCTTTGAGGGCGGGAAGTCGCTAGGGTCCAAGATCGTGGCATGGTTCCTCAAAGCCATCGGGATGGTTCCCATGGACCGGGGCGGGGGCAGAGCCTCTGCGAGTTCGTTGCAGGCGATCTATGACGTTTTAGATTCCGGTCAGGTGGTAGGGATATTCCCAGAGGGAACTCGCTCCCCAGATGGCCGCCTCTACAAGGGGAAAACCGGTATGGCCCGTATGGTGCTGGCCTCCGGCGCCCCGGTATTACCGGTTGGTTTGGTGGGTACCGAAACGGTCAAAGGGTTTCTGGGAATCCCGTGGGTTCGCCGCCCCCTAGTCGTGGTGGGTAAGCCCTTAGATTTCTCGGATCTTCAGGGCCGCGAGTCCGATAGTGCGGTGGTGCGTTGGGTAACGGCTGAGGTACTGGATGCCATTCAACGGCTTACCGGCCAGGAATACGCCGACGTATACGCCTTCCGAGTGAAATATGGTGACCTCAAAGCACAGGGCTCAGATGCTTTCGTCAAACCTCGTCCCGGGGGAACCCCGAAACCGGCGGTGACTTCGGAGTGAGCCACGGGCCGCGCCCGACGTCGGCGAGCCTGGGATGGGTCCAGGCGGCCTCTTCCTGGTTCCGTAAGGACTACGACGTGCTGGGCCGCCTGTTCGTCGTGACCGCAACCGTGCGCTGCGTCATGGCCGTCCATCTGGTGGTGGTGACCTTCTGGTTCGTCTACCCCTCGGCTGACGATCAGGTGGGTCTCCTCATCGTCATGGTGGTTGTGGTGGCCTGGACGGTTTTCATCACTGTGCTGCTGCGCAGCCCCACCGCACGCAGTTTATGGGTACATCTAGCAGACACCTCGGTGACCTGCGCCATCGTGGTGGCCACCCCGCTGGTGACCACCACCCCCTATGGGGGTTACTCATTGGCGGGCTATTGGATGCTGGGGTGTTCCCTCTATGCGGCGGTGTTGCGCGGTCCGGTAGCAGGGGTCGCCTCCACCATGGCCGCAGCCTTAGCGCTGTTGACGATTCCGCCTCAGGTCACGGCCGCCCGATTTGACCTGATTCTGGCCAGCCTATTGATGGCCGTGTGTGTCGGGGTACTCATCACCCAGTTCAAACACACCATTACCGAACAAGAAAGAGCTCGTATTCGTTCAGTGGCCTTGGGGGAACGGGAACGGCTAGCACGGATCGTTCACGACGGTGCTTTGCAGGTCTTGGCCTTGGTGGAGCGAGAGGGTCCAGAGCTGGGGCCGCGAGGGGCTCGGCTAGCTGAACTCGCTCGACAATCCGAGAATGAACTTCGCACCCTGATCCGAGACCGGGAGATCATCGATGATTCCTCCACTCTGGCTGTCGACCTAGCTGCCCATCTTGACAAATACGAGACCGGATCGGTCACGGTGTCCACCATGGCAGGGCGAGTCATGGTGCCTCGGCTGATCGCCGAGGAAGTGGAGGCGACGCTGCTGGAGGCCTTGAAGAATGTGGAGCGACATGCAGGTCCCGGCGCGAAAGCCTGGGTGCTGCTGGATCAAGAGGATGATCAGGAGATCATCTTGTGGGTTCGCGACGATGGCGCTGGTATGAATCCCGCGCAGATCGATCAAGCCAGTGAACGTGGCCGGTTAGGGATTCGAGATTCGATCATCGGCCGAGTGACGGCCCTCGGCGGCAGTGCCGTGATCAAATCAACTCCGGGGCAGGGCACGGAATGGGAACTGCGGTTCCCCATCAAGGTAGGTGAACAATGAACGAGATCACGCGTAACCGCGTCATGTTGGTGGACGATCACCCCATGTGGATTGACGCGTTGAGCGAGGATTTAAGCGTCGTCGGTTTTGAAATCGTCGCGGTGGCGAAGAACGGGACTGAGTGCCTCCAACGGGCTCGGGCAACGAAGCCGGATGTCGTGGTGATGGATCTTCAAATCCCCGATCCCGATGGAGCCACCTGCACCGAATTGCTGGTGCGGGAATTCCCCGACATCCAGGTACTGGTGATCTCGGCTAGTGGGGAGCGGGAGGATGTGTTGCGGGCCATGAAGGCCGGGGCCCGCGGCTATCTGGTCAAGTCGGCATCAAAGGCTGAACTCATCGAAGGAGTGCAGCGGACCGCAGCCGGCGATGCGGTCTTTACCCCAGGTCTGGCGGGACTGGTGCTGGGGGAGTTTCGTCGCATGGTCAATGTCGCCCGCACCCACGATGACACCGGCCCGGTGTTGACGACTCGCGAGGTTGAGGTGCTACGCAGGGTCGCGAAGGGGCTGGCCTACCGTGAAATCGCTGAGGAACTATTCGTCTCCCACCGCACCGTGCAGAACCACGTCCAGAATGTGCTGCGGAAATTGCAACTCCATAACCGGGTTGAACTCACCCTCTATGCCATCGATCAAGGCATACACGACCCCAATGAGTGACCTGAGGTAGTCTTCCCGGCATGCCATCTCCGATGTCTCGGGCCGAGTTGCGTGCCCTGCCATTTGTCCAGCAGCCACAGTACCCAGATATGGCCGCACTCGACTCAGTGATTGACACCATCGAAGCATTGCCACCTCTGGTCTTTGCTGGTGAGTGTGATGATCTTCGCGCCAAGCTTGCCGACGTGGCAGCTGGCCGCGCCTTCCTGCTGCAGGGCGGGGATTGTGCCGAGACCTTTGAGGCCGTAACCGCGCAGAACATCAAGGACAAGCTGCTCGTGCAATTGTCGATGGCTGTGGTGATGACCTATGCCGCCCAGGTGCCGGTGGTGAAAGTGGGACGTATCGCCGGCCAATATGCCAAACCCCGCAGCAACGACTTGGAAACCCGCGATGGGGTCACTCTGCCGAGTTATCGCGGGGATGCTATCAACGGTTTCGAATTCACCCAATCTGCTCGGGATCATGATCCGCAGCGACTTATCCAGGTCTACAACGCTTCCTCGGCGACGCTGAACCTAGTGCGGGCCTTTGTCAAGGGCGGATTTGCCGACCTGAGAGGGGTCCACAACTGGAACCGGGATTTCGTCGGCAACTCTGAGGTGGAGGAAGCCTATGAGGAGTTGGCTCGCGAAATCGATCAGGCATTGGCTTTCATGGTCGCATGTGGCGTCGATGATCGAGCACTGAGCACCATCGATTTCTACGCCTCCCATGAGGCGCTGCTCCTGGAATACGAGCGGGCCTTGACCCGTGTCGATTCCCGCTCCCAGCAGCTCTACGGCTGCTCCGGCCATATGCTGTGGATCGGGGAACGCACCCGGCAACTTGACGGGGCTCATGTGGAGTTACTTCGTCGGGTCCGTAATCCATTGGGCATCAAGTTGGGCCCCACCAGCACCCCCGAGCAGGCCATTGCTTTGGCGGATCGGCTGGATCCAGACCGTGAACCTGGAAGAATCACCTTCATTACGCGGATGGGGGCCACTAAGGTGCGTGAGGTGCTTCCCAGCCTCATTGAGGGGATCGAGGCGACAGGACGCAGCGTGGCTTGGGTATGCGATCCGATGCATGGCAACACCTTCGAGGCAGCCAATGGATACAAGACCCGATCCTTCGATGATGTGGTGGAGGAGGTTCGTGGATTCTTCGACGTCCACGACGAGCTCGGTACCTGGCCCGGTGGATTACACGTTGAATTGACCGGTTCGGATGTCACCGAATGTGTAGGCGGGGCAGCACGATTGGCGGAAGCTGATCTGGCGAACCGTTATGAGACCGTCTGTGATCCGCGCCTAAACCGGGACCAGAGCCTGGAATTGGCCTTCACCGTGGCAACCCGACTCAAGCAGGGCCGGTCCAAGAGGGCGAACCCGGTGCAGGATTTCACCGTCCCGCAGCTGTGACCAATTAGGTCTCGTAGATGATGACCGTGCTGCCCTTGGGAGCTTGGGTGCCCCCGGCAGGAACGGTATAGGTGACTAATCCGATCTGGGCTGGCAGTTCCGTGGCCTGCTCCACCTGCACGGTGAATCCGGCCGACTCTAAGGTCTTGGTGGCCTTGTCAACGGTCAGATACTTCACCACGGGCACGGTTACCATCTCCGGCCCCAGGGAGGTCACTAGTCTGATGGTGTCGCCATGATGGCCGGTGCCGCTGTTGGGATCCTGAGAGATCACTGACCCTTCGGGGACGGTAGCTGAATGCTCGGCCGTGGTGGAGATGCTGAACCCTGCAGCGGAGAGCTCCTGCTGTGCGGTGCTCGCATCGGTGCCTTCATAGTTGGTGATCTTGATCGGCTCGGGTCCCAGACTCACCTGGAGGTCGATGGCAGTGTCCTTGGGCAGCAAGGTTTCGGCTTCGGCACTGGCGGAAATAACGGTCCCAGCCGCCACCGAGGCGGAATACTCCTCCGAGACCTTTCCGAGGGTGAGGTTAGCGCCCTCGATGGCTGCGGTTGCCTCCTCCTTGGTGAGTCCCACCACGGTGGGCATGGCGTAGCGTTCCGGTCCTTTGGAGATGACGATGGTCACGGTGGAACCCCGCGGCAGGCGAAGGCCGCCAGCAGGATCAGTGGAGATCACTGAGCCGCTAGCCACAGTCTCAGAGAAGTCCTCGACGGTGGTGAACTGCAGATCATTGGCTGTCAACGTTTGGATTGCCTGTTCCCGCCCTTGCCCGGAAACATCCGGTGTCGTGGTGAATCGTCCTTCCGCCCACCACCATGAAGACACCGCGATGATAGTGGTCACGACCAGCAGCAGCACCATCATGATGGCTCCCCGGCGACGCCGGTAGACCGGATCCTGGGACAGGCTCAGGTTGAGATTCGGGAATAGCGGGGTACGTTGCGAGGCGGGGGTAGGGGAAGGTTCCGACTGTGGCATCGCAGCAGCAGTCGGCACGATCTCGGTGCGTGCCTCTGGGGGGTAGACCGTCGTTGGATTTGGCGACGAAGGCCGGATCGGCGCAGTCGGCAACTCCGAGAGCGGTCGGGGTCGTGGTTCAGGGCGGGGGGAGATGGTTTGGGTAGGAATCTCCCCGGTTGGTTCGGGACGCAGCGCAGCAGCCAGCGCCGGGTTATGTCGATCAGGGTAACGCAGCAGTTCGGTGCGGACCCGGCGCAAGCTGTCGGAGAGTTCACGACCATCGGCGATACGGGCCTGGGGATCACGGGCGGTGCAGGCTGCTACCAGGGCATCAACATAGTCGGGGATGAATCCGACGATGCCCAACTCCCGCAGTTTCTGCGAGGGGGCAGGAACATCGGTATTCACATGGGCATAGGCGATCTGGTAGTTGTTCTCACCCACATGGGGTTTCTTCCCCGTCAACAGCTCGAACAACACGATGCCAGTGGAGTAGATATCGCTTCGGGCGTCAGGGCGGGCGTGAGTAACCAGTTCCGGCGGCAGATAGGATGCGGTGCCAACCAGGACCCCTGTCGCGGTCATTTGAGGGGATGCAGTTTCCCGCGCCAGCCCAAAGTCCGCCACCTTGATTTGACCTCTAGCCGAGAGCAGAACATTCTCCGGTTTGATATCGCGGTGCACGATGCCAGCCTCGTGGGCGGCAGCCAAGGCCGATGCGATGGGCTCCAGCAGATCAAGGGCACGCATCGGCTCCAGCGGTGCCTCGCGGGCAATAAGCCGACGCAAGGTCTCGCCCTCGATATATTCCATGACGATATAGGGCTGGCCCCGGGAAATGCCCTGGTCGAAGATGCTGACCACGGCGGGATGGTTGATCAAAGCCGCAGAACGGGCCTCCCGATCAAATTTTGCCGCGAACTCGTCGTCCTCACCCAAATCGGTGCGCATGATCTTGACAGCAACGGTGCGGTGCAGTCGATTATCCCGGGCGCGATAGACGGTAGCCATGCCGCCGCGGGCGAGTTTGGCCAGGATCTCATAACGGCCATCAAGCACGCTAGCAACCATGGGGTCTGGCGTGCGTGCAGACGTCACTGCGATCTCCTGTTCCTCTCAACGCGTTCCCCTGGCACCGGAGGGGCCACATCGAGTGTAGGGGCCCAGCGGGCCAGCTCTGAGTTCGGCGCGCCGCGTAGCCTAAGGCTATGAGCGTTCGGATGTCGATTGCTTCGCGGTTGAAGTTGGCCACTATCGCCTGGGAAGGTGTACGTCCACAGGATCGGCAAGACCTGGTGGCTCTTGCTTCCCGAGGAGTCGATGTGATGCTGCTGGACGATATCGACAGCGATCGTGAACTGCTCACCGCGATGCGCGAGATCCCCGCCCTGGTGGGATGCCGAGACCTGTCGACCACGCATGACCTCTGCGTCGTGGCTGAACCTGGCCCAGCCCTGAGCGCCTATGCGCAGCGGCAGCGATGGGGACTCCAAGGGATTGAGATCAACGACGCTCAAACCCTCGCCACCCTGCCCACAACTTTCGACTTCGTGGTGCTGCGTCGCCGTGACCTGATAGCGCAGGCCCTTGAACTCCATCCGCCCCTCGATATCGCGGCCATCCCGTGGTTCATGGCCGGTGATTTCGACGCAGCCAGTCTCATCCCACTGATCGAGGCCGGGGTGCGGCGGGTGTGGTTGACAGCCCCAACCACACCCGAGCAGGTCTCCAAGATGAAAGAACTCCTACGGCAGTCCTGGAACAGCGATCCCGCGGCATCGAGTTACCGCCGGGCCGCGTTACTCAGCTAACCCGTGTGCTCGCGAGTCCGCCAGATGCGTGGTACCTCGCCACGGTACTTGGCAGTCAACCACCAAACAACCTCGACGAGCGCGGCGCCCAGGAGTCCCAAACCGACGCCCAGGGCCATAGCCCCGGTGTTGCTGAGGTCGAGGCTCAGCAGATCGCGGCTCCACGGCAACAAGAAGCAGGCCGCATAGAAGGCATATGCGAAGATCACCAGGCCCAGCCGCCAGGTCACCCAAGGACGGGCAACCACTGCAAGTACCCAAATTGCGACGATGAGCAAGGTCACCAGGGCGGCCGTCGACGCCTGGAGTTGGAGGGTTTGGGAGACAGCCCCAAAGCCACGAACCACGACATAACTGGTGGTGGTGGCTAGGCCGACGATGATCCCAGAGGGCACGGCTAAGGTCAGCACCCGGTTGACGAACCCAGGGCGGGCGCGTTCCCGGTTCGGGGGCAGTGCCAGCAGGAATGCGGGGATGCCAATGGTGAACCAGTTCACCACGGTCGTCTGCAGTGGTAGGAAGGGATTGGGCAGTCCCATCACACCGATAATCAGGGCTAGGGCGACGGCATAGACCGTCTTGGTCAGGAACAACTTGGCAACGCGTTCGATGTTGCCGATCACCCGACGGCCTTCGGCCACGACATGGGGCAAGGTGGCGAAACGATCATCCAGTAGCACGATCTGGGCGACGGCGCGGGTGGCGGCAGAGCCGGAGCCCATCGCCACACCGAGATCGGCATCCTTGAGGGCCAGAACATCGTTGACCCCGTCACCGGTCATAGCGACGGTGTGCCCGCGAGATTGCAGCGCCGTGACCATGGCACGTTTCTGCTGCGGGGTGACGCGTCCGAAGACGTCGGCTTGGTTGATCGTCTCAGTGAACTCCTCGCCCTGTTCAGGCAAGGTGCGGGCGTCGATGGCCTCGTCGACCGAGACTCCCAGCGAGCGGGTGACGGCGCCCACGGAGGCCGCGTTGTCGCCGGAGATGACCTTGACGGCCACGTTCTGATCGTTGAAATAGGCCAAGGTGTCGGCGGCATCTGGGCGCACCAGCTGGTCCAGGGCTAGCAGGGCTACCGGGGTAACCTCGCCGGGGGCATCCTCAGCAGTCACGGAAGTCTTGGCCTGGCCGAGCAGCAGCACCCGACGACCGGTCGCGCCAATCTGCTCGGCGCGCTCGGCGATGCTTCCCTTAGCCAGCACATCGGGGGCACCCAGCACCCAGGAACCCTGTTCGGTGAAGGTCACCCCGGACCATTTCTTCGCCGAGGTGAATGGTGCGCGAGCCGCAACAGCCCAGCTGGCTGCCGGAAGCTCAACAGCATTGGCGATAGCCTGCATCGAGGCATTCGGGGTGGGATCGGCGGCCACCATATGCCCCAGCAGTTCACGGACCTTAGCCTCATCGCCTTGAACGGGGATGATCTCACCTAAGGTCATGGCGTTTTGGGTGAGGGTGCCGGTCTTGTCAGCACAGACCACGCTCACGCGGGCCAGGCCCTCAATAGCTGGCAACTCCTGGACTAAGCAGTTGCGCTGACCCAGCCGTATCACGCCGAGTGCAAAGGCCACGGATGTGATCAGGATCAGGCCCTCGGGGATCATGGGCACCAATGCCGCTACCATCCGCAACGCGGAGTCCTGCCAGGTGGCACCCTCTTGGTTGAACTGCACCCAGATGGTCAACGCCCCGACCGGGAATAGCAGAAAGGAGACGAAGCGCAGGATCTTGTCGATACCGGCGCGCAGCTCGGAGTTGACCAGGGTGAACTTGGCGGCCTGGGCGGTGAGCTGCGCAGCATAGGCATCAGCACCGACCTTGGTGGCGCGGTAGATGCCCGCGCCCGCGACCACGAAAGCGCCAGAGAGCAGGTCATCGCCAGGGACCTTGGCGATCGGGTCGGCCTCGCCAGTCAGCATGGACTCGTCGACTTCCAGGTAGTCGTCGTCCACCACGACGCCATCGACAACGATCTGATCTCCCGGAGCGAGAACGATGAGGTCATCGACAACCACCTGGTCGCGGGGAATACTGGTGCGAACCCCATCGCGCAGTACCGTGGGATGGGCCTCACCGATCAGGGCCAAGTTATCTAGGGTCCGTTTAGCCCGCAGTTCCTGGATCACGCCGATGGCGGAGTTGGCGATGATCAATAGCACGAAAGCGCCCTGCAGGAGCTGTCCAGTCAATGCAACGATGCCGAAGAGCACCGCCAGTATGGCGTTCACGCGGGTGAATACGTTGTCGCGGACAATCTCCCAGTTGCTGCGCCCAGATCGATCAGGGAGGGTGTTGACTCGACCATCAGCGACACGGTCAGCAACTTCTGCGGCGTTGAGACCGCGCAATTCAGCGTTCACGTCGGGTAACCAATCCTGCAAGGGTGCTCAAAGCGGTATGGGCCTGGTCAGCTAGGGACACGCTGTCAAGGACAGCTAAGGCCGCAGCGGTACGTTCGGTGATGAGTTGTTCCACCACATCGGCAGCACCGGTGCTGGTGATGATACTGCGTACCCGATCGATGGCGGCATCGTCGGCCTCGGCATTGCCGAGGACCTCGTCGAAGATCTGCTTTTGGGATGCGTCGCAGCGAGCCAATGCTTCGAGCACCAGGATGGTGCGTTTACCTTCGCGCAGATCATCGCCGGCTGGTTTGCCGGTAACTCGGGGATCACCGAAGACACCCAAGATGTCATCGCGTAATTGGAAAGCCCCGCCCACCAGGGAGCCATAACGTCCAAGGGCGGTGACCAATTCTGAGTCTTCGGCGGCGCCACCCAATACGGCGCCGATTTCTAAAGGGCGACGGATGGAATATCGCGCAGATTTATATTCCAGAATCTGCTCAGCCTGAGCTAACAGTTCCTGAGAGGTGAGAGCCTCGGTGGCCAGATAGGCGGCGGCCACGTCGAGATATTGACCGAGCAACACTTCGCTGCGCATGGTGTGTACTAACCCCCGCGCCTGGTTGAGCCGCTCAGCGGGTAACCCTGAGCTATCCCACATCTCAACGCTCCAAGCCATCAGCGCGGCTCCCGCAAGGATCGCGGCAGCGGCGCCAAATTCTTCGGAGCTACCCGCTCCGCCGATGGCCTGATGGTGGTCATGGAATTGCCGGTGGGCTACGGGCTGGTCACGTCGTCGTTCTGAACGGTCGATGAGGTCATCATGGACCAGCAGGGACGCATGGAAGATATCTAGGGAGGCAGCGGCACGAATCAACGGCTGAGGATCGGCGGGGTGACCGGCAGCGGCGACATAACCCCAATAGCAGAAGGCTGGGCGTAGCCGTTTCCCGCCGAGCACATAACTTCGAGCCACCTTCAGCATCGCAGCTGCACCACTATCCCGAGCCAGCGAGGCTTGCGATTCCAAGAATTGCGTCGTTTCACGATCAATGCTGGAGATCAATTCGGCCTCTAGCGGGTCTGTAGCATCGGGTGGCAGCATGCCAGACAGCCTATCCTTGTCCGCATGCATTCCACTGTCGCCCATCTGTTGGCTGCGCGAACGGCGCCACTACTGAGCTATGAGTTCTTCCCACCCAGGACCCCGGAAGAGCAGCCGCGGTTCGACCATGCCAGGGCACAGCTAGATCGCTTCGGGCCAGCCTTTTTATCGGTGACCTATGGGGCCTCCGGATCCACTCGGGACCGCACCGTGGCTGCCACCGCCGCCCTGAAACGTGAGCACGGTGCCACCGTGGTGGGCCATCTCACCTGCGTCTCGCAGTCCCGCGACGAGCTCCTGCGTACCCTTGATGGATTCGCTGAGGCAGGTGTCCGCGATATTTTGGCCGTCCGTGGCGATATGCCTGGTGGGCCTCAGCAACCTTGGGTGAAACATCCCGAGGGCCTGGCCAATGCCACCGAGTTGGTGCAGTTGATTAAAGGCCACGGCGATTTCTGTGTCGGGGTGGCGGCCTTCCCGAATGTTCATCAGCCAGACAATGATCCGCAGCTGGATGCCCGAATCGTGGTGGAGAAGGCCCAGGCCGGGGCGGAATACGCCATCACCCAGCTGTTCTTCGAGTCAGAACGCTATGTGGAGTTGGTGGCCAGGGTGCGGGCTCGGGGCTGCGATATTCCGATCATTCCGGGAATCGCGCCGTTGACGGTCATCACCCAGATTGAGCGCTACGCAGCATTGGCTGACTGCGAATTGCCCGCCGACTTTGTTGCGAATCTCAGGGATGCGGAATCGCCGGAGGAGGTGCGGCGTATCGGTTTAGACCGCACGATCACGCTGTGCCGGGAACTGTTGGCAGCCGGAGCCCCCGGGTTGCAGTTCTTCACCCATAACCGCTACCAGGCCACAACCCAGGTGCTTCAAGCCCTCGGCTGGGACGCGACACATCGGCCCATCGGTTAGCCCATAGGTTTCTGCTGTGCTCAGTGCCTCAGCACTGGATAGCCGAAGGATCTGGCGCCTCGCGACCTCCGACTCCCGTCCGTGCCCCGGTAGCAGCAGCTCGCGGGCCTGCCGCACAGCAGCATCCGATGCCCTCGCGAAGGCCGAAAGCTAGTCGAGGGCCACCCGCCAGCTTTGGGTATCGACATCGAGGACCGTCATTCGTTGGGTGGCGCGAGTCAACGCCACATAGAGGACCCGCTCGGCACCGGGAGCTTCGGCGACGATCTCGTCGGGGGCAACCACCAATACCCCGTCGTATTCGAGGCCTTTGGCTTGTAGTGAGGTCACTACCAGTAGTCGCTCCTCCAGTGCAGCTAGCTGGGGATGGGACATCGTCAGCCGAGTCACAGCGTCGAGGCGGCTAGCGGGCACGATAATGCCGACGGTGCCACTGACCTGACCGGCGATCTCAAGGACCTGGCTGAGGATGGTCTCGTTTAGCTGGGTGCTGCTGGTTGCAATGAGTTTTGGTGAAAGGCCGGTTTTCCTGACCGCGCGCGGTAGGTCAGCATGGGGAAATACCCGAGTGATGACCTTCGCAGCCAGATCGAAGACCTCGCTGGGGGAGCGGTAGTTCGTTGACAGGGTGAACCGGCGCAGCGGGGCTCGCCCTATGAGATCATCAAGGGCCCGCTGAGACTCTGCCGCATCAGGGTAGGAGCTTTGGGCCGGGTCACCAACCAAGGTCCAGGAAGCCTGGGGGCCGCGACGACGCAGCACCCGCCACTGCATGGGGGTGATGTCTTGGGCCTCATCGACCAGGATATGTGCGTAGGTCGTTTGCGGATCATCCTCGGGATCGATGACGCGTTCCCGTCGCATGATGTCAGCGGTGGTGACAAGCTCAGGGATATGGCCGGAGTCAATGAAAACTGGGTCCTCGTGGGTTTCCACCGGAACTGGGCCAAGCATGTCTAGCAGTTCATCCAGGAGGGCCATATCGGCCACAGACCAGCCGGTGATATCGAGGCCGCCGGTGATCAACCACTGGTAGGAATCAGCCAGATCGTCGCGTTCAGCGGGGGTGAGGCTCGTGGCCACCTGATCGAGTAACTCCCGGTCAGCCAGCCGGGCCAGCATGGTTGGTGCATCGACAGTGGGCCACCATCGAGTCATGAAGTCCTGGAATGCGGGGTGGTCCCGGATCAGTTCATCGATTTCCTCATGGTCGAGGTCGAGGGTCACGGTGAGCTTGGCGGCAAGGGCCTTAGCCACGGCGTGGGTGGCGGTGGTTCGTCCCTTGTTCATCTTGTGCCCAGCTAGTACGGACTCGCGAATCCCCGCCAACTCCACCGCGCCTAGGCTCAGGACCTCGCCTTTAACGGTAACTCGAACCTGGTCGGCGTCCTCATCCAGGGGATGACGTACCAGCCGACGCAGCACCTTGAGCATACGCAGCGAGCCCTTCAGGGATGCGGCAGCTGCGGTATCGACACGTTCGGAGACCATGCCTAGGGCATCGACGGCGACAGCGCCAATGGCGCGTAAGGTTACGGAATCCTCGCCGAGGCTCGGTAACACCCGCTCGATGTAGTTCATGAACACGGAGCTTGGCCCCACCACCAAGACCCCGCCTTTCTCTAGGCGAGCCCGGTTGGTGTAGAGCAGGAATGCAGCACGGTGTAGAGCGACCACGGTCTTTCCGGTCCCTGGGCCGCCCGCGATGATGGTGAAGCCGGGGTAGGGGGCCCGGATCGCCTCGTCCTGCTCGGACTGGATGGTGGCGACGATGTCCTTCATGGTGCGGCCCCGCGCCCGGGTCAGCGAAGCCATGAGTGCCCCCTCGCCGAGCACAGGCAGGTCAGTCTCGACGCTGGTGTCCAGTAGATCATCTTCCAAGCCGATGACCTTGTCGTCGCGGCAACGCAGCACCCGACGCCGGATCACATTCATGGGATTGGCCTGGGTGGCGCGGTAGAAGGGTTCGGCTGCGGGAGCTCGCCAATCGATGACTAAGGGTTCGTAGTCGACATCTCGGACACCGATCCTGCCGATGTATCGGGTCTCGGGGAAGCTCAGATCAAGTCGCCCAAAGACCAACCCCTCATGCTCTGCGTCGAGGATGGCCAGCCGTTTGGCAGCCTGGTAGGCGAAGGCATCGCGCTCAAAGAGTGCTGTGCCTGATTCCTCGCGCAGGTAATCGGAGCGGTCGGACTTGTAGAGTTCCGCACCGCTTTGAGCTAGCGAACGAGCACTGGCCGTGGAAACCGCCAGATTCTCGTATACCCGGTCGACATGGGCCTGTTCCAGCGCGATCTCGCGGGTGAGATCGCCTCGGGAAGTCGTCAAACGCTTCATCCTCACGTGAATAGATGGACGCTCTAGCTTACTCGGTTTGGGTTCATGGCGGGTTCCTCGTAACCTCATGGACGACAGTTGAAGGGGAACCGTTATGACCATGCCGCAATCCAATCCTTCGGATAGTGCCGCTCCGTCCGATCCAGCACGACCATGGAAGCTCGCCACTGGGGTGCTAGCCGTGGCGCTCGTGGTGTGCATGGTGCTACTGCTGCAAACCAGCCGGGGAGCCTCGCCCCAGCTCGCCGCTAGCGAGGCTGTTCCCAGCGCGGGGCACAGTGAAGGTGCATCGACCAACAGTCAGGCTGCCCCAAATCAGGCTGAGGTGGAGGCGTTGATCCTGGCCCAGGCCCGTCGGCAAGCCGATGATCCCATGGCCAAGGGCAGCGTTGATGCCCCGGTGGTGATGGTGGAATACGCCGACTACAGATGTCCATTCTGTTCAGTCTTTGCTGAGGATACGTTGCCAGGTCTGCAGCCTCTCATTGACGACGGAACACTGCGCATTGAGTTCCGCGATCTGGCGATCTTCGGCGAGGACTCGGTCAATGCCGCCGCGGGGGCCCGCGCCGCTGGTGAGCAGGGACTGTTCTGGGAGTTCCAGCATGCCCTATTCGTGAAACTGCCGAACCAGGGCCATCCAGATGTCAAGGATGACCTGGTCATGCAGATCGCCCAGGAAGTTGGGGTACCCGATCTGGCGGCCTTTGAAACGGCCTATCGATCCGCCGAGGTGCGGGCCGCTGTGACTGCCGATAGTGAGCAGGCAAAGCAGCTGGGGATCAATGGGACCCCGGCCTTCCTGGTGGGTTCTCAGTATGTTTCAGGCGCCCAACCCCTTGAGGTATTCCAGGAGCTGATCGCCCAAGAGAAGGAGAAACTCAGCTGATGACCATCGGGCTGGCAGGCGCCTTCCTTGGGGGATTAGCGGCGCTATTTAGCCCATGCGCGGCGATGCTGCTGCCGTCCTTCTTTGCCTATGCCTTCGCCGAGGACCGACGCACGTTGTTGGCGCGTACCGGAGCCTTCTATGTGGGGTTGCTGATCACCTTGGTGCCCCTTGGGTTGGGCATCGGGGCACTGAGCGCCGCCATGTCAGCCCATCGGCATCTCCTCGCCGTTGTTGGCGGAGTCGCCTTGATGGTGTTGGGGGTGTTGGTGGCCCTTGGCCTGAACCTTCCCGTTCCCGGGTTACGGGGCACTGGCGGCACTGGGACGATCGCGGTGATTCTGATGGGAGCCGTCTACGGGCTGGCGGGGGCCTGTACTGGTCCCCTGCTTGGGGCGGTACTCACGATGGTGGCGATGGGCGGCTCCCCGCTTTACGGGGCGCTACTGATGGCGTTGTTTGGGGCTGGGATGGTGGTGCCGCTCCTCATCTTGGCCTGGGTGTGGCATCGAGTTGACGTCGCTGGCTGGCTTCGGCCTAAACCACTCAAGATCGGACCGTTGAGTACGACTCTGTGGGCTGTGGTCAGTGGCTTGCTGCTGGTTGTCCTCGGCGCGCTATTCCTGCTCACCGACGCCACCACATCGCTGGGTGGGATCCTTGACGCAAAGCAACAGAGCCAACTGGAGAACTGGCTGCGCGCAGTGGCCGCAGGGATATCCGATGTGCTGATGTTGGTTGGTTTCATCGTTGTTGCCGCAGTTGTGATCTGGCTGGGGGAACGACGACGCGCCAAAGGTCGACTGTGATTCAGCTGAGACCTGAGCTGGCTAGGGGAGTCTCGGCCTCGCGAGGGTGACTGTTATGGCGGTCTACGGAAGCCGCCTTACCGGTGTGTCATGGGCTCCTCGTCGGGTTAGCCGCACTCCTACCACACAGGTGTCAACATGGCCGTCCCTATCACCCGAGAGGGGAGCCGCGGGTAGCAGCCAACGAGGACACATCTATGATTAGCCAAGGCTCGCCTAAATTGGGGGGGGTGGTGAGCCTGAGTGATGCCCATCGAAAGGTCTACCTATGCGTAAAGTAATCAGCGCCATTGCGGTCGCTTTGATAGCACTGACATCCGCATCGTGCGCATCCCAAACCGCCAATCAGTCTGACGGATCAGAGTCGTCGGCCGCAGCAACGGCAGCCAGCCAGGCTGGTACCCGCACCGTCACTCACAGCAATGGCACCGTCGAAATCCCGGCAGCGCCGCAACGTATCGTTTCCACTTCAGTGGTGTTAACCGGAACGCTGCTGGCTCTAGATGCCCCGGTTGTAGGCTCCGGTGGATCGAAGCCGAATGCGCCAGGCTTAGATTCCCACGGCTGGTTCACCCACTGGGCCAGCGTCGCAGAAGAGCGAGGTGTGGAGTCTCTGTACACCAGCGGCAACCTCGATTTGGAGGCGATTCAGGCCGCTGATCCTGATGTCATCATCGTCTCCGCGAACGGTGGAGATAGCCAAGTCGAACAATACGACCAGCTCACCGCCATCGCCCCAACCATTGTTGTGGACTACAACAGTCAGGGTTGGGAAGCGGTTACCTCTGAACTAGGTGAGATGTTGGGCCTATCGGAGAAGGCCGATGCGTTGTTGGCCGAATTCGACGCCCTCGTTACTGAAAGCAAGGCCAAGATCCAGGCCCCCGAGCAGCCGATCAATATCGCTGTCTATAGCGGTGATGGTGGACTGGCTGTCGGTTTGCCGACCGCACCACAGGCATTGCTCCTCGAGAAACTGGGGATCACAGTCGCTGATCCCGGGGTGGAGGCCGAAGGCGATCGCAAAGACTTCGCTTTCACCTCTGACGAACAGGCCGTTCAGGCACTGACTTCCCAGAACCTGCTCCTGGTTGGAAACGACCAAAACGATGTTGAGACGTTGCTGAAGGATGCCCGCTTCGCCAGCTTGCCTAGTGTGCAAGCCAATCAGGTCAAGCCGCTCGGCTTGGCTTCCTTCAAGCTGGACTTCTATGCAGCTCAGGATCTGGTGAAGCACGCACTGGCCGCCTATCCGAAGTGAGGCCATCGCACCTGATACACATTGTCGGGACCGGCGGGCTGCTGCTCGTCGGCCTCGGCTTTGTTTCTATATTTGTTGGTTCCGGAGAGATCTCATTTAACGAGGTTTGGGCGGTACTCGCTGGTGAGCCCGCCACCAGTGCAGCGGAAACCATCGTGTGGCAGATGCGCCTGCCCCGCATACCAGTGGCTATCGTTGCCGGTGCCGCCCTTGGGGTAGCTGGTGCTTTAACCCAGGCGCTGACCCGCAACCCGTTAGCGGAACCCGGCTTGATGGGAGTCAATGCGGGAGCCGCACTGGGCGTTGCCCTCTGCTACACCTTCATGATGGCCCCTCCAACTGGGCTGGTGGTGTCAGTAGCAATGCTGGGTTCCGGTATCGCCGGGCTGATCGTCTTAGCAGTGGGTGGGGTGCTTACCGGTCAATGGGATTCGTTGCGGCTGATCCTGTCTGGAGCGGCCCTATCAGCCGTTGTCTCCGCCGTGACCCATTGGTTGATCGTGGCGCAGCCCAACACCTTCCAGAATTTCCGAGGGTGGGCCTCCGGTACCGTCTCGAACCGGCCGCTGGGCTTGATGTGGCTGTGCGTGTTTCTCGTTGCCGTCGCTCTTCTGGCGGTGCTGTCTTTCAGCGGTCACCTGGGGGCGCTGGCCCTAGGCGATGATATGGCTCGCTCCATGGGGGCACGCCCCCGGCTGACCTGGACTGTTGTCGGAGGCGCCGCCATCGTGCTGACTGGCTGTGCCACCACCTTGGTGGGTCCTATCGGTTTTCTGGGGTTGGTAGCCCCGCTCATCGTGCGTTCCTTAGCAGGACCGAGCGTGGAGTTGCTTATCGTGGGGTCAGCCATCTTCGGGGCGGTGACCTTGCTGCTGGCTGATGTGCTTGGGCGGGTGGTCCTGCCACCCCGTGAAGTAGCCGCTGGCATCCTATGCTCACTTATTGGCGGACCGCTGTTCGTGGTCGTCGCACAGCGGATGCGGGTGGTGAAGCTATGAAAAGCCAGCTGGCGCCTGGACGTCCCCTTCGTATCAGTCGACTGGCCTCCGTGTGGTATCCGCGCTCCGTGCTGGTAGCCGCCGGCCTCATTGGGTTGTGCCTAGGACTGGGTTGGCTGCTGCTCATGCTCGGGAAAAATCAGCTTTCCATTGTCGAAGTGCGTGATGCCCTGCTGCTAGGACCCGAGTCCAGTGCGAAGGCGGCCGCGCTATGGCAGTACAGGCTGCCCCGAGTGACCGTAGGATTCGTCACAGGGGCGTGCCTGGGGCTGGCGGGGCTGGTCTTCCAATCCCTGTCCCGCAACTCACTAGGATCCCCCGAGATTATTGGCATGGTCAGCGGTGCCGCCGTCGGTGCCGTGGTGGGGATCACCATATTGGGGACCCAGACCTGGGCCACATCGGCGACTGCGGTCATTGGTTGCGCAATAGCTGCCCTCTTAGGCTATTGGCTCGCTGGCCGTAGCGGGGACATGGTGCCGCGGATGGTGCTGATCGGAATCGGCCTGTCAGCCATGTGGAGTGCCCTGACTGAGTTGCTGCTGACCAGAACAGACCCCAACATTGCTATCGGGGCGCAGATTTGGCTGATCGGTTCGCTCAACGCGCGAACCTGGGAGCACACCCTTCCACCCACCGTTGCTTTGTTATTGTGTCTACCAGTCGCGGTGCTGCACAGCCGTCACCTGGCCACACTTGATTTAGGGCCTGATATGGCTGGCCAGCTTGGATTGCTGCTGCCGCGGCTAACCAAAGCGATGGTGGTCTGCGGTGTGTTGCTGACTGGTGCAGCCATTGCCAGCACTGGGCCTATTTCGTTCATTTCCTTGGCCGCACCGCAGATCGCCAGCCGGTTAGTGGGGAGCCGGACTATCCCGGTGGCTGTGTCCGCATTAGTGGGGGCGACCGTATTGCTATTCGCCGAAGCCTTGGTGCAGTTGCTGCCCCAAGATTTGCGTGCCCCTGTAGGCATCGTCACCAGTGCCCTCGGCGGTATCTACCTGCTTGTCTTCCTATTAAGGAGGAGATCGTGAACCCACAGCTGCAAGCCACATCCGTGAGTGTCACCTACGGTCATGGTGATGTCGTCCATGAGGTCAGCCTCACGATCCCTGATGGAGAGCTCACGGCCATCGTCGGGCCAAATGCATGCGGAAAGTCGACGCTACTCAGGGCCTTGGCCCGGCTCCTGGTGCCCTCGCACGGGGCCGTATTACTTGACGGGCAGCAGATCGATCAGCTATCGAGCCGTGCTGTGGCTAAACAGCTCGCTCTGCTACCACAAACCCAAACTATGCCCGAGGGGTTGCGCGTGGTGGATCTGGTGTCGCGGGGAAGATTCCCGCACCAGAGTTTTCTGCGACGTTGGAGTGAGGAGGACGACCGTGCCGTGGCCCGAGCGTTGGCTGTCACCGATATCGAAGGCCTAGCTGAACGTCGAGTCAATGAACTATCGGGTGGCCAGCGGCAGCGGGTATGGATCGCTACCTTGCTGGCCCAAGACACCCCCGTGGTGTTATTAGATGAGCCCACCACATATCTGGACCTAGCGCATCAGATCGAAGTGCTGGAACTGTGCCAACAATTGCAGCAGGATGGCCGTACCGTGGTAGCGGTTTTGCACGACCTGGGGTTGGCGGCCCGGTATGCAACATACATGGTGGCTATGAAGGACGGGGTGATTCGCGCCCAGGGAACCCCCCATCAGGTGCTGATCCCAGCCACGATCGAGGACACCTTTGGATTGTCGTGTCTGGTGATTGACGATCCAGTGACCGGCACACCCCTGGTTGTGCCCCATCGAGGAGGACGATCGTGAAGCTGCAACGGTTCCCGGAGCTGCCGATGACACCGCGAGGCCCGGGCGGCTGGCCGTTACGCTTGCCGCTGGCCAGGGAAACAGCGGAAAAGATCTGGGACTCCCAGGCGCAGTTGCCATGGGTGGCCTCGGGAAGGCGTCGAACCGCTGGAGTTGACCTCGTGGCCGCCACCTTTCTGGTGGAGGATGATGCCCGAGATTGGGTCGTGCATCTGACCAATATCACTGACCGGCATCGAGAAGCCCTTCAGCCCTCCCGGCTGTCTCGCATTCCCGGCACCGGGTTGGCAGGGGGAACCTTCCTGCTACCTGCGGATGGGATTGTGTCCTATCGACTAGCTGATGTGACTGGGTTGCCGGAGGATATAGGCCACACCCGTCAAGGTTGGCGGGAGGTTCACCGTCGTGGCATCGCGGATCCACGCAATCCGATGCGGATGCCGACTCCACTGGGTGGTCAAGCGAGTATCTGGTGTGGGCCCGCGGCCGTGTGGCGGCACTGGCCGGAAACCGAGCTTCCTGGATGGGTTGAAAAGAGTCTTGGTAACCACACAGTGCGGGTGCTGCCCGGGGATGAGCGGGTACTTGTGGTGTTCGACGGCGAGGCTTGGCAAGGGTTGTGCCTAGGGGCCGGGCTGCGTCGTGAGGGCATCGAACATACGGTGGTGTTAGTGGACTCCGGTCAGGGTGATCTTCGTGAGGCGCAGCTGACCAATCCAGATGCGGTGGGGGAACATCTGCGAGTTGCTCTCAGGCTGGCCGGGGAGCTGCTGGGCCGTTCCATCCCCACGGCCGATGTGGTTGCGGGTCAGTCATTTGGTGGCTTAGCTGTGGCCTGGCTGCTGGCTACTCACCCCACCTTGCTGCGGGCAGGGGTGGTGCAGTCGGGGTCCTTCTGGCATCGGGGGCAGGACCGAGATCAAGAAGGTGAACTGCTGCAACTGCTGCGCCGTGGTGGCGGCGTGGTGTCGCGGCCAGTTGTGATCCAGGTGGGTGCTGAGGAGGATTCCCTGCTTCCGCTGAATCGTCAGTATCGGGATGTGCTGTGCCAGCGTGGTGCTCCGCAACCGGGATATCGCGAGGTCCGCGGCGGACATGACTATGCCTGGTGGCGATGTGGGCTGGTGGCCGCTGTCGCGGAGCTTGCCTCAGCCTAGGCCAAGGAAATCCTTGATTGCTGGGAGCTGACGTCGAGATACCGCACGGCCGTGGCGATACATCTCGTAGAGCTTCCAGGTGTTGCGTTCACGGTTGGAGATGGGCATGTCCTCGGGGAAGATGAGATAGGCCTTGCCCTGCCGTTCCATTTCTTTGAGTTCCTCCAGAGCTGCGTTGTAGTGGGCGGGTCGAGCGAGGATGCCCTCAGCGATGGCAGGGTAGCGGCGAAACAGCTGTTTATAGGCTGCCTGCAGTTTGGCTGGCGGTTTGCGGTAGTGCCGCGGCCGAGTCAGCACCACAAGAAACCGGTCATAGCCATCTGCCCGTGCGGCATCATAGGCAAGGCCTCCGGTTGGGCCGAGCGCACCGTCGCAGAAATCGACCCCATCAATGGTGGTGATGGGCATCAGCCCTGGCATCGTGGAGGAGGCACGGACCCGTTTCATGAGATCCATATCGGTGCCGATGTCCTCACGGCCCCAGTAGATGATCTCCCCAGTATCGCAGCGGAACCCCCCGATGCGGATATCGGCGGGGTTGGTATTAAAGGTGGCGTAATCGAAGGGTAGGGCCTGGCCAGGCTGAGAGGTTTTTTCGTAGATCCATTCAGCGCTGAACAGACCCTTACCCTGTACCCAGGTGCCTAGGCCACCAAATCTGGGATGGGCTGCGAATTCTACAAAGGCGATGCGGGCCCGCTCCGGGTCACGGGAGACGTAGTTAGCCAGGCAGGAGGATCCCGCGGAAATGCCGCCAACCCAATTGGTATAGATATTGGCGGCTAGCAATTCAACGAGCACCCCTGAGGAGAACGACGCCCTCATGCCGCCACCTTCGAATACCAAGGCGGTGTTGAAGACGTTGCTGACCAAACCTGGGTTCATAGCCCTGAGCCTACCGATCCTTCACACTTAGGTAGGGTCAACGCCGAGGAGGTAGAAATGACACTGATCCACCATCCCTGCCAGTCCCGGTGTTCCTGGCATCCCACCGGGGAGTTTCGCGACGCCCTACCGCTGTTTGGTTGTTCCGGCTGCGGATCGCAGTGGACCCCAGAACAGCGGTGGACGCCGGTCAACGTCGACGGGAAGATCAGCCCTGAAGTTGAGGCAGCAAAACAGCGCTACCCCAGCTGATTCCAGTCCGCCCCAGGCCAGAGCCAGGGATGGTTAGGGTGCCAGATGCAGCACCACCGGCCAGTTAGTGTCGGTGCGCGGTGAGTTGAGATCCCGGAAATTCGTATCAATCCATTGACTGCCGAGGCGATGCTGAGCATTGGACTCGGTGAAGGCGGCCGGCCAAGTGAATCCATTGACCGATCCATTGCGGTGGCCACAGATGATCCATTGGGAGTCCTGCGTGGGATGAAGCTCCACCGCGTAGCTGGCACCAGCCGTCATCGCCACCGGTGTGGGTAGTGCGAGGTCATACCACACGAAATTCGCCAACCTGGACTTTCCTCGCACGTAGGAGGTGTAGTTGGCTGTTGGTTGGGTGATAGTCCCGGTGGCCAGTTGCTGGTCCTGGTGGGTGATGCGCCATTGCAGGCTTGCTGGTTGGGTGGTGGAGAGTGCGAAGGACACGCCCGTGACAGTCTTGGCGGTGCTTGGGACAAAGAGCTCTCGAATTGGGCGATCCTTCGTGGCATAGAAGACCCGGCTGTCTGGCGTGTTGTCAGTGCGGCCAACTACGCTGCCCGATTCGACATCACTGACTCCTTGGCTAGCGCCATCGACCGTGGTGAGCTGCATAATCGGGGAGAAAGTCTTTCCCCCAGAGCCTTCCTTCGTCAGGTTGATCCACTTGCGGGTATGTGAGCTGCCCGCAAGCCGAGAACCAAGCAATACCGACCAATCGGTCGTGTTGAGCCAGCGAGCAGGCCGCCCGATTGAGGTGGGAACACTTTGGTGATCGATACTGCTGTAGTTGACTGCTGGCTGAGGATCGAGATTGTCAAAGACCATGTGGTACAGCTGGCCGCGAACCAGCCCGCCGGAATGAGCGGTGAAGGCTAGATCCGAGATATCAGAGTTGTTCTTCGCGCCCAGATCTGGGGTGTAGACCGCCTGGGCCACAGGCGTGGCATCAAGCACCGGAAGATGCTCAGCCGTGCCATCATCAGGTAGAACCCGCACCCGGATCTCGCCTCCGTTTCCGGAGGCATAGCCTTTGCCGGTTGGCCAGTACAGCCGCACCTTGGCCAACTGCCCCGTCACCAAGGAACGGAACCTATTCGAGACGATGCGGTCATAGCGCCCCTGCACCCCGATCACGGTATTGGCCAGGGAACAGATGACAAAGGTGCCGGGTCCATAGAGGCGGGCAAATTCTGCAGAATCCAGCCGAAGGTCGGTGGCAGTCACCAGCCGATCGTCGGCATAAGCGGGGGTGAAGGAGGTGGCGCCCAGCACGGCTGCGGTGAGACCCAACCGGCCTAGGCCACGTCGACTGATATGAAGCTGAGGATTCTTCATCATAGAAGCCTTACGTCGTTGTGGGTGGGTTGTTGCTAGCATAGGCGGCGCGTGAGAGCGCTGTCACGGTTCGGGTGTCGTTCGTTTGGCTAGCTGTTGAGGGTGGTGTGGCGCGGCGGTATGAAGGTTCCAAGGGATCCTTCATCGTGGGCCTACTCAAGGGTTCTTGGCTACTGGGGTAGTGGGTTGAGGGTCCCGTGGGAAGGGTGCAGGACAGCAGGCGAGGACACGCTGGGGGATGAGGTCTGCGCATTGGGTTTCGGGTGGCTTGGTTGGAGAGCGCGGGTAGCAGAGGTTGCTCGTGAACCCGGGGTCGAGAGAACAGTTGCTGGAGTAGATCACATAGGGCCGAGCGGGGCGCATCGGGTCAGCCGCGCAACTGGTTTCGCCCGACAGCCGCCAGAGCAACAGAAAATCCCGACCAGTAAGATCTGGTCGGGATTCCCGATCTGGTAGCGGGGACAGGATTTGAACCTGTGGCCTCCGGGTTATGAGCCCGGCGAGCTACCGAGCTGCTCCACCCCGCGTCGCCCGATCAACTATACATGCCCTGGCCGGGATCGCAAAATTCGAGAGAATGTGGGCGCTGGGAAGCGGCGATCAGGTTAGGGTCACTGTGGCCGGTAATATAGCCGCGATCTTCTAGCGCCGTCTATACGGGAGAACTTCACCATGACATCCACGAGCCCCTTAGGCCGCCTCGCCACATTGGTTGCGGTGCTGCTTAGCCTCAGCCTGACGCTGTCGGCGTGCTCCCAGCAGGGCACGAATGCCGCTGATCCCGTTGTTCTTAACGTCGGCGCCACTGCCGAGCCCACCGGGTTAGATCCCGCCACCACCACCGGTGCTGGTACTCCCTTCGTACTGCTATATAACGTGTACGAAACCTTGGTACGTATCGACGACCAGGGCGAGATCAAGCCGCTGCTGGCCCGTTCATGGAGCACTAACTCCGATGGCAGCGTCTACACCTTTGAACTCGAGGCCGGAGCCACCTTCGCCTCCGGGAAACCTGTCAACGCCGATGCGGTGATTGCTTCCTTCGAACGTACCCGCAGTGGAGCGGATACCACCGAAGTGTTGAAAACCCAGATGGCTCGGATCGCTCAGATGCGTGCCGTCAATGACACCACGGTGGAGGTGACTCTCACCGCCCCCAGTCAGCAGTGGCTCTACGACATCACATCCACGGCCGGAATCATCTACGACCTCTCTCAGGAGCAGGACCTCAATGTCACCCCTGCTGGCTCGGGTCCCTATGTCTTCTCCAGCCATGAGGTGGGATCCACCGTCACCTTGACCCGTAACGAGTCCTACTGGGGCACTGGCCCGCGTGTTGACGAGGTCAACTTCCGGTACTACGCAGATCCCAACGCGATGGTGACGGCCATGCTGTCGGGCCAATTGGACATCATCTCGAACCTCACTGTTCCGCAGTCTGTGGAGAAGTTCTCCGACCAGACCCGATTCAAGACCCTTGAAGGCACCACCGATGGTGAAGTTGTCATGGGTTTCAACCATGCCAATGAAGCTCTCAGCAAACTCGAAGTACGCCAAGCCATTAACTATGGGATTGATCGTCAAGCGTTGCTGGAGGCGGCCTGGGGTGGCAAAGGTACCCTGATTGGTTCCATGGTTCCGCCCACAGATGCCTGGTATGAGGACCTATCAAATACCTACCCATATGACCCGGCCAAGGCCAAGGAACTGCTCGCCGCCGCTGGCTATGCCGACGGTCTGAGCCTGCGGATGCGGGTGCCGAATCTGCCCTATGGTCCTCCCATTGGGCGAGTGGTTGCCGCTCAACTGGCTGAGGTCGACATCACTGTGGAGGTCGAAGAACTCGAATTCTCCACCTGGATCGAGCAGGTATACGCCCAGCGCGACTATGACCTGACCGTCGTGGCCCATGTGGAGCCCTGGGATTTGAGTTCCTTCGCGAACCCGGACTACTACTGGCAATACGACAATGCCGAATTCCAGACTCTGGTTGCTGCCGCTGACAGCGCACCAACCCGCCAGGAACAGGTCACCAAACTCAAGCAGGCAGCCAAGCTGCTGGCCGATGACGCGGCCGCTGACTGGTTATTCCTATTGCCCAACCTCATCATCACCACCACCGAGATCTCCGGCGTGGCCGCCAACTCCACCGGGCTGTCCTTCGACCTCACCCACGTGGCGACGAATCGCTGACCGTGACACTTCGCGATCTCGGTCGGCGGTCAGTAAGCCTGATCATCAGCCTGCTGGTGGCCTCGGTGCTGATCTTCCTGGCCGCCAATGCGCTGCCAGGCAGCGTCGCTCATGTCCAACTCGGCACTCAGGCCTCACCAGCCGAAATTGCCGCACTTGAAGAACGGCTGGGACTCAACCGACCCATCCTGGTGCGCTATCTCGAATGGATCGGTGGGGTCGTCACCGGGGATTTCGGCACCACCATGATCGGAGGCCGACCGGTGATGACCGAGATCGCGCCGAAACTCGGGATTTCAGCGTGGCTGATCTTCTGGGGCATGGTCTTGGCTTTAATGATCGCGATTCCCCTGGGTTCTTTCGCTGCACTTAAAAGACGTCGTGCCAGCGGTTTCCTCGCCTCCGCGGTCTCCCAGGTGGGACTTTCAGTGCCAGCCTTCTGGGCAGGTATGTGGCTGGTCATCGTCTTCGCGGTGCAACTGCGTTGGTTACCGGCAGGCGGCTATGTGCCCCTGACGAAGGATCCGCTGCAATGGGCAACCCATCTGGTGTTACCAGTGACCTCTCTGGCCCTGGTCCAGGGCAGCCTATTAGCGCGATATGTCCGTAGCGCTGTGATCGAAGTGACCAATGAGGATTGGTACCGCACGGCACGCGCCATTGGCTGGAGTCGGCTAGGAGCCCTGCGTCGTCACGGCTTACGGAATATCGGGATCTCGCTGCTGACGGTCATCGGGCTGCAGGTCGCAACGCTGCTGGTGGGGGCGATCATCATCGAGCAGGTTTTCGCCATTCAGGGGCTTGGCTCTCGACTGCTGTTGGCGGTTTCCCAGCGAGACCTCGTCCTCGTTCAGGGGATCGTGTTGTTGCTGGTGTGGGCGGTGCTAGTTATCAACTTTCTCGTTGACGCGATCTATCAATTGGTTGATCCCCGACTAGCGAAACACGAGGACCAGCCATGATGCGCCGATCGAACCTGCTGTTTGGTTCCATACTCATCTGCTGTGTGGTGCTGCTGGCTGTTGTTGGCCTGTTTTGGACCCCACACGACCCCAACGCGATCACCGGCGCCGTGCGCGAGCCACCCTCTGTGACCCATTGGCTTGGCACCGACGGGGCTGGTTTCGATATCGCCTCCCGGCTGATGACTGGTGCCCGACTGGTGCTATTGGTGGGCCTGGTCTCCGTCGCGATAGCTGCTCTCGTCGGTATCCCTGCCGGAATGATTGCAGGTATGCGTCGCGGGAAACTATCCGCCGCGATCGCTCGAGGGGCAGATATCCTCTACGGCTTCCCAGCCCTACTGTTGGCGATCCTCTTTGCCGCGGCCCTGGGAGGCTCGGTGTGGACGGCACTCATGGCCATCTCCCTGGCCTCGATCCCGGCCTTCGTCCGCATAGCCCGGGCCGCCAGCCTGCAAGTGATGGGGCTGGCCTATGTAGAGGCTGCGCGGCTGTGTGGGATCCCAACCTGGGCCATCGCGTTGCGTCATGTGCTCCCGAATATCGCCCCTGTCCTCGGGGTACAGGCCAGCGTTTCGGTGGGTATCGCCATCCTCGCGGAGTCAGGCCTGTCCTATCTGGGGCTCGCATCAAGCTCAGCCGATCCGACCTGGGGCAGGATGCTGCGCGAGGCCCAAGACCAGCTGTTTACCGCCCCGATGATCGCCCTATGGCCAGGTCTGGCTGTCGTGATGGCGACGATGGGATGCAACCTGCTGGGGGACGGGTTGCGAGATCTACTCGACCCGAGATTGAGGGAGCTGACATGAGCCTGCTCGAGGTGGAAGACCTGTGCATCAGTTTCGGACGCCGACGCCGGGTAGCCGTCGATCATGTGTCCTTCACACTGGGGGAGCGGGAACGGCTTGGGATCATCGGCCAATCGGGATCCGGAAAGACCGTCATGGCCTTAGCGATCATGGGGTTGCTGCCCGAGAACGCTCACATCAGCGGCTCAATTCGCTTGGCTGGTGAGGAACTCGTGGGGCGACCAGAGAAGGTGCTTCGGGCCCTACGCGGCGATGTGGTCTCCATGATCTTCCAAGAACCCATGACCGCCCTGGACCCCACGATGAAGGTCGGTGCCCAAGTGGCCGAGGTCATCGCCTTACATCATCCGGAACTGCGTAAAAAGGCCCCTGCGATCGTCGCAGAGTGGCTGGAACGTGTTGGCCTGGCCGAACCCGAGAGAATCGCTGGTTCCTATCCCCACCAACTTTCCGGCGGCCAACGGCAGCGGGCACTGATCGCCATGGCCCTGCTAAATCGTCCGGATCTGGTGATCTGTGATGAGCCCACCACCGCCCTCGATGTCATCGTGCAGCGGCAGATCCTCGACCTGCTCGATGCTGAGTTTTCCGGCCGCGCGGCGCTTTTCGTCAGCCATGACCTTGCGGTGGTGCGGGAGGTCGTCGAACACTGCCTGGTCATGCTTGAGGGCGTCGTGGTGGAACGAGGCCCCATCCATGACATCATCGATAACCCACAACACCCCTACACCCAAGGTCTCGTCGCCGCCGCCAAACCCTCCGAGGAGGTGTTGTGAACCCGCTGATTGAACTCGACGCCGTCGATGTGGTCTATCGCCGTCATGGCCGCAGCTTCCACGCCCTCCACCAGGTCAGCCTCCAATTAGCCCCCGGCGAGAGGCTGGGTTTGGTGGGCGGATCTGGCTCCGGCAAGACCACGATCCTGCGCACCCTGCTAGGGCTGATCCCACCCGCAGCAGGTCAGGTGAGGTTCATGGGGGAGCGGATCGACCACCTGCCAGATCGTCAGCTTGGGCACTTCCGCAGCCGGGTTTCGCTGGTATCGCAGGATCCCAACGCCTCCCTCAACCCCCGAATGAAGCTTCGCCACATCATCTCGGAGCCGCTTCGCTCACCATGGCTCCGTTCCCGCGTCACCGGTGATATCGACGCTGCGGTGGTTGAGGCGATGACCAATGTGGGGCTCGACGCCCAGCTTCGGGACCGTTACCCTCATGAACTCTCCGGAGGGCAGCGGCAGCGGGTAGCCATCGCTCGGGCCCTGATGAGCTCCCCGGAGGTGCTTATCGCCGACGAACCCGTCTCGGCCCTCGACGTCACTGTGCGAGCTCACATTCTGGCTTTGCTACGGCGCGCGGTCCGGGAACGAGGGCTGGCCATGGTTTTCGTCAGCCATGACTTGGTGGTGGTGAGGCAGCTATGTCAACGCGTCGTGGTGCTCGACCAGGGCACAGTGGTGGAGCAAGGACCTACCGCTGAGGTCTTCGACAATCCGCAGCAGCCATACACGCGACGCCTTCTGGCTGCCAGCCTTTCCCTGTAGCCAGAGGCGACCCGCAGCCATGATGTGGGGTCACTGGAATCGACGCGGGTAACATAGCCCGTCGTGAAGGCCCTGCTGCTAGAAAATATCCATCCTGAGGCGGTCCGTGTGCTTGAAAGCCGCGGCCACCAGGTCGAGACCCGCCCCGCCGCACTCGGCGAAGCCGAACTGATCAAGGCCCTCGACGGCGTCGAACTGCTCGGGATTCGGTCACGCACCCATATCACCGCCAAGGTACTTGAAGCCCATCCGCAACTTACCGCGATTGGTGCCTTCTGCATCGGTACCAACCAGATCGATCTGTCAGCTGCCGCAGCCTGTGGGGTAGCGGTGTTCAACGCGCCCTATTCCAACACCCGCTCGGTAGTGGAGTTGGCCCTAGGCGAGATCATCACCATGGCCCGGCGACTGGGTGATCGTAATGCCAATATGCATGCCGGCATCTGGGACAAATCCGCTGCAGGTTCCCACGAAGTCCGGGGACGCACCCTGGGCATCATCGGCTACGGCAACATCGGCTCCCAGCTGTCGATCCTGGCAGAGGCCCTCGGCATGAAGGTCTACTTCTACGATCTGGTCGACCGACTCGCGCTCGGCAACGCCACCCGGGTGGATTCGATGGCGGAGCTGTTCGAGACCTGCGAGACGATCTCCTTGCATGTCGACGGACGCGAAACCAACGCTCAGCTCATCGGTGCCAAGGAATTTGCCCAGATGCGGCCACGCACCCTATTCCTGAACCTCTGCCGGGGCAACGTTGTCGACGTCGATGCCCTGGCCGAGGCCCTGAAGAGTGGGCACATCGCTGGTGCGGCAGTCGATGTCTTCCCCACCGAACCGAAGAGCGCCGACGAGCCCTTCGTTTCCCCGCTCCAAGGCATCCCTAATGTGATCTTGACCCCCCATGTCGGTGGTTCCACCCAAGAAGCTCAGGTCGATATCGGCCGATATGTGGCGGGCAAACTCAGCGACTACGAGGCCTTCGGGAACACCTCCATGTGCGTCAATCTGCCCGAGGTTTCCTGCAATGCCCCACGGGCAGAGCGCATTCTGCATCTGCATCGCAACGTTCCCGGTGTTCTGGCCCGCCTCAACGCTGCCCTAGCTGCACACAATATGAACATCGGATCGCAGACCCTGGCCACCGCTGGAGAATACGGCTATGCCGTCACCGACGTGGCAGGGGAGCACTATGACGGTCTGCTCAATGAACTGCAATGTCTGGAGGAGACCATGCGGGTGCGGGTGATCTCCTCCTGAGGGGTCACTCCGCCAGCTGCAGCTTAGCCAACACCGCATCGTGGAGATGCCCATTGGTGGCTAGGGCGTTGCCGTGATAGGGGCCGGGTTCACCGTCGATGCTGGTGAACCTGCCCCCTGCCTCCCGCACGATAATGTCAAGGGCAGCCATGTCATGGAGGGCCAACTCCGGTTCACATGCGATATCGACAGCACCCTCTGCTAGCAGCATGTAGCTCCAAAAATCACCGTAGGCGCGGGTGCGCCAGCACTCACGCATCACATCGACGAAGCCCTGGCCGCGACCAGAGGACACCCAGCCATCGATACTCGAATAGGACAGTGAAGCATCGGCGATATCGCTGATCTTGCTGGTGTAGATCTGGGTGGCGCTGAGGATCGAGCGGCCTGTGAAGGCGCCACCACCCTTGCTTGCCCACCAACGTCGATTCAGGGCAGGGGCGGAGACCACAGCTGCCTGGATCTCGTGGTCGATCTCCAAGGCGATCAGCGTGGCCCACACCGGTACCCCGCGCAGATAATTGGCTGTGCCATCGATCGGATCGATGATCCAACGACGCGTAGAGGACCCCGTGTCTTGCCCCTCCTCGCCATGGACTGCATCGCGCGGCCTGGTGCGCGAGAGGGTACGGCGGATGGACTCCTCAACCGCGGTATCAGCTTCGGTCACAGGGGTGGCATCGGGCTTGGTCTTGACCCGCAGATCCTGCGCCCTAAACCGGGCCATCGAAATGGAATCCGCGTCGTCGGCCATGACATGGGCGAGGCGGATATCGTCATTGAGGGATTTACTGGCGGCCATGGGAAGAGCCTACCTAGTCCGTTCAGGCGAAGGCACGTTCCATGCGGCGGAATGACGCGATTCGTTTCTCGTCGAGGCGACCCTGCGCAACAGCATCGTCCAAGGCACACTCAGGAGCCGTCGAGTCATGGCGGCAGCCACGTGGACAATCCTCGACAAACTCTGCCAGATCTGGAAAGGCACCGATGAAGGACTCTGGACGCACATGGCTGATTCCAAAGGAGCGGACACCGGGAGTGTCGATGATCCAGCCGCCCCCTGGCAGGGAGATCGCAGCCGCAGAGGTAGAGGTGTGCCGGCCCTTACCGGTCAATGCACTGACCTCACCCGTGGCCCTTCCGGTTCCCGGGACCAGCGCGTTGACGAGGGTTGATTTACCTACCCCGGAATGCCCGATGAGCACCGTCGTGTGATCGGAAAGCACCTCACGCACCGGGGTAAGGTCACTTCCCGGGCGGGTGACCAGGATCGGCACCCCCAGCGGTTCGTAGGCCGAACGTAGCTGCTCTGGAGAAGCGAGATCAGCCTTGGTCAGGCACAAGATGGGCGCCACCTTGGCATCGTAGGCAGCCACCAAGATGCGGTCGATCATGCCCATACGAGGCTGTGGATCGGCCAAGGCGGTGACGATCATCAGTTGATCGGCATTGGCCACGATAGGTCGTTCAAAGGTGTCAGCATCATCAGCGGAGCGGCGCAGCCAGGTACGACGTTCCAGCACCTCGACGATACGAGCCAGCGTCCCGTCGCGACCCGACACATCCCCGTCCAACCGAACCAGATCACCGACGATAACGGCTTTTCGGCCCAGCACCCTGGCCTTTGTTGCGGTTACCGCGGTGCCATCGGCGGTGAGGCAGCGATAGCGTCCTCGATCGATACTGGCGACCATCGCAGTGGGGGCTGAACTGTAGTCAGGTCGATCCTTGGTCCGGGGTCGACTGCGGCGACTTGGTCGTTCGAAGCTCTTATGGTCATCATCCCACCGGGCCATCAGCACCCCACCAGCCTGGCCCAGCGCTGCGGAAAATCGGGCATGGTTTTAGCCACGCAGGCGAGGTCATCGACGCCGACCCCAGGCCGCGTCAAGGCGAGGATCGCGGCGCAATGCACCATTCGATGATCGGCATAGGAGCCGAGGGTTACCGGTTCACCAGCGGATAGGCCCCCAGTGATCTCCAGCCCATCCTGGTGCTCGCTCACCTTGACCCCCAACTGGGATAGTTCATGAGCTAGGGCGGCGAGCCGGTCGGTTTCGTGGCCTCGAATATGGGCGACGCCAGTAATTCGGCTGGTCCCCTCCGCCGATGCCGCCATGGCCGCGACCACCGGGGTGAGTTCGGAAGCACCATGCAGGTCCACTGTCACTGCCTGCAATCGCGTTGGGCCGGTGAGGGTGACCCCATCGGTGTGCGAAATACGGCATCCCATCGCCTGAGCCACCGCGAGGAACTGCATCCCGGGTTGCACACTGGTCCTGGGCCAACCCGCAACGGTCACCTCACCGCCAGTGACCGCACCGGCTGCCAGAAACACAGCGGCATTGGTCAGATCAGGTTCGATCCAGCTGTCCTTTGCTGCGATTCGACCAGGCTTGACCAGCCAGCAGTGATCCTCAACCTCCTCAATGGCCACACCCCGGTCTCGTAGCATCTCGATAGTCATGTGGATATGGGGCATCGAGGGAACCGAGGATCCCATGTGCCGAAGCAGCAGGCCCTCGGGTAGGCGGGCGCCAACCAGCAGTAGCCCAGAGATGAATTGGCTGGAGGCGGAGGCATCAATGGTGACCCTATGTTCGGTGATAGGGGAGGGGGAGAGGGTCAACGGCAGTTTGTCGTCGCTGACCTTGGCACCCAGCTGACGCAGCCCCGCAACAAGCCCAGCCATGGGCCGTAGGCTGGCATGAGGATCGCCATAGAACTGGGTGGGGGCAGCAGCCAGCGCCGCCAGCGGCGGGATGAAACGCATGACGGTGCCCGCCAAACCGCAATCGATGGCGGTGCCGCCGGTGAATTCAGCCGGCGGCCTCACCCGCAACTGACCTGGGGTGATCTCATCGATGGCAACCCCCAAATTCCGCAACGCGGCGATCATCAACTCGGTGTCGCGGGAATTCAACGCGCCGCTGATGGTGGAGGGGCCATCGGATAGGGCCGCCAGCACCAGCTCCCGGTTGGTTTCTGATTTACTGCCGGGGACTTCGACGCAGCCTGTGACCGGGGCGGCGCAGTGCGGCAGCGCGCTGGGCTTCAGGAGGTCACCGCCTGCTTGATCTTGCGTCGACGTTCAGCACGCTTACGACGCCACGCGATACTCGGGCGCCCTTGAAGATCTTGGGTAGCCAGCACGGTCGCGCCCAGCAGCGCAACCTGGGTGAGAACTTCAGGAACCTGTGCTTTCTTCTCCTCGACGGAGGAACCTGGCTCCGGCAACGCGGCAGCCACATTGAAGGCGCTAGCCGTGGCCAGCAACAAGGCACCGAGCCTGCGTCCTAGACCAGTGGCAAACATCACGCCGCCAACGACTTCGCCGGCGCCACAGATCCGTACCCAGGTCTCGGTCTTCTCCGGCACATGGGAGGAATACGCGGGCGGGACCACCCGCTGCACCACAGGAGTAAGGGCGGAGGCGAACCGCTCGGCCTGCGGGGAGACCTCGCTGGGGGTAGTGACCTTCCTGACCCCGTCGGCGACGAAGGCGCTCGCGACGAGGCTACGGGCGATGAAGCGCAACAAAGACATGGACCAAACTTACCCCTCTAGTCTGGTCAGCGGGTGGTTTAACCCCGAAACCGGGAATATCTGCCAGCTGGGATGCGTTTCCCCTGCCATGACGACAGCCGTAATAGACCGGGCGCTGACAGCTCCATCCACGGCTTCGGTATGTTGTCCCTCGATGACTTCGATCACTGAAACAGCAGAGTTTGTCTTCGAGGACGAGGCCTTGGCCCACCTCGATCGGCTTTACGGTGCCGCCCTGCGTATGACCCGGAACGCCGCAGATGCGGAGGATCTGGTGCAGGAAACCTTCGTCAAGGCCCTCAAGGGTCGAGACTCCTTCACGCCAGGTACGAATATGAAAGCTTGGCTGTACCGGATCTTGACCAATTCCTATATCAACACCTATCGGAAGGCCTCCCGCTCCCCGCAGCTCAGCGGCGATGATGAGGTCACCGACTGGCAGTTGGCCCGCGCCGCAGCTCATGATGCCCACGGTCTACGCTCCGCGGAGATGGAGGCGCTGGAGGCCACTCCCGATGCTGCCGTGGCTGAGGCCATGGCAGCCCTGCCAGAGAACTATCGCCTAGCCGTGTACCTCTCAGATGTGGAGGGTTTCAGCTACAAGGAGATCGCATCCATCATGGGAACCCCTGTTGGGACCGTCATGTCCCGCCTGAACCGCGGTCGTTCGCAACTGCGTTCCGCCCTGGCCGACTACGCTGCGAGCCACGGGATCGGGGGAGGCCGGCGATGACCGATCCCGATATGCATGGCCATGATGAGATGGATGAATGTGTCCGCGCCTTAGAGACTGTCCACGCCTTCCTCCATGGCGAACTGCCAGATGCCGACGCAGACCTGGTGCGTCATCATCTCCATGCCTGTGAGCGATGTATGGAGAGCTTCGAGATTGAATCCACCATCACCGAGATGATCCGTCGCAGCCACACCGGTACCCGGGCATCCGAGGGGCTTCATGCCCGAATGCGGGCGCTGTGTTTCGGTACTGCCAGCTAGCACCGCGCCGCAGGGCCACCGACCTGCACTTAGCCACATGCCAAACACCCCCGGCCTTCAGGCGCGGGGGTGTTTTCGGTCACGGCTCAGGCGTTGGGACGCTTGCCGTGGTTGGCCTTGTTCTTGCGGCGCGCGCGACGCTTGCGACCGGTCTTGCCCATGGGGCCTCCTTCTAACAGTTGCGACGGCCCATTGTGCCAGATGCCAGTGGGCACTACCAGCTGAATCTCTGGCACAGTTAGGTTATGGCGACGATGCGACCTGATGACATGCCAGATGCCGAGTGGCTTTCTGCCTTCCAGAGCCAATGGCATCTGCTGAGTGATCTTTCTTTTTCTGATCTTTTGCTGTGGGTTCCGCAAGACGATAGCCCCGACTGTGAGGTGTTCACCTGCATCGCCCAGATCCGTCCCGTCACCGGTCCTACCGCTCTGGAAGACGACGTCATTGGGGAACAAATTGCCTACGAATTGGACCACCAGGTCAGTGAGGCATATCTGAGCCACGAGATCTGTGAGACCAGCGACAACGCGTTGTCAGCAGGTATCCCTGTCGATGTGTGGGCTATCCCAGTGCTGCGTGGGGAGCGCTGTATCGCGGTTCTAGAGCGCCACACCAATCAAATGGGTATGAGAGCCACCGGGGCCCTAGAAGAGAACTACATGGCCGCAGCCGATGTGCTGACCAATATGGTTCGAGAGGGCCAATTCCCGCTGGCACCGTTGTCAGATAAGGCGTTTGCCCCACGGGTCTGCGACGGTGTGCTTCGGGTCGAACCTGAAGGGAGAATCAGCTATGCCTCGCCCAACGCCATCACCGCTTTTCGGAGGCTAGGGGCACTTGGGGATATCGCCGATGAGGACCTGGTGACCTTGGTGCGTTCTGTGATGCACGGTGTGGAGTCGGTGGGGCAGACTGTCCAGGCGGATCTGGAAACCCAACGCAGTGCTGTGGTCGATATCGAACAGCCCCGAGCCTCTATGCGGATGGTGATTTATCCCCTAGAGGTCGATGGCGAATCCCAAGGTGCCCTGGTGTTGTGTCGGGACACCTCGGATTTGCGGTCGAGGGACCGGATGTTGGTGACCAAGGACGCCACGATCCGCGAGATCCATCACCGGATTAAGAACAACCTGCAAACTGTGGCAGCCCTGTTGCGGATGCAGTCTCGTCGCCTGAAATCACAGGAGGGACGCGAAGCGTTACGTGACGCCATGCGTCGAGTTTCCTCGATCGCCGTGGTCCACGACATCCTCAGCCATAACCTCGATGACGACCTTGCCTTTGATTCGGTCTGCGACCAGATCATGCGGATGGTTG
>JBHAEB010000166.1:0-10694 GCA_041855345.1 Arachnia sp. | reverse complement strand
TGCCCCCCACAGACGCCGGTGCCCCCCACAGACGCCGGTGGCCCCCCGGTCGCCGGGCCCCCCGGTCGCCGGTGCCCATACCCCGCCTGCTTTTCCGCGATTCATCCGCCCGAAACGCCCCGAGAATCCCCATAAACCGCGCAAAAGCAGGCAGCGCTCCTCCCGCGATTACTCCTTGTCGCCGATGATATTCATGGCGATATGCCAGAGTTCGTCGTGGATCTCCTGCGGGACCTTCAACCCGAGGGAACGTAGCCACCGACGCATGCGTGGAAGCTCATCGGCCCATTCGCCAGGAACATAGCGCAGCACCTGATCGAGGTGGTCGTCGCTGATGTCGAGGCCGGTGACATCAATATCCTCCTTCTTCGGAAGCAGGCCGGCGGTGGTATTGACGGAGCCAACCCTGCCCTCAAGACGCTCCACGATCCACCTGAGCACCCGGGAGTTCTCGCCGAAGGCCGGCCAGAGGAAATCGCCATGCTCGTCGCGACGGAACCAGTTGACGTAGAACACCTTCGGCAACTTGTCCGGGGTCGTGCGCTCCCCGGTGTTGATCCAGTGCTGCAGGTAGTCGGCCACGTGGTAGCCGATGAAAGGCAACATCGCCATTGGATCGCGACGCAGCACGCCGACGGCGCCGGATGCGGCGGCTGTGGTCTCCGACGAGCAGGTGGCACCCATAAACACGCCGTGCTGCCAGCTGCGGGACTGCGCTACCAGCGGGATGGTGTTCTCGCGGCGGCCGCCGAAGATGATGGCATCGACGGGGACGCCATTGGGGTTGTTGTAGTCGGCAGACAAGATCGGGCACTGCGTGATGGGGGTGCAGAACCGGGAGTTCGGGTGAGCTGCCTTCTCGTCGGGACGTCCACCTTCGGGTCCGGTCTCCGGAGTCCAGCTGCGACCCTTCCAATCGGTCAGATGAGGTGGCGCTGGCTTGGAGCGGCCCTCCCACCAGACATCACCATCGTCGGTCAACGCCACATTGGTAAAGATCGAATGCCCAGCTTCGATGGCTGCCATGGCATTCGGATTGGTAGCGGCACCAGTGCCTGGAGCCACACCGAAGAGGCCGGTCTCAGGATTGACGGCGTAGAGCCTTCCGTCCTTGCCAAAGCGCATCCAGGCGATGTCGTCGCCCAGGGTCTCGACCTTCCAGCCCGCAATGGTGGGCTCCAACATGGCCAGGTTGGTTTTGCCACAAGCCGAGGGGAAGGCGGCACAAATGTGGTAGGCCTTGCCCTCGGGGGAGGTGATCTTGAGGATCAACATGTGCTCGGCCAGCCAGCCCTCGTCGCGGCCCATGGCGGAAGCGATCCGCAGGGCATAGCACTTCTTGCCCAGCAACGAGTTGCCGCCGTAGCCAGAGCCGTAGCTCCAGATCGTCCGTTCCTCGGGGAAGTGCACGATGTATTTGGTGTCGTTGCACGGCCAGGGCACATCTTTGATACCAGGGGGCAGGGGCATGCCGACGGAGTGCAGCGCGGGCACGAAGTCCGCCTGGGTGGCCTCCATCGCGGCCATAACCTCCGCGCCCATACGAGTCATGATCTTCATCGAGATAGCGACATAGGCCGAGTCGGTGATCTCGATGCCAAACTTGGGATCCGGGGCGTCGATGTGACCCATGCAGAAGGGGATGACATACATAGTGCGACCCACCATGCAGCCGTTGTAGAGCTTCGTCATGATGCTCTTCATCTGTTTGGGGTCCATCCAGTTGTTCGTAGGACCGGCATCGTTCTCATCCACGGAACAGATGAAGGTGGAGTCCTCCACACGCGCTACATCGTCGGGATCTGTGCGGGCATAGACCGACCCGGGTTGGGTTTGTGGATTCAGTCGGACAACGGTTCCCGCCGCGACTAATTCGTCGACGAGACGTTGGTATTCCTCATCGGAGCCATCGCAGAAGTGGATGGCATCCGGGTTGGTGAGGTGAGCGACTTCCTGGACCCACTGGCTGACGCCGGGATGGTTGGGCACGTGCCCAGTCACAGGGATGGTGGTGGTGAGACCGGCTTCGGTCAGGCTGGACATCTTTCTCCTTCGATTAGCACTTCCACGGGCCATCGACTGGCGTTGAACCGAGACTAGCGTGGATAGGCCACACTCGGGGGGATATTGCCGGGAAGGGAAGGAGCGTGAGCTGCCTATCGGAGCACTATCCCCGCAGGAAATTGCTAGACCTCAGCAAAGACCTGGTTCGTGCCGGCAGCCGCCATTCCTCGCAACCCTGCTGGGGCGAATGCCGAACCATTGTCCAGGCCAAAGCTTGTTCGTTCAGAAGAGCTGTCTAATCCGCAATTCCTAGCGACGACATTCCTGCGGTCGGGCGTATCGCTGGGTCTTCTTTCATCGCGGGGGCTGGTTGGTCTGGGATTTCTGGGTCTCTCTGGTGATGGTGTGTCTTGGGTTTTGCCGTGTTGGGTGAGTTCTGCCTTGTGGGGCTGTTGGGGTGTGTTGGGTTCTCGGGTGGCTAGGCGTGTTGCTGGGTCTTCTTTCATCGCGGAGGCTGGTTGGTCTGGGATTTCTGGGTCCCTCTGGTGATGGTGTGTCTTGGGTCTTGCCGTGTTGGGTGAGTTCTGCCCTGTGGAGCTGGGGGTGTGTTGGGTTCTTGGGTGGCTAGGCGTGTTGCTGGGCCTGCTCTCATCCCGGGATAGTGCCGCGATCCTCGGTTCTGCTAGCGACGACGGTGCTGGTTCCCGCTCATTCAGCCTGTGGAAAAATAAGTTGAGTGTGGTAGACTCAACTTTGTTGATTCGACTTTGGAGGAGCATTGAACACTGAGAAGCTGACCACCAAGAGCCGCGACGCCGTCACCGCGGCGGTGCGACAGGCTTTGACTGCGGGCAACCCGTCCGCTGAACCCGTGCACCTGTTGCACGGCCTACTCCTAACCCCTGACAACACTGTCGGCCCATTGCTGGCCAGCCTGGGAGCAGACCCAGCCGTCATCGACAGCAAGGCCACATCGGCTATCGCTAAACAGCCCGCCACCTCGGGTAGTTCGGTGACCCAGCCGCAACTCTCTGGCGCCTTCGCCCGGGTATTGGCTACCGCTGAAACCCTTGCCGAGAAGCTGGGGGACCAGTTCGTCGCCACCGAACACCTGCTGATCGCGTTGGCGACGGTTGATTCTGAGGCCAAGCGGATCCTCGTGGCGGCTGGGGTCACCTCCGAGAAACTGACTGAGGCCTTCCAGGCGGCGCGTGGCGGTAAGCGGGTGACCTCTGCGGAATCGGAGGGTGGGGAATCCGCCCTTGAGAAGTACTCGGTGGATCTGACCGAACGGGCCCGTGAGGGCAAGCTGGATCCGGTGATTGGCCGGGACCAGGAGATCCGTCGCGTGGTGCAGGTGTTGGCACGCCGCACCAAGAACAACCCCGTGCTGATCGGTGAGCCCGGCGTCGGTAAGACCGCCGTGGTCGAGGGTTTGGCATTGCGGCTGGTTGAAGGCGACGTACCAGACTCCCTCAAGGGACGTCGACTGGTTTCGCTGGATCTGACCTCCATGGTGGCTGGGGCCAAGTACCGGGGCGATTTCGAGGAGCGCCTCAAGGCGGTCCTCACCGAGATCAAGGAATCCGAGGGCCAGATCATCACCTTCATCGACGAGTTGCATACCGTCGTCGGCGCCGGGTCGACGGGGGACGGCGGCATGGATGCCGGCAACATGCTCAAACCCATGCTGGCCCGCGGTGAACTTCGAATGATTGGTGCGACGACCCTAGACGAGTACCGCGAACGGATCGAAAAAGATCCGGCGTTGGAGCGGCGATTCCAGCAGGTCTACGTCGGTGAGCCTTCCGTGGAAGATGCCATCGCGATCCTACGGGGGCTGCGGGAGCGCTACGAAGCACACCACAAGGTACGGATCACCGACTCCGCGTTGGTGGCTGCCGCCGCCCTGTCGGATCGCTATATCACCGGTCGTCGGCTGCCTGACAAGGCAATCGATTTAGTCGATGAGGCGGCCTCACGGTTGCGTATGGAGATCGACTCTTCCCCCGAGGAAATCGACATGTTGCGTCGCGATGTCGACCGGATGCTGATGCAGGAATTGCATTTGAAGAAGGAGGACGACGTCGCCTCGCGCGAACGGCTAGCCGCGCTGCAAACCGAGCTTGCAGATGCTCAGGAGAAACTGCGTGGGCTGGAGGCTCGGTGGGAGGCCGAGAAATCCGGGCTGAACCGCGTGGGTGATCTCAAAGAGCGGATCGACGCGCTGCGGGTGGAGGCCGATATGGCGCAGCGAGCTGGAGACCTAGCCCGCGCCTCGCAGCTGCTCTACGGTGAGATCCCGGCCATCGAGCAACAGCTGCTTGATGCGGAAGCCTCCGACGCTGAAGCCCAGGCCGCCAAGATGGTCTCCGACGAGGTATCTGAGACCGATATTGCTGAGGTGGTTGGGGCCTGGACTGGGATCCCGGTCGGGCGGCTGCTGGAGGGCGAATCCGAGAAGCTCATGCACATGGAAGAGCGACTTGGGGCCCGTCTGATTGGGCAGTTGAAGGCTGTCAAAGCCGTCTCCGATGCGGTGCGACGCTCCCGCGCGGGGATTTCCGACCCCAATCGGCCCACCGGCACCTTCCTCTTCCTTGGACCTACGGGTGTGGGAAAGACAGAGTTGGCGAAATCGCTGGCGGAGTTCCTCTTTGACGACGAGGCTGCGATGGTTCGCATCGACATGAGCGAGTATTCAGAAAAGCACTCCGTGGCCAGGCTGGTGGGTGCCCCTCCCGGCTATGTCGGCTATGAGGAAGGCGGTCAGCTGACCGAAGCGGTGCGCCGTCGGCCCTATTCGGTGGTGCTCCTCGATGAGGTAGAGAAGGCTCACCCCGATCTGTTCAACATCCTGCTGCAGGTCTTTGACGACGGCCGACTCACCGACGGCCAAGGCCGGACCGTGGACTTCCGAAACACGATCCTCATCATGACCTCGAACTTGGGTTCGCTATATCTTGCGGATCCGCTGCTGGATGATCATGAGAAATATGAGCAGGTCATGGCCGTGGTTCGCTCGTCGTTCAGGCCGGAGTTCCTCAACCGACTCGACGACATCGTGATGTTTGAACCGTTGACCCGGGAGGATCTGCGCAAGATCGTGGAAATCCAGTTGCGACGGCTGGCGACGCGGTTGGCCTCCAGGCGGGTCACCGTCCAGCTCAGTGATGCCGCTGCTGACTGGCTCGGCGAGGTCGGCTTTGATCCGGTCTATGGCGCACGTCCGTTGCGTCGGCTGGTGCAAACCGCTGTTGAGGATCCATTGGCGCGCGGCCTGCTCAGCGGACAGATCCACGACGGTGACACCGTGCACTTCGATCGGATAGCAGACGGCATCGCCATCGTGTGAGTTGTGCGAGTGGGGTGGCTGTCGGCGAAACTCGTCGCTGACAGCCACCCCGAATGCATCGGTGTCATTCCTCAGTTGGGTCTTTGGGCTGGCTGCTGGTGGGGTGGGGGGTAGGTGTTGGCAGAAGATCTGGTGTCTTCCCTGAACTGGGTCAATGGGCTGGCTGATAGCTCAGTGGTCGGGCTGACGTCGGATCCGTGGCATTGCTGGCGGGCTCTACATGAGCAGCCAGCTCGCGAGGGGTAAGGGCAGCCGGGTGCGAAGGTCGCAAGGTCGACGGGCGTGCCCCAAGGTGGCAGCTACTCGCATCCTTGGAACACCGGCGGAATCAGTTGACCAGTTCGTTTGCCAGCAGCATTCAACAGCCAGCCCATGGACTTATGGCTGCGCAGATGAATGATGGTCTCCTCTGGAGCCAGCCCAGGGAAGGACGCCGCGATGGAGGATTCCAAGGCCCCAAGGGCGGTGGGATGGGGCACTCGGAAATTCACCCGCAGGTTATTGCGACCAGTGATCCACATACATGACCGAAGCGAGGGTTGCTCCCGCAGCAGCTTCACCACCCGAGTCTTGTAATTCAACGGAATAGTGGTCAGCCAGGTGCATTCGAGACGCCAACCCGCCAACTCGGGGGCGGCATCGCAGCGCAGCACGATATGACGGTTCGCCACCATCCGGCGGATCCGTCGATGCACCGTACTGGCGGGCATATCCAGCTCCGCAGCTAGCGAGGCGATGCTGGTTCGCGGATCGCGCGCCAACGCATCCGCCAATGCCAGATCAGCCTCATCCAAACCGACGGAGGGGCGCTCGGCCTCCCGCGTCGGGGTGGCCTGCCGGATCTGATTGTGGGTGAGGGTATTGATTCGCCAGGACTCAGTGCCGACGATCATGCTAGTCAGCAGCGAACTTCGAGTGCCATAGACCCCCTCCAGCCCCCCGATCCAGTCAATGATCAGTTCCGTCAAGGTGTTCATATCGGGGGCCATCACGGTCAGCAGGATGTCCCGGCGCCCCGTCGCCTCATCCACGCTAGCGATCATCGGATGTTCACACAGTTGACGAATCGCCACCGGCAGCGACTCCGTCCGGCAATCGACCTCGACGATGGCTGTGACGTGATGGCCAGGATTAGGGTGGCAGGTCACCCAGGCGAGCCCCTCCTCCTCCAAGTGATGCCAACGATTCGCGGCCGTCGTTGGTGAGATCCGCAGGATTTCTCCTGCCTTGGTGAACGACATCCGTGGATCGATCTGCAGCAGATTAACCAAGGCTGCGTCGGTCTCAGCACTCACCGCTGACCGCCTCCGATGGCAGATTCCGCGACAAGGGGGCTGTCAGATGGGAGGATCGCCAAAACGCGCAAGGTTGCACGCGAGATAGCCGAAGAAACCTGTTGAGATTGCGCCACTGGGTATAGCTTGAACGACGACTGGTCATCGATGACATGTTCATAACAGTAAGGCACATAGGCACCCTAGCGGTGCCCAACGCGAGCGCCGCAACGCAGGCGTTCAAGGCTGATCATTTGTCGTGCTCGCGTACCCAATCGACCTCAAGGAGTGACTGTGAACCAGAACCAACCGCGGATTCGGGTGGCCCAGTGGGGCCTCGGAGCCATGGGCCAGGGCGTCGCGAAACTGATCCTGGCCAAAGAAGGCTTGGAATTGGTGGGCGCGTTGGATATCAACCCCGAACTCAATGGCAAGGACGTCGGTGAGTTCCTGGGAGTGGCCCCAGCCGGCGTAGCCATCACCAACGATCCCGCAGACATCCTTGACTCCAGCAAGGTCGACGTCATCACCATCGCCACCACCTCCTGGGTAGCCAAGCAGCTTCCCAACCTGAAGCAGATCCTTGAGGCAGGCATCAATGTGGTCAGCATCGCCGAGGAGATGGCCGCCCCCGAGGCGCAGAGCCCCGAAGCTGCTGCCGAACTCGAAGAGCTGGCCACCAAGCACGGTGTCTCTGTTGTGGGCGTCGGCGTCAACCCCGGCTTCGTGCTGGACCACCTCGTGGTGGTGCTCACCTCCGGCAGCCAGGACGTCACCCGCATCGAGGCCAGCCGGATCAACGACCTCAGCCCTTATGGCGAGACCGTGCTGCAAACCCAGGGCGTCGGCACCACGCCAGAGGAATTCGCCGCCGGTGTGGCCGACGGCTCCATCGTGGGACACGTCGGTTTCCCCGAGTCGGTACGGCTGATCAGCGACGCACTCGGCTTGGGCGCTGACCGCGTCGAGCAGACCCTCGAACCCATCGTCGCCACCAAGCCCCGCCAGGCACGCGACCGCGTCATCGAGCCGGGGCTCGTCGCAGGCTGCAACCACATCGCAGTTGGTTACCGCGGCGACGAAGAAGTCATCCGTCTGATCCACCCCCAGCAGGTCGATCCCGGAGCCGAGGGCGTGGCCACCGGCGACTACATCACCATCTTCGGCACCCCCGAGATTCGCATGACCATCTCCCCAGAGATCGCTGGTGGCAAGGCCACCGCCGGTATCGCGGTCAACACCATTCCCCGCATCCTGGCGGCCACCCCCGGCCTGAAGCGGATCATCGACCTGCCCTCGCCCACCGCACTGATGGGTCCCGGGGCCTACGAGCGGCGCTGATCCCCAGCCAACGAAGGAGGACAACCGTGACCGAGCGAGCTGAGGCGGGGGCCTGGGTAGAGATCGAAAAGATGGTGCTCGCCCCCGAAGAACGGGCCCAGTCGGTGCCCGCAGATACCGCAGCCACCCCGCTGATTCAGTGGGTCGACGGGTTCTTGACCCAGCCAGCTGCCGTGGGGGAGCAGGCCACTATCACCACCCTGATCGGGCGCACCCACACCGGCACCGTCAGCCGGATCAACCCCAGCTACACCCACAGCTTCGGGACCACGGTGCGCGAAATCCTGACCATCGGGACGGAGTACGAAGCATGAGGGACAGTTACGCGGATGTGATGGGCCGTAAAAGCGAGATCATGCGCTTGGCCCTAGGCATGGACTACGACGAGTTCACCATCAGCCCCATCGCCTTCGACTATGAGGCGATGATGGCGGCTACCGGCTACACCTTGGAACAGATCGCCGAGGTGCAGCGGGCCACCAAGGTGGGCAACACCCCGCTGCATGAGCTGACCCGGCTCACTGAGGCGGTGCGAGCCATCGCAGCCCCCGGTAAGGGCGCCACCATCCTGGTCAAGGATGAGGCGGCAAATGCATCAGGCAGTTTCAAGGCCCGGCGAGCCTCACTGAGCGCCTTCGAAGCCCAACGCAAAGGCTTCGAAGGAATGGTGACTGCCACCAGCGGTAACTACGGCGCCGCCGTCGCCTCCCAAGCTGCCCAGCGGGGCCTCAAATGCATCGTGATCCAAGAGGTCTACGACTCCCATCACGTGGGACAGCCGGAGATCGTGGAAAAGTCCCGGGCCTGTGAAGCCTACGGCGCCGAGGTGGTCAAGCTGACGGTCGGACCGGAACTGTTCTATGTGCTGCTGCGCACCCTAGAAGAGACCGGCTATTTCAACGCCAGCCTCTACACCCCCTTCGGGATCGCAGGTGTTGAGACCCTCGGTGCCGAGATTGGTCGCGAAGTCATGGAACGCTACGGTCGTCAACCCGATGTGGTTGCCGTCACCCACGCCGGGGGCGGCAATCTCACCGGAACGGCCCGCGGGTTGAAGAAGGTGGGCTGTGAGGACACCCAGGTGGTGGCGGTTTCCGTCGACCTCTCTGGACTCCACATGGCCTCCGATAACGACTTCAACAACAAGTCCTTCACCACTGGCCACACCGGTTTCGGGGTGCCCTTCGCCACCTGGCCTGACCGGGTCGACGTCCCCCGCAACGCTGCCCGAGCGCTGCGCTATATGGACGGCTACCACCTGGTCACCCAGGGCGAGGTGTTCTACATGACCGAACTGCTCACCAAGCTGGAAGGCCTAGAACGCGGACCCGCAGGCAACACCAGCCTCACCGCAGCGGTGGCGTTGGCGATGCAGATGGATCAAGACCAGATCATCGTCGTCCAGGAAACCGAATACACCGGAGCCGGTAAGCATCACAACAGCCAGCTGTCCTTTGCCCGCAGTCGCGGCATCGAGGTGCGGCGTGGCGATCCGAAGGACAACGTCCCCGGAAAGGCCATCGTCATCCCGGAACGCCTCGACCAGATCGCGGGTAAGCCACTCGATTTGGAGCGGCTGCGCGCCAGCTATGTCAAGAAGGCCGCCGAGGTCCTTCCCCCAGACCAATGGAGCGAGGCCGATGTCTCCTTCTTGGCCGCTGATGCCAACACCACCGCCGACCATGTGCGCGAGCTCGTCCCCCAGACGGCCTAGCGCGACGACCCAAGAGGAAACCATGAGTACCGATACGCAAGCTCAAGAGCGGATCGCCCGTTTCGAGAAGCTCCGCGCCGAACTAGCCACGATGGACGACGAGGCCCTCAAGGCACGGTTCTGGGACCTGTGCCACCAGGTGATGACCCCGGTGGTGGAATTGTCCCGCACCCACACCTCGCCATCCATCGAACGCTCCGTGCTGCTGCGCATGGGCATCGACTCCGTCACCACCCACGCCGTGGTTGAGAATGTGCTCAACGCGGGCCTGCTGGGCAAGGGTGCTGGGCACGTCGTGCTGCGGCTAGCCAAGCGGGATGGTCTAGATATCCGGGCGGCCGGTGCCGCCATCGCTGAGGACCCGGCAGTGCTGGCCGGCCTGTTTGAGGAGAGCACCAATGAGTGACCAGCTCGATCCGAACGTCAAGATCGACGTCGAAGCCATCCTGGAAGACCTGGAGAACTACCACCCGCCGCGTAAGGGCTGGACCTGGCGTACCGTCCCCGAGGGTGGCGTCGACATGGGTGCCTTCCACTACCGCGATATGTCGGAGCCGCTGAAGAAGAGCGTCCCGATGCTCACCGCGAAATACTTCGACGGCATCGATCCCCAGCCCACCCCGGTGATCACCTCCGAGATCGCCTCAGGACATTTCGAGGACGATATTCGCCGGATGCGGATGGCTGCCTGGAATGGCGCCGATCACATCATGGTGATCCGCACCACCGGTCAAAGCCATATCGACGGCCTGATGGAAGGCACCCCCGAGGGCATCGGTGGCGTCCCCATCACCCGTAAGCAGCTGCGGGCCAGCCGTAAGGCCTGCGACCTCATTGAGGAAGAGGTGGGCCGCCCCATCAACTTCCACAGCTATGTCTCCGGCGTGGCTGGCCCTGAGGTGGCGGTGCTGTTTGCGGAGGAAGGCGTCAACGGCGCCCACCAGGATCCGCAGTACAACGTGCTGTACCGCAATATCAACGCCTACCGAAGCTATGTGGATGCTGG
>JBHAEB010000165.1:0-8616 GCA_041855345.1 Arachnia sp. | reverse complement strand
GATCCGCGGCACGTGCTGTGGCGAGGCGACATCACCCGGCTCCAGGTCGACGCCAGCGTCAACGCCGCCAACTCGGCGCTGCTGGGCTGCTTCGCCCCGCTACACCGATGCATCGACAACGCCATCGGCTCGGCCGCAGGTCCCGGCCTGCGCAACGAGTGCGCGGCGATCATGGCGCGCCGCGGACGACCCGAACCCACCGGGACGGCGACCCTGACCGGCGGCTACTGCCTGCCCGCCACCCACGTCATCCACACCGTCGGCCCCATCGTGCGCGGCGAGCTGACCGACCAGCACGAGGCCCAACTGGCCTCCTGCTACCGCGCCTGCCTACAGGCCATGGACGAGGCCGGGCTGAGTTCGATCGCGCTGTGCTGCATCTCGACGGGGGAGTTCGGCTACCCCAAAGCGTTGGCGGCGCGCACCGCCGTCGCGACGGTTCGCGACTACCTGGCCGGGGAAACCGGCATCGAAAGGGTGATCTTCAATGTCTTCACCGACCAAGACCTCGCCAGCTACCGACAGCTACTCGGCCCCGATGCCTGAGCCGCGCCTAGCCGAGGCGATCGCGCGGGCCGACGCCGTGGTCGTCGGCGCCGGGGCGGGGCTGTCAGCGGCGGCCGGACTGACCTACGACGGCGAACGCTTCCACCGGCTCTTCGGCGACTTCATTGCCGCCTACCAGCTGACCGACATGTACTCCAGCGCCTTCTTCCAGTTCCCCAGCCCCGAGGTGCGCTGGGCCTACTGGTCCCGTCACATCATGGCCAACCGCTACGATCCGCTGCCCACCGACCTGTATGGCCGGTTACGTGGGCTGCTGGATGGGCGGGAGTACACCGTCATCACCACCAATGTCGACCACGCTTTCATCCGTGCGGGCTTCGACCCGGAGCGGGTCTTCGCGGTCCAGGGCAATTACGGGCGGTGGCAGTGCAGTGTCCCCTGCCGGCAGGAAACCTGGGGCAACGAGTCGGCGGTACGTCGGATGGTCGCCGAACAGCGTGACCAGAGGATCCCGACGGCACTGGTGCCGAGCTGCCCTTGGTGCGGGGCGCCGGCCACGATGAACCTGCGGGTCGACCACACCTTCGTCCAAGACCCCGCCTGGTACGCCTCCGCTGAGCGATACCAGCGATTCCTCGACGACCACACCGAGGGTGTCACGCTGTACCTCGAACTCGGCGTGGGCTGGAATACCCCAGGCATCATCAAGTACGCCTTCTGGCGGCGCGTCGCCCAGAACCCGGCTGCCGCCTACGCAGTGGTCAATCGCGATATCGCCGTGCCACGGGAGCTGGTGGCCCAGACTTTGACCTTCCCAGGGGACTTGAGTGAAGTGCTCGGGAGGCACGGCTGAGTGCCTGTCCCGGTCAGGGCCTGTGGGGCGCGATGAGCTAGCATCCCGATATTGGCCGCCTAAACCAGGTAGGGCTGGATCGCGGGGTTCGATTCACCGCGGCCAGGAATGGATCGCGCGGTCCTATTCGCCACAGCCAGGACACGACCCATCAGAATCTGCTAGCCCAGGGCGCTCAGGGTGAGGTAGACCTCGCTGACTAGGGTGGCTGGTGCCTGGGCCCATGGGACCAGGTGCCAATCTTTGCTCTTGAATTCCCACTGCTCGGCGTAGCTGATCTGATTTCCGGGAACCACGCCCCGCAGCAGGAAGACCCGGGTGAGGCGTTGATCCGACCAATCGGAGAGGGAACCCAGCCACATGCCGTCGGTGTGGACGATGACGGGGGTGAGATTCGCGACCTCGTCGGGGCGGACGAAGACACAGGTGGAACCGCCGTCGCCAGCCGCACCGCGCTCCCAGCCGAACTTGGTGCAGGTCCCCAAAAGTTTCCCTGCCGGAATCAGGTGGGTGGGGATACCGTGCAGATCGGTGTCGTCGCCCTGCCCAGGATCAAGCCGGGCGACGGGGCGGTCCAGCTGCTGGAACGCGCAGCGAAGTTCGTAGTCAGCGAAGAGCTGGGTCCAGGTCGCCTGTTGGTCTGAGGTGAGCCACAGCGGGTGAATAATCCCGACAGGTCCGGTCAACTCCACTGGTTCGTCGTCGGCGTCAACTGGGGCGCCGCCCTCATCTAGCCGGAACAATACGGTGGGCTGATCGGCATCGAAGACTGCCCACAACACGCCCGCCAGCACACCCCGAAGAACAGGGTGACGGGTGATCAGCTGGGTGAATTCCTGCGGCTCCCAGCGACGGGCCTGGACCATGGCGCGCTCAAACCTGACTGCTTGGGTTTTTGCCAACGTGGTGAGGGTCTTCTTGCAGGTCGCAAAGTCAGCCTTTGCAGCGGCTGCCAGCTCTGGATCATCACTGTGGTTCGGGGCAGGCAGCGTGGTCTTGGGCTTGCCGGTGGGATGACCGTCTGGTCCCAGCAGCCGGGCCACCAGTTTGCAGTCAGGGGTGAGCCTGGCCTCGAACTGACGTGGACCGTAGTCGAATATCCGTCGGCCACGGGCATCGAGGCCGCCATCGGGCAGAATCCGGTCTTCGAGCTGGTCTCGCGTCAGGCCGCGCGCCTGGGCGATCTCAGCCATGGCTTCGGCGGCGCGTTTCTTGATACCGGCGAACTTGGCCTTGGCGGCGATAGCCGAGATGGTCTGCAAAGCTAGGTCGGAGCCGACGTTACGCAGCGCAGCCAGCCCAGCGACAGCCCGCTGGTGCTGATTGCTACCAGGCCATTCCCGGATCAACGGTGCGAGTGTGTGCACGAACCTGTCGCCACCAAGGAAACCCGCCGAGACCATCCGCCATTTCTGGGCTGCGGGGGCGCCGTCGGCGAGCCAGCCCTCCAGCAGCGAGATGGCTAATTCGTCGCGTAACTGGGTAGGGGTGCGTTGGGCTACTTCGGTTACCAGCGCAGGTGGGGTGTCCTTGGTGGCGGCTAAGGCGCCTAGGAATAGCTGCAATTCAGGGGCAGCTAGCCGGGTGCCGTCGACGAGCACCGGGGGTAAACCAATCGGGGCGAGATAGGGTTCAACGTCGGTGGCGGCCTGCATCCACCATGAGACGCTCGGGTCCAAGGTGGGCAGGGACCGCTCTTCGACGATCCGGCCCAGAGCGGCGGCAACCTCAGGGCAGGTCGCTACGAGCTGTTCGGGATCATCCCAGGTGCGCATGATCGGCAGCAACGACTTGACCTGGGCGGGGCTGAGGTCGGCCTGAGCCACCGCCTGGGGATGCTCTCGCAGCCACACTGCCGCAGGCTGCGCGCCCCGAGTATCCAGCAACTCGACCATCAACGGCACCATCCCGGGACCGTGAGCGGTCTTGCCCAAGATCTCAACAGTGGCCTTGATGCGTTCCAGATACTCTGGATCGTTGATGGCCTTGATCAGGTAGGGGAAACTGCGGGCGCCCAGCGACACCAGTAAGGCCTGGGCGACGTTTCCCTCAACGGGGATATCCCAACGATCAAGTACCGCGCAGCGGGCCTCCACCGTGGGTAGCAGCAGCACTGCAGCCACCAGCGAAGAGTGTTCTGGGAGGGAGCTTCGCTGTGGCCAGGTGTTCTCGAATAACGCCAACAACTCTTCCTCGTGTCCGCCCAGGATCGCTGGGGCGTAGATCGCGGGGTTGACCTGCTGCCGGTGAGCCTGTGGCAGCAAAAGTTCGGTTGGCATGTGGACCGTCGAGCGAAGCTGTTCGCGTAGCTCGTCGGTCAACAGGGCTCGGGCGTTGAGCCAGTACAGCGCGTCAGCGTACTTGCCGTGCAGAGTCTCCAACAGCTTGCCAAGCCCAGCCTGAACCGCGATCCACACCTCATCTTGGAAATCGGGCTTTGCCCAGATATGCCGGAGCTTGAGGCGTCCCTCCCAGAAGGCGGCCCGCTCCGGGGATAGGCGGTAGGTGAAGCCCATGCCCGTGAGGGTTTGGTCGAATAAGTACGTCTTGCCGCTGGGGGCGAGGAACTCCTTCGCGTGGGAGCGTTCCCACTTGGGGTCAAAGCCCCCGGGGTCATCGCCCAACGGCGGCGGCTCCACATCAATATTGCAGCCAGCAAGATAAGGGGAGATAGTCAAACCTAGGTCATCAGGGCCGCTGAAGCACCGCGTTGTCTGCTGCATGGACAGGTAGCTTAACTGACGGCGTGAGTCTGCCCAGCCACCAGCAGGTGGTCATGGATAGTGCAATAGCACTCGTCGTGCCAGCCATAGTGGATGTCGGTGTTCACCTCATGAGTGACTCCCCGCGGCAGGGAAGAAATAGCCATGCTGAGATCGTGTTTCAGCGACGCGAATACCGAACCCCGCTTGGGCCAGTCGCTGCGGATCGGGCGTTCCTGCAACTGATTTCCCCGATGTAGTTCCCAATCCAGCACCCGCGATAGCTCCACGCACAGCGGTTTATGCAACATCTGAGTGATCTCCTATCGGTATGGCGGTAATGCTTCATGCTGACAGTTGGGACGACGGTGAGCAAGGAGGTCTTGAGCAGTGGTGTGAGGTCGCCGTCAACGACATCCCTGAAGTAGACGGTGGTGAGGTTTGGGTAGTGGCGAACGAAACGCAGGTCGTTGATCGTGAGCCGCAGCCGCAACTGTTCGAGGGAAGCTGAGGGCGCAGCAGAGAGAGCGTCGCTGGTCAGTTGCGGACACTGCTCGAACTCCAGCCGCTTCAAGGAGGGGAGCCTCGTGATGGCGGTGATGTCGTTCAGAGTTCGGGCACCGAATACTTTGAGGTCGGTGAGCGCATCATTGACGCCGATTCCAGCGAGGCTGGTTACCTTGGGACGCACCAATTCCAAGGTATGCAGGTTTTCTAGCCCACCAAGAGGTGCCAAGGATTCCGGCGACACCATGGTGACCGAGCGCAGGGAGGCGGGTAGGGCGGCATCCCGCAGGGCCTTGGTGGCTGGGTAATACAGTCGCTCCAGTCTGGCGAGTTGGGTGAAGTCGACAATGGTTTTAATCCGGACCCCAGCCTCAATGGTGAGTGCAACTAGGGGGAGTTCATAGAGTGCGTCTAGGCCATCGAGTTTCCCCAACGGGATGTCATCAATGAACAACTCTTCGAGGTTGGGGCATCCCCGTAACGCCGTGAGGTCTAGGTCGATGGGGGACTGTCCGCGCGAGGGTGGGGCGTAAAGCCCATTGGTGATCCGCAGGGAGTTGATGTCATGTTCGTGGGCGTAGGCGGCTCCTTCAGCCAGCTGGCTGGGACGAACCAGCAGAGTACCGGCGTTGCCGCTTGGTAAGGGGTAATCGGGGAACGTCACCGTGTGAACATCGAACGTCGCCATGGCCGAGGATGCTATATCAAGGCGGTAATGGGGGATTTAAAGACCTCACCCCTGGATAGAGAGGTAGAAACTCCGCACCATCTCAGCCGCCGTGTCCAAGTCGGCTCCAGCCAGACCAATCTCCGCCGCCATCGCCGCGAACGGTATTTGCCAGGATCTAGGGGGATTGGGCAGATCTTGCGGTGGAGCGATGCCGTCGCGTTCGTGGAAGACCTGCTTGAGCGCGCGCCAGAAGGACCTGGGTTCCAGGAGCTCCCGCTCGATCAAAAGGGAGAGGTCTACTAGGTCTTTGACACGCGAAGAAGGACGCTCATGAGCATAGATTCGGGTATAGGCATGCACTTTCTCGGCAGCGTGACGCGGCAGATCTACGCTGCAGAAATCGAAGGACTCTCCTCCTAGCACAGGGACGACGGATACGGAGTCCAGCCCCTCGGTCAACTGAGTGGCCCGAGTGACGATGTCAATGGTGACCGCCTCGAAGGGGTGACGGGCTACCTGTACATCGACTACGACGCGCCAGGTTAATGGCATTTCATCCTCCGCCCGCACCTGACGCGGTAGTCGGACGTCGAAGGTGCAGCCGTCACCCAAATCCACAGCAAGGTACTCGTCGAGCAGGTCTTGCAGATCGGCTGCTGACAAACCTGAAACCTCGGCCAGCAACAGGTCAAGATCTTTGGTCGCTCGGGCGGCTAGCCCTAACCGAAGTTCAAGGCCGAACCCGCCTTTTAGTACCCATCGTGGGTCCAGGGCTAGACGCGCCAACACGCGCTGAAAAACGAATCGGTTCCTAACGCGCTGTGCGGGAACGCCTTCCTGGGCTGCAACATTACGCAACCGATGATTGAGGCTGACTACACGAGGGTCACTCAACGTCGACTTCCTTTGCGATGGCGCGCTCAAGTCGAAGCGCAGTACGATCCGTGGCATCTGCCGAGGCGCGCAGCAGCCGTCGTCGGGTTGTGAGGCCATGACGCAGTGCGTCCGCCACAGCCCGATCTACTTGTTCCTGCGAAATATCGGATGCTGCCGCGTCGATGAGGGTGCGCAGCGGGGTCGTCACCGACCATCCGCTCCGGATCTCACGCTCGCTGAGGCCTACCTCACCCCGATGCAAGGCGACCAAGTCATCGCGCGCACCGAAACCGGGAGGGACTGTCAAGTGGATCTTGACAGGGTTAACATCGGAAAGCCCGTGAACCGCCAAAGCAGAGTTGTGGGAGATGACCCCCTGACCGCCGCTCCACAGCGTCCACCGGACGAGGTCATCCTCCGGGCCGTCTGGCCACTCAGGCAATCGAAAAAGTCCCCGATCAACCCGAAGCCAGTTGCCTGCGTCGGCGTGATATTTCTGGGCCTGGTAGGAGTAACCGACGTTGAGTGCTTGGGCGGCCGTGAAGTAGCCGGCCTGTTGGAACGCCAATGTATGGAGTGCTCGGCGATGGTCTTGGCGAGATGTCGACACGCAGGTAGTATGCCATGAAAAATTAAGTAAATCTTTAGTTTTAGTGGGCGCGAGGGAATCTAACTAAAAAATTTCTGTAGGATGGAACCTGGCCATGGTGCTGAGGCTCGCAAGTCGATGCAACCGAGGAATGATCACGAAGTGCGTTGACAAGCAGATTTAGGTCCAGTGATTAGTGCCGTCGACATCTTGGGGTTAGATGGCCCGCCAGGCCTGGGATTCGCCGGGATCTAGCGGTTGTTGTAGGCCAGAGGTTATGGCCCGATAAGCATGGACAAGTCCGGAGGGCTGGGGCCGTCGACTTCCGCGGCGGCTACCTCATTTCGAAGAGTTGACCCCGGTGGGGGAAGGGCAGACGACGACCTGCGGGGACCAGGAAGGCGTGCTCCCGTTTGATGGTTAGAACATCGCAATCGCCGTCGGTGATGACCAGGATCGGGCCATCCTTGGGAAAATCTTCAGCGGCTTGCAGCCAGTCGATGCCGGGTTGCAGTACAGTGCCGCCCCGTCCCTTGATCTGCACCCGGCCCGCGATGTCGCCGGGAGGGAGATAGCCCAGGTCGTAGGGGGCTGCGTCGCAGCAGATCACCCGCGCCGCCGGCACTTCCTTCGCCTCTGCATAGCTGGCGATAGCGCCTAGGGCTTTGGCCAAGGTGTGACGATCCATCGACCCGGAGGTGTCCAGCACCACCCCAAAGGTGCGACTATCCAACAGCGCAGGATCGGTGACCACCCGTGGGCGAGGGATATCCGGGGTCGCGGACTGGCGACGGCTCAGCCTGGCCCAACTGCGATGGGTCTCCAAGGGCGGGAACTGGTGATCGAACCATCGGGCCAGTTCCACCTCCCATGGGATTGGCGGCTGGAGCACAGCATTGATCTCCTCTAGCAGCCCGGCGGGGATGAGTCCCCGCTGCTGCTCCTGGTGCAGCATCAACCCCTTGCCCAGCTGCTCCCGGCAGAAGGCGTCCAAATCGGTGAACCAACCATCCGAGGATTCGATGCGTCGATCCAGCATGTCAGGTTGCTTCCCGGCCAAGGTCATGAGCCGTCGCTTGGCCCTGATGTTGTTGGCCAGCTGGTCGTAGACCTCCTCGGCGGATTGGCCCCGCAGCTCGATATCGTGCAGCAGCCCAATGCTGGGCGGTGCCCCGACCTGCATCTGGATCAGCCAATCATTAATAACGAAATCGCAGGCCGCATTCCACAGCAACGCATCACGTCCACGTCGCCGCGAATGGTGCCGAAGCGCTACGTGCAGCACCTCGTGGGCGATGACGAACCGAAGCTCGTCGAGGCCTAGACCCGCCGTGGGATTGAGGTAGACCGTCCGTAGAGTCTCGTCGACGGCGGCGACGCTGATCGCCTCCCGACGGCAGATATCGGCATCCTCGACGAAGGTGAACGCGGCCACCATCGCTCCCAGCAGTGGGAAGCTGGAGATGAACCAGTCCCGGGCTCGTCTTGTGGTCAGGCTTAAACCATCGCCTGTCGCCACCTCCTGCTTACCGTTGAGATCCTCACGCACCCCAGCCGCAACCTCCATCGCGCGGGACACCGACTCAGTGATACCGGCAGTGAAGGCCTCTGACCAGGACGTACGCCACAGCGGAGCCGACCAGTTACGCCACTGCGATGGGTCCTCCATCGTCGGCGTTCCCGGGGAGTTGAGCGTCAGTTGCGTAGCCCAGTCCGGGACCGATTCCTGACAAAACTCTCGATACCACCGTTCTTCATCCCATTGCGGCAGACCTCCTGGCAAGGCCTTACCCATGGGTGGGCGACCAAACTTCAGCCCCTCCACGAAACGTGCCGTCACCACATCACAGGAGGCACTCCACGCTATCCAGTCGCCATGATCGGGCTGCCACAATTCCATGGCGTGCACCAG
>JBHAEB010000164.1:0-11256 GCA_041855345.1 Arachnia sp. | reverse complement strand
GTTGTTCCCGGGATTGCCCCACCGGCATTGACATGGCCGCCTATAAAGCCAGAGTGACCTACGAACGACTCAAGGGACGGCTGAGGCCTCGCAACCACTACTCCTTAGGCTGGCTCCCCCGCTGGGGCCGACTGATCACAAAGCTGCCGGGTTTGGGATCGCTGATCAATATCGTCGGGAAAGCTCCCGGGCTGTCGCGGGCGCTGAAATGGGGCGCGGGAGTGGATTCGCGACGCCAAATCCCCCGCTTTGCTTCCCGATCTGCTCGCCGCCGCACGTCGCTGCCCCGCGGCGGGTCCAAGGGTCCTGTGCTGATCTGGGTGGACTCGTTCAGCGACTGTTTCGAATCCAATTCCTTCGCGGCGATGGTGCAGGTACTAGCCAGACTGGGATACGAGCCGCAGGTGCTCAATGACATCGCTTGTTGCGGGCTGACCTGGATCTCCACGGGCCAACTCGACGGTGCTCGTCGCCAGCTCACTCGAGCGGCTGCGGTCTTGGCCCCCTATGTGCGGCAGTCAGTCCCGATCGTGGGTGTGGAACCCAGCTGCACTGCCGTGTGGCGTTCAGATGCTCCAGAGTTGCTGCCCCATGACAGCAATGTTGCGGCATTGAACGGAGCGGTGCTGACCTTGGCAGAGTTCCTTAGCCGTGACGAAGACTTCCAGGTACCCGACCTGACCGGTCACACCATCGTGGCCCAACCACACTGCCACCACGCCTCGGTCATCGGCTGGCAGGCTGATCACTCGCTGTTGAAAGCCACCGGCGCCCAGCTCATCAGGGTGGGTGGCTGCTGTGGTCTGGCCGGCAACTTCGGTGTCGAGATCGGCCATCGCGAGGTGAGCGTCGCTGTTTTCGACCATGATCTCGGCCCCGCCGTCAAGGACCACCCCGATGCCATCGTGTTGGCTGACGGTTTCAGCTGCCAGACCCAGCTGCGGGGATTAGCCGACCGTCACTCGATGAGCCTGGCCGAGCTGCTCGCCACCCATCCGATCTAGGTCTTGTTTGTTAGGTAATGCTTGGCCGCGGTGGCCGCACGCCACAACTTCATGACCGTTCCCCAAGGACAATGGCCAGATGGGGGCTTCGTTACAGACGCTCCATCCGTCGGTGATATACCTACGCGAAGCGTAGTTGGGGTGGGCTGTGATTAAGCCGCCATGACCAGGCTTGTCGACAAACCTCAGTTCGGGATCCGCGATTCGGGTCTAGCCGCCTTTCTTCTAGGCACGACCGCAGAACGCCTGACAGGCCCCACCAATCCGCACCGTGGGCCCTTCTCGGGGGTCTGCAACCGGACTGCTAAACAACCATGTGGCCACTCCACCAGTTCACCGTGAGCCACTTCCGCGATTCCCGAAGCCGACATCATCACCGAGATGGGCGATGGTGGCTGGGGAATCGAGGTGAAGATGTTGCAAACGGGTCGAACGGATCACTTCGCCGGTCTGTGAATGCTCCGAGAAAAACTGGAAGACCAGGTCGATGTGGGGTATGGTGCTCAGCTTCCGCCCAGAGTCCCTTCCCATGGGGCCGAGACTATGGGCGATGCCTATCTCGGCCCTGCGGGAGCACTAGCGCCGTGTTGTCTCAATAGGTTGACCTTTGGCGGTGCTGGGCTGGATGGATCATTAGCCGACGAACCCCGCGTCTGGGCGGTAACGGTCGTGGCCGCTAGGTGTCGCATCCTTCATCCTCGTCACGTTGATGTTATTGAGGTAACGCGATATTGGGGTTTCGGGGCTGGAGTCTAGGCCGGGGGCGAACCAGCACCAGTTTTAGACCCATGGCAACCCCACCAGTTTGCCGACGTGACGCCCAGTGGCGAGATCACGATGAGCCTGAGCGATCTCATCCAACGAATAACGGTGTATCGGCATCAGATCAAGGTGGCCCGTGGCGATGAGGTCTAGAACCCGCTGCAACTCCGCTGCGGGCAGATCCGAGGCCTGCCCCGAGTATGTGGTCAGGCGAACTCCGTTCGGGATCCAATCCATAGGGTAGAAAGCACTGATAGTCCACGAGTCGGACAGCATGCCGGTAAAACAGACCGTTCCATGGACGGTGGTTGCGGCCAACGAATCTTTCAACGTTGGCGCACCGATCAGCTCCAACACGCCGTCAACGCCGCCCGGAACGAGGTCCCGCACCTGTTTGGCTAGGTTCCCCTGATCAAGCAGACCCGTCACACCGCGGCTATGCAGCAACCGGACGCCTTCCTCCCGGCGGGAGGTCGCCAAGACCCGACAGCCCTGCTCCCGGGCCAGCGCCGCAACCGCGAGTCCCAGGGCCGATGTGCCGCCACGCACGAGCAGCGACTGGCCGGGCCGCAGGTCCAGTCCCGTCGTGAGCGAACCGTAGGCGGTCTGCAACGTCTCGGGAACCGAGCCGAGCACCTCCCACGGCAACTCTGATGTGAACGTGAGCACTTGGTGGCGCGGCACCACGACGTATTGGGCATATCCGCCATCGAATACCCGACCCATTCCGCCCATCATCGTGACCGCCTGCGTCCCGGCCGCCATCACACCGTCGGGGTCCAAATCAACGACACCAGTCGCCTCAATGCCCAACACCCGCGGATAACTCATCCCATCCGCCATGCCCGCTACCGAGTGGTACTCCGAACGGTTCATGCCAAACGCCATCACCTTAAGCCGGACCTGACCCGGCTGTGGCTCCGGCATGGGAATCTCACGAACCGCCAGGTTCTCGATCCCAGGCCCGCTCAACACTGCGGCGCGCATCATCTCCATGCCGGGAGGCTAACACCCTCAGTTGCACACCCGGTGCGGGTTCTTGAGGCTGTGCGAGGCGGCGAACTGCGAACGACAACACTCGCCTGGACGACCTCAAACACCCACCAGGCCACTTCGACTGTGGTTCCAGTGGGTAGTTCCGCTGACCGACCGTCTGGCGCACTTCCCCACCGAAACCTCATCTGGCTATCTCAGGTGTTCACCCTGAATATGGCCCACTCGACCCTGGCTCGGCTATCCCTAGCCCAGGAGCGGAGCGAGGAACTCGCCGGTGGCGGAGCCCTCCGCCACGGCTACTTCCTCGGGAGTGCCTGTGGCTACCACCTCGCCGCCCCGCGACCCACCGCCTGGCCCCATGTCGATGATCCAGTCTGCGGCCTTGATGACGTCGAGATTATGTTCGATCACTACGACGGTGTTGCCAGCATCCACTAGCCGGTGCAGCACCGCGAGAAGTTTGCGGATGTCCTCGAAATGCAACCCCGTGGTGGGTTCGTCGAGCACGTAGAGAGTGCGGCCCGTTGAACGCTTCTGCAGCTCGGCCGCCAGCTTGACGCGTTGCGCCTCACCGCCAGACAGTGTGGTAGCGGGCTGCCCCAGCCGGACGTAGCCGAGGCCCACCTCCTCCAGGGTGCGCAGATGACGGGCGATGGCGGGGATGGACTCAAAGAACTGCACCCCTTCGCTGATGGACATCTCCAACACCTGTGAGATGGACTTTCCTTTGTAGTGCACCTCTAGGGTTTCGCGGTTGTACCGGGCGCCGTGGCAGACCTCACAGGGCACATACACGTCTGGCAGGAAGTTCATCTCGATCTTGATGGTGCCGTCTCCCGAGCAGTTCTCACAGCGCCCACCCTTGACATTGAAGGAGAACCGGCCTGGCTGATAGCCGCGCACCTTCGCCTCTGGGGTGGTCGCGAATAGGCTTCGGATCTTGTCGAAAACCCCGGTATAGGTAGCTGGATTCGATCGTGGAGTGCGACCGATAGGTGACTGATCCACCTGGATCACCTTGTCGATATGCTCCAACCCCTTGAGTGCCTTGTGTTTGCCGGGAACGGCTTTGGCACCGTAAATCTGTTTAGCCGCCGAGGTGTACAAGATCGAGTTGACCAGTGATGACTTGCCCGAACCGGACACCCCCGTCACAGCCACCAGCTTCCCTAAGGGGAATGCCACATCGACATTTCGAAGGTTGTTCTCCGAAGCACCAACAACCGTCACCGCCCGTCCATTGCCCGGTCGTCTCACCGGTGGCACATCGATGCTGAGCTGACCTGACAGATACCGCCCAGTCATGGACTCCTCACAGGCCAGCAACTCCTCGACGGGGCCAGAGACCACCACTTGGCCGCCATATTCCCCCGCCCCTGGGCCGATATCAACCACCCAGTCAGCGGCACGCACGGTGTCTTCGTCGTGCTCGACAACGATGAGTGTGTTACCCAGATCCCGCAACCGCACCAAGGTCTCGATCAACCGGAGATTATCGCGTTGATGCAACCCGATACTGGGTTCATCCAGCACATACAGCACCCCAACCAGCCCGGAGCCGATTTGAGTGGCCAACCGGATCCGCTGCGCCTCCCCACCTGACAGCGACCCGGCAGAACGTGCGAGGGTCAAATAGTCCAAACCCACATCGAGGAGAAACCGAAGCCGCTCCCGAATCTCCTTGACCACACGCTCGGCGATTCTGGCCTCACGCTCGTTTAGTCGCAACCCGTCCAGGTATTCGAAGGCCTCACCGATAGACAGCGATGCCACCTCCGCGATGTTCTTATCGGCCACTGTGACTGCCAGTGTCTCTGGGCGCAGGCGGCTGCCGTTACAACCGTGGCAGGCGATCTCACGCATATACCCACCCCAGCGTTCCCGTCCCGCATCGGTTTCGGCCTCTGCATAGCGACGGCGAATGAAGGGCACAATGCCCTCATATTTTTGAGAGAAGGAACGTACCCGTCCGAAGCGGTTACGAAAGGAAACGGTCACCGCCCCCGGCACCCCGTGGAGCAGCAGCTTCCGGTGTTTCGCAGACAAGGTCTCCCAGGGGGCACGCATGTCGATGCCGTGCTCCACTCCCAGGGCCTCTAGCACATGCTCGAAGTGCCCTTTGAGATGAGGGGTGTTCCAGGGCGCGATCACACCGTCTTCTAGGCTCAGTTGTGGGTTGGGGATGATCAATTCAGGATCTGGCTCGAGCATCGTGCCGAGCCCGGAGCACTCGGGGCAGGCACCCCAGGGACCGTTGAAGGAAAATTGTCGAGGCTCCAACTCATCAATGGCGACATCATGTTCGTTGGGGCAGCCCAGTTTCTCCGAGAACCGTTTCTCCCGGTCTGGATCATCCACCGGCAGATCCACGAACTCCACACCGACAACCCCATGAGCAAGCTGCAGCGCGGCCTCAACTGATTCTGTGATGCGTTGCTTGGCCGAGGCTTTCACCACCACCCGATCCACTACGACATCAACATCATGTTTGCGTTTCTTGTCGAGTGCAGGAACCTCCGTCAGCTGATACACCTGACCATCGACGCGAACCCTGGCGTAGCCGTCGGTGATGAGTTGCCGGAAGGTCTCCTGGAATTCGCCCTTGCGGCCCCGCACGATGGGAGCCAACACCTGAAACCGGGTTCCCTCGGCCATCCCAAGAAGCCGGTCAACGATCTGCTGGGGGCTCTGTTTGCCGATCACCGCCCCGCATTGAAGGCAATGCGGAATCCCGATTCGGGCAAACAGCAACCGCAGATAGTCGTACACCTCGGTGATGGTGCCGACGGTTGAACGTGGGTTCCGAGATGTGGACTTCTGATCGATGGAGACCGCCGGTGACAGCCCCTCGATGAAGTCGCAGTCCGGTTTGTCCATCTGTCCGAGGAACTGCCTGGCGTAGGCGGACAGGGATTCGACATAGCGCCGCTGCCCTTCAGCGAAGATCGTGTCAAAGGCCAGAGATGATTTGCCAGAGCCGCTGAGCCCGGTGAACACAATGAGCGCATCCCGTGGCAGATCCAAGGAGACATTTTTCAGGTTATGGACACGGGCACCACGTACGAGGAGGCCACGCTGAGAGGGTCGAGCATTCACCCTCACATGCTATTCTCCCAAACCGACACATTCCCCTGATAGGTTTGCGGCATGTCGACCCACTTAGAGACCTCCGGCAATGACGTCGAGGCCATCATGCATGCAGTTAGGGACCACACGCATGCGCTGCTGGGACGCACCATCACCTACACCGCCGAGGATTGGGCCGCATCATCGCGGCTTCCCGGATGGACACGCAGTCATGTCGCGGCCCATCTCATCCAGGGCGCACGTTCGCTGTCGAAGGCATGTCGGGCCGTCTGCGCTGGTGAAGATCCCCAACTGGAGGACCCGAGCCACGATGGGGATGCCGAGTTACTCGCGTTGTCCGATGGACTGCAATTACAAATCGAACTGGATACCTCCGCTGGGGAACTCGATGCAGCCCTGACCCAGGTGATCACATTGACTGGCAGCCTTGAGGTGAGTCCCGGCATCGTCGTGGGGTACGAGCACTTACCCCTAGTCCGGTTACGTGAACTTATCGTGCACACCTTCGATCTAGAGCCAACCGAGACTGTCCTGACCGTCGATCCTGCCGTTGTTGAGCATGTGTTGGCATTTGAGGCTCGGTACATCGCGCAGCCCCACGAGCCGATGGAATTAGTAGCTGACGAGGGATTCACCACCCATATCGGGCAAGGTCATCGGCCACGGATCATCTACGGCGCAGCTGCCAATCTCCTAGCCTGGCTGGCCCGGGGAATACCCTTGCCGGAGGCGACTTCAGATTGATCCCCAGCAACGCGTAATTGACAAGCGATTTGGCCCATGGTGTAGTGGCTGACCCCAGACCTAGCCAGAATCCGCACCTCTCTGAGTCGTCAAGGAGAATCATGACCCAGAACCAACATCCCTTCGATCCTAACCAGCAGTACGACCCAAACCAGTACGCCCAAGATCAGGCGATGCAGCAGCAATATCTGGCTCAGCAGCAGTACGCCGCCGAGCAGGCCGCTCCGGCTAAGAAGTTTGGGGCTAAGCAGATCATCTCTGTCGTGGTAATCATCGCCATCGTTGCTGTTGGGGCCTGGCAGCTGTACACCAGGTTCCAATCCAACGCTGCTCTAGACGTCGGCAAGTGCATTACCCTCTCGGGGGAGTCGTCCACCGACCTGGAGCACAAGGAGGTCGACTGCGCGGACCAGACTGTCTTCTCCTACAAGGTCATCGAATCGGTTGACGTCGCATCGTCCTGCCCGGAGTACTCCAGCTCCTACACGATTCAGTCAAAGGGCCGTTACGGCAATACCCGTACTGAGAAGGTCGCTTGTCTGGTAGAGAATTTCCACGTTGGTGTCTGCTACAGCTACGACGATACCGATCAGGTAAATTCCTTCGCGGTTGACAGCACTTGTGCGAGCGGAACCTTCAAGGTCGATTCTTTCATGGAGGGCAAGGATGCTGTCTGCACCGAGCCCCTCATTTCCTGGCCGATGCCGACCTCTTCGGTGTGCTTCTCCGAGAACGCCTAACACCTTGATGAGACCTCTTGATGAGGTCCGCCGCCAGGTGGCCCCACTGCGCGTGCAGGCTGATTTCACCCCCTCGGGTGATCAGCCTGAGGCCATCGCAGCGTTGGAGCACCGCATCCGGGATGGAGAAACCGATGTGGTGCTCCTCGGGGCCACTGGCACCGGCAAAACCGCCACCATCGCGTGGCTTGCCGAGAGGCTGCAGCGCCCGATGCTGGTGATGCAGCCCAATAAGACCCTCGCGGCTCAGTTCGCCAACGAACTGCGACAGTTCTTTCCGGATAATGCCGTTGAGTATTTCGTCTCCTACTACGACTACTATCAGCCCGAAGCCTACGTGCCCCAAACCGATACCTATATCGAGAAGGATTCCTCACTCAATGAGGAAGTAGAGCGGTTACGGCACTCCGCCACCAGTTCACTGCTGACCCGTCGAGATTGCATTGTTGTGGCGACGGTTTCGGCTATCTACGGGCTGGGCACTCCCCAGGAATATCTTGAACAGCGGCTGACATTGCGGGTCGGCCAAGAATACGAACGTTCCCGCCTGCTGCGGCATCTCGTCGACATCCAGTACAACCGCAACGATCTCAGCAATGACCGGGGAACCTTCCGGGTCCGCGGCGACGTACTTGAGATCTTCCCCATGTATGAGGAGAACGCCATCCGGGTGGAATTCTTTGGCGACGAGATCGACAAGATCACGACCCTGGTTCCGCTCACCGGTGAAGTGCTCCACGACGAAGAGGAAATCTACGTCTTTCCCGCCACCCATTATTCGGCAAGTGCAGAACGCATGGAGCGTGCTATCGCGGACATAGAAGCCGAACTGGCTGAGCGATTGCAGGCCCTCGAAGCGGCAGGAAAGCTCCTCGAAGCCCAACGGTTACGGATGCGCACCAGCTATGACATTGAGATGATGCGCCAGATCGGAACGTGTTCAGGGATTGAGAACTATTCCCGGCATATCGACGGACGTGAGCCCGGCTCGGCACCGGCATGTTTGCTGGACTATTTCCCTGAAGACTTTGTCCTCGTCGTCGACGAGTCCCATGTCACCATTCCGCAGATCGGGGGCATGTATGAGGGAGACGCATCACGTAAACGTACCCTGGTCGAACACGGCTTTCGGTTACCCAGCGCTTTGGATAACCGGCCGTTGAAGTTTGATGAATTCGTGGCACGTATCGGTCAAACAGTCTATCTTTCCGCGACTCCTGGCCCCTACGAACTAGAACGCAGCGATGGCTACGTCGAGCAGATCATCCGCCCCACCGGCCTCGTCGACCCCGAAATCGTGCTGAAACCCACTGCGGGTCAGATCGATGACCTGATCGGAGAGATCCGGCAGCGGGCTGAGCGTGATGAACGCGTCCTGGTGACCACGCTGACCAAACGCATGGCCGAGGATCTCACCGACTATCTCATGGCAGCTGGTATCCGGACCCGCTACCTCCATTCGGATATTGACACCCTGAAACGGGTGGAATTGCTGCGCGAGTTGCGGCTAGGTGATTATGACGTCCTGGTTGGCATCAACCTGCTCCGGGAAGGCCTCGACCTGCCGGAGGTCTCGCTCGTGGCGATCCTCGATGCCGACAAGGAAGGGTTCCTGCGCTCAGAACGGTCCCTGATCCAGACCATCGGCCGTGCAGCCCGGAATGTTGCGGGTCAGGTTCACATGTATGCCGACAAGATCACCCCATCGATGGCTGCGGCCATTGACGAAACGAATCGTCGCCGGGACCGGCAGATCGCCTACAACACAGCCCACGGTATCGACCCGCAACCATTGCGCAAGAAGATCGCCGACATCACCGATATGCTCCGAAAGGAGGATGCCGATACCGCCGAGTTGTTGGATTCACGGCGAGAACGGGGGCTGAAAGCCGCCTCCATGCCTGAGCAGGAACTCGCCAAACTCATCAATGAGCTCACCTCGGCGATGCATCAGGCTGCCGCCGAGTTGCAGTTCGAGGTGGCGGCTAGGCATCGTGATGAGATCGCCGACCTCAAGAAAGAACTTCGGCAGATGATCGAGGCCAATAAATAACGGCTGTATTCTTGCCGCTGGTTTCTACAACGAAAGGTACTCGTGTCCGATACCCGCCCTACATCCAAGCTGTCCGGTTTCGGCAGCGCCCTAGCTAGTTTGCTGTTCACATCCCGGTGGCTGCAGGCACCGCTCTACCTCGGCCTGGTGGTCGCCCAAGTCTTCTATGTCTACACCTTCATGAAAGAGTTGTGGCACATGGGCACGCATATCAACGAGCTCAGTGAGGCCAATATGATGCTCATGGTGCTGGGCCTCGTGGACGTGGTCATGGTGGCAAACCTGCTTATCATGGTGATTGTCGGCGGCTATGAGACCTTCGTTTCGCGCGTCAATCTCGACGATCATCCCGATCAACCTGAGTGGCTCAGCCACGTGAACAGCAATGTGCTGAAGGTGAAACTAGCGATGGCCATCATCGGTATCTCCTCAGTCCACCTGCTCAAAACCTTTGTCGAAGCCAAGTCCTATTACGAAACCATGGGCGGCCAGGCCACCTGGCTGCTGCTGATGCAGACGCTCATCCACTTGGCCTTCATCTTGTCGGCGATGGGGCTCAGTTGGATCGATCAGAAGTCTCGCGTCGCGCATTGAGTTCATCCCAGATCTCCGCGATCTGCGCGTAGGTCTGTTGTTTAGGCCCTGAACTATCAATGACATAGGTGGCCGCCCGCAGCCTCTCCTCCCGGCTTGCTTGGGCGGCCACTCGGTTAAGGGCATCTTCTCGGCTGAGGCCATCACGTTTCACGATCCGCTCGATCTGAATATCGATCGGAACATCCACCACGATGACGGCGTCGAAGTCATCTTGTTGCCCAGTTTCTACCAGCAACGGAATGTCGTGCATCACGATGGCTCCGTCAGGGGCTGCCGCCTCTAATTGCTCCCGTCGTGCCCGCACCAGCGGATGCACGATGCTGTTGAGTTGGCTTCGAGCAGCTTCATCACCGTAGACGATGCGCCCCAGCTCCGCTCGATTGAGGCGGCCATCCGGGCGCAGAATCCGCTCCCCGAAATAAGCCACCAGCCGAGCCAGCCCTTCGGTCCCAGGCTCCACTACCTCGCGAGCCACCACGTCGGCATCAATCAGCACCGCCCCGAGCCGAGCGAACTCGCGGGCGGCCGTCGATTTTCCAGAGGCAATGCCGCCTGTCAGTCCGATACGCACGGCCAAAGCCTAGTGCCTGTACTCCGACTCGTGAGCTGCCAGTTCACTGGGACTGAATCAACAACGATGAGCATCCCGCTGTTGCGGCGACGATGAGCCCAGCACAACAAACAGCCGAAGCCTCTTCAGCTGCTCCGCCCCTCGTTACTGCGACGATATTAGGAAATGCGGGTCAGGAAGGTTAGTTCCGAGGCATCCCCAGTGATCAGTGGCCCAAGCTTGGCATTGAAGCTGTCATTGGCAGGGTCGGCGAGGTGGGCTTGGAAGGCTGCCTCGTCGGCATATCGTTCGATGACGACGAACTGATTCGGATTCTCCCGCTGCGTGTAGACGTCGAATCTCACGGTACCGGGACTGGCGTTGACATGACGCGCATAGTCGCTGATTAGGGCCGCCACCTGGGTGCGCTCACCGGCTACGCATTCAAAGGTTGCAATTAGATCCACAGCCATGGGGGTCTCCTTTTCACGGTTGCTCTGAGACTACATGGCAGGTCTGGGTGCCCGTGGCGATTCATCCCGCTATGCTGAGTTCGTCGTGGGAGAACCGACCCAGTCGGTGCCGAAGGAGCAACCGCCCCGGAAACTCTCAGGCCCCAGGACCGCGACGATGGAACACTCTGGAAAGAGGCCCACCGGGCCCGCCGAAGGATGAAACGATCTCAGGCATCAGCGACAGAGGGGGCTCCGGGTGGGTGACCAC
>JBHAEB010000163.1:0-5255 GCA_041855345.1 Arachnia sp. | reverse complement strand
CATCGCGAGGTGATGTAGCACTGCAACCCGCAAATCGCCGAGGCCTCTGTTGCTACCGTTTGGTTCGCGTGGGGTGTGCACGCTCATCGGAGGGTCATCTGCTGGCACCAGCATAGCTAGACCACCTGTGACCTGGCAGTATGCCTCGGCTCCCAAGGTGAGGCCTCGGGTTGCGGCTCACGGGTCGACGACCGCCAGCGCGGTCTTGCTCCCTCGAGAAACTCGACCTTCCATCGCCCGATCGACTGTTCGGAGACCTTCTCCGACGGACACCTCGCCAGCAAGCACGATCCTCGTCTTGGTCTCCAGGCTGGCCACTGGGAGGTCCATGCCGCGTCCTCCTGCCCTCAGACGCCGATCATGCCCTCACACCGGCCTGCCAAGAAGTCTGACACGGGGCATCGGGATGACAAGCTGCTCTCCATATCAACCGATCCCTCGTTCACGGTTTCCTGGATCGCTGGCGCGCAGCACCCACTGGGCCAATGGCAGCGCGGCGAGTGGTAGGAGGACGAGCCCTGGCAGGAAAGTCACCAGGAATGGTTGGGCCGACAGATGGGTGTCGATATTGAACCACGCATCCGAGATACGCTCGTTGAGCAGCCGCGAAACGATCCAGGCAACTGGGAAGGCGATCACGATGCCAACTAGCCCAAGCAGCGACGCCTCCATGACCACCGTGCCGCGAATCACCCCATTGCGGAAACCAAGCACGCTGAGCAGCGAGTACTCACGCCTCCGTTCCAGGATCGTGTAGCCAAGACACGCTCCTACGAACAACAGCGCCACCGCGATGCTCGTCAGGGCACCGAGCCACAGCAGGGCTGTGATCTGGTCGGAGGAAGCGACAATCAGTTTGACTATCTCGTCTTTGCTCAACGCCTGCTGCACTCCCGATTCGGAGTTCAGGGCATCAGCGGTCGATGTGATCTCGCCGGGTGAGGCCTTGACCAAGACGCCCGAGAGCAGGTCGCTGCCAGTGAGGGAGCTTGCGAACTCCAACGTCGAGCGAACCTCACCGGGCAACGCAGACGACATGATCCCCACTACCCGCGCCTCGTGCTTGGTGCCGTTCGCGTTCACCGTGAGGGCTTCACCCGGCTCAAGTGCTAACTGGTGGGCGAGCCCGGCCTCAAGGACCACGCCTCCCGGATCGGACTCGGAGATGTCAGAGCCTTCGACAAGAGTGACCTTGTGCCAGGTGTTCTGCGGGTCGAAGCCGCCGATCATGAGGTTCTCGATGTCCGAACCATTGGTCGCTTGAGCTACCGTCTTGATGATCGGCGTCCACTCGCTCACGTCAGCCTCCTCCATGAGGGCTGCTGCCTGGGCGTCCGACTGTGGCTGAGCGAAGTCGACGATTAGGTCCCACTGGTTGCCGTCGACGGCCGACCGAGAAGTGGCGATTACCGAGGAATACGACAGGTAGTAGGCCGCTGTCAGACCAAAGCCGATCGCGATGGCCAGTGCGGTCAGAGCAGACACCCACGGGTTGCGCTGAACGTTTCTGATCGAAAGGCGGGCTGCGGTGCTCGGCACCAGAACCCCCAGCCGGGCCCCTCTGATGCGGCCATCGCGACCGGTATCGATGGTGCGGGTCATGGCGTCACGCGGCGACATCCGGAAGATCCCTGCAAAGGCAAACGCCGCACCGAGCCCATAAACGACTAGGGCGCCGGCACAGCCGAAGGCGATCATCACAGGGTCAAGGACGAACGGTACGCTTGGCAGCCCGACCGAGGATGCGAAGTTCTCCAGGAACGCACGTCCTACGAACATCGATCCCAGCAGGCCTATCAGGATGGTCCAGCCCACCAACCACATGTAGGGCAGCAGATAGGCGCGAGCCACGGCAGCGGGTTCGTGCCCCTGAACCAGCAGCACCGCGATGCTCTTGCGTTCCCGCGCGATCCACTGCGCCGATAAGAACATCGACACGAAGGCAGCCGACAACGCTCCCACCAGCACCATCAAGGGAATTACGACGCCGAAAACGTCAAGATTCTTCTCGACGTACTGGTAGGCGAACCGCTCTTCCCGCTCCATGGCATAGGCCCCGGCTAGGTGCTGTGCAGCGGCCTCGTCGAGAACGGCCTGGCGGGCGGCGTCGAGGTCTTGTCCCGGCTCGAAATCGAAAACCACGCTGTTCACGACCGGTGACGGAGGCAGATAGACCACCCCCATGGAGCCTTTAGCCGAGATGAACAGGCTTGGGTTGAGCGGGGCGATGAGGTGCTCGGGGTCGCGGACGATCCCGCGCACAGTCACGGTTCGCGTGGTGCCTCCGACCTCGATGTCCAGTGAGTCACCGACGCCGACTGAGTGGTACGTCGCCATGCCCTGGTCGATCAATGCTCCCGACGCGTCGTCTCGTGTAAGAAGGGCACCTTCAAGAGGCGTCAGAATGTTCAGCCTGGCCCCAGCCCATACCGAGTCGGAAGAGATCACGGTCAGCGCCAGGTCGTCGGCCAACTTCGTACGTCCGGGCAAGATCTGGCGGGACGCGCTATCGGTCAGCCCAGGCAACTCATCAAAGCGCGGTGTCGACTGGTTCGGCGTGGGGGTGAACCTCAGTTCCAGGTCTGCGAGTTGACTCTCGGAATACCAACTATCGCGGGCCTTCGTGATGCTCGACATGGCCGAGTACTCGCCGACCAGCATCGAGAAAGCCATAGACGCTACCGCAATCAACAGCATTAGTCGGCCGGCCACCGACCAGGCCGAGCCGAGGGCGAACTTCTGCAGCGAACTGAGCGGGAAGACGTGGGCCGGGTTGTGGATCCGCATCATGAGCGACTGACCTTGATGGCGCCATCGTCCATTTTCCAGATCTCGGTGGCATAGCTGGCGACGATCGGATCGTGTGTAGCGACGACGATCGTGGTACCGGTCTGCTGTTGCAGCCGGGTCAGGCAATCGAGTACCTGCGTCGCATTCTTGTGGTCAAGAGCACCGGTTGGCTCATCGGCCAGGATCACTGGAGGCTGCTTGACCATCGCCCGAGCGATTGAGACGCGCTGCTGTTCACCACCAGACATCTGGGCAGGAAAATTATCGGCGAGACGCGCGATCCCTACCGCGTCCAACATGGCCATTGCCCGCTCGCGTCGCTCAGTGGCCGCCTTGCCCAGCGGTTCAAGCGCCGCGGACACGTTCTCCAAGGCGGTGAGAGTGGGCAGCAGGTTGAAGAACTGGAAGATGAACCCGATTGTCCTCGCCCGGAAGGTGGTACGTTGTCCGCGGGGCAAGGTTCCCAGGTCGGCCCCGCTCACCTCGACCTTGCCTGAGTCGAACACCTCGATGCCCCCCAGGATGTTGAGCAGGGTTGATTTGCCGCTACCCGAGACGCCTCGCAGAGCGATGTAACTGCCCCGCTCGGCGGCGACCGAAACGTCATCGAGCACCTTCAGGCCGCGGGCAGGCCCCGGGTACGTCTTGGTCAATGAACTGACGCGGATGGTCCCGCGGTCGGTTTCAGCGGTCATTGGGGATGCTTCCTCTCATCGATCGCGGTTCGACCGATCGTATCGATAGTGGTGCCAAGACCGGTCACCCAATGCTCCCAAGCAAGCTCGCGCCCCAGCCGCCTCCTAGAACTGTCGCGTAAGTCTGACTGGGAGCTAGTAAGAATGTCGAAGCACATGTTCAGCCAAGATGAGCCGAGCGCTCCTGCAGTGCGTACGCCAACTATTCGATGCGCGGTCGGCTCACCGCGACGCAGGTCGTCGGCAATGTCATCCAGCGAGGATGAGTGGATCATCTCAGCTATTGCCGCGAAACTAGGGGCCCTCACTAGGTCAGCACCCAACGAGCGGGCGGTCAAGCAGACCAGTACCGGCCGAATCATCTTGCGGTCAAGTCCCGGGTAGTGGTGTAGCCGTTGGTGATCCTGTAGGGCGGGGTTAGCTGGCGAGTGCGGGCATGGTGGTGTCCTGTTCGGGCTGGTTGGTGATGAGGGCCATGCGGCTTTTGGCGAGGATTTCGAGGCCGAGGTAGCGGCGTCCTTCGGCCCATTCGTCGGTTTGCTCGGCCAGGACGGCGCCGACGAGCCGGATGATCGCTTCCCTGTTGGGGAAGATCCCGACGCTGTCGGTGCGGCGGCGGATTTCCCGGTTGAGGCGTTCGGTGGGGTTGTTCGACCAGATCTGGTGCCAGACCTCGACGGGGAAGCTGGTGAAGGCGAGGATGTCGGCCCGGGCGTGGTCGAGGTGGTCGGTGACGGCGGGGAGCTTGTCGCTGGTGTAGTCGAGCAACCGGTCGAACTGGGCGTGGACGGCGTGGGTGTGGGGCTGGTCGTAGACTGAGTGGAGCATGGCCTTGACCGCCGGCCAGAGGCTTTTCGGGGTGATGGCCATCAGGTTCGCTGAGTAGTGGGTGCGGCAACGCTGCCAGGACGCTCCGGGCAGGTTCGCCGCGATCGCTTCCACGAGGCCTTGATGGGCGTCGGAGGTCACGAGCCGGACCCCGGTCAGGCCGCGGGCGACCAGGTCGGCGAAGAACTCGTTCCAAGCCGGGCCGGTCTCGCTCGTGGCGACGCGCAGGCCGAGGACTTCGCGGTGCCCGTCGGCGTTCACGCCGGTCGCGAGCATCACGACCGTGTTGATGACGCGGCCGCCCTCACGGACCTTCATGGTGAGGGCGTCAGCGGTGATGAAGGTGAACGGCCCGGCCTCGCCCAGGGGGCGATGGCGGAACTGGTCGACGTGTTCGTCCAGCTCGGCGGCCATCCGGCTCACCTGGGACTTCGAGAGCCGGTCGATGCCCAAGGTTTTGACCAGTTTGTCCATCCGGCGCGTGGACACGCCGGCAAGGTAGCAGTCAGCGACCACGGTGATCAGGGCAGTCTCGGCGCGCTTGCGGCGCTCCAGGAGCCACTCGGGGAAGTAGGAGCCAGTGCGCAGTTTCGGGATCGCGAGCTCGATCGTGCCGGTGCGGGTGTCCAAAGCGCGGTAACGGTAGCCATTGCGTTGCGCGGCCCGCCCCGGAGTGGGCTGGCCGTACTCGGCGCCGACCACCGCATCAGCATCAGCACTGAGCAGCGCGTTCAGCATGGTCTGCAACAAGCTGCGCATCATGTCCGGAGACGCTTCAGCAAGCAGCTCGCCAAGAACGTGGGCAGGGTCGACAATATGAGGAGCGGTCATCGTGATGGTCCTTCGAGAGAGTTGTGAGAGAAAAACTCAAGGATCACGCGGTGACCGCCCTGACGTCCAGAGCCAGCCACCACGCCTACACCACTATGAGGGACTCAACTG
>JBHAEB010000162.1:0-18574 GCA_041855345.1 Arachnia sp. | reverse complement strand
GGCAACTCCGCCAGGGCCTTTCGGGATAGTTCCAGTGTGGTCAGTTGCTGGAACATCGCCGCATAGACGTCGGAGTCCTGGGTGGGATCGGTACGTTGAAGACGCGACTTCAGGTCCGCGATTTGTCGGGAGACCCCCACCAAGCGCAGCCGGTTTGTATGAGCCAAGGAATACTGCTCGTCGGCATCGCGGAGTAGTGGCTCAACCATGAGCATGACCACGAGCTGTAGTACTGACTCATTCGGCGCCAGCCGACGCAGGTCCTCTGCCCAGGTCTGGGTGGGCTCAACAGCTGAGATCAGGTCGAAGACGGCGCGATAGGCCGGATGGGTGAACAACTCTGCGGTCACCCCGTTCCAGGCCTCATCGAAGGTGAAGGGATGCTGCAGCATGAGTTTGATGGTGTCGCGTTCCAGCCGTAGCGTGGGGTCATCGGGATCAGGCCAGTCCGCATCCTGGGATCGGGCTGGCTGGCTTAGTTCCACGCGGCGGGGGGTGCGCTGTGATACTTCCCGCCGCACATCTGCCATGTCCATGCCCAGCATGTCCGCTAGCTCTCGCAGGTATTGGTTGACCAAGGAGCGGTCTCGGATAGCCCCCAACAGCCCAGCTGCTTCCCGCAATGCCCCGAGCCTGCCGTCAGCCCGGTCCAAGTCATAGCCTTTCAGTACATTCGACATCACGAAGCGATACAGCGGCACGCGGCGGCTGACCAGCTCCCGAACCGCAGCCTCCCCGTCGCGTAGCCATACATCGCAGGGGTCCAGCCCGGAGGGTTCAACGGCAACGTAGGTCTGGGCGATGAAGTTGTGGTCGCCTTGGAATACTTTCAATGCCGCTTTCTGACCTGCGGCATCGCCGTCGAAGGTGAACACCACTTCACCGTGAAGCCCATCGTGGGTGCCCAAGAGCCGCTGAAGCAGCTTGGCGTGTTCCGGGCCGAAGGCGGTCCCGCAGCTAGCTACCGCGGTATCGACCCCAGACAGGTGGGCAGCCATGACGTCGGTATATCCCTCGACCACCACGGCCTGGGCACGTTTCCCGATCGCTTTGCGGGCAAGATCCAGGCCGTAGAGAACGCTGGATTTTTTGTAGATCGGAGTTTCTGGGGTGTTGATGTATTTGGCAGGTAGCCGATCATCATCAAAGATCCGGCGAGCCCCAAAGCCCAACGGTGCGCTGGCTGAATCTTTGATGGGCCACAACAGTCGGCCTACAAAGAAATCCCGACCCTGGTCACGGATCAATCCGGCGGCCTTGAGGGTGGCGTCGTCGAAGCCTTGGCGGCGAAGTTCTCGGTGCAAGGCCTGCCCATCTTTGGGGGCATAGCCCAGGGTGAACGATTCTGCCGCGGAACGGTCAAAACCCCGCTGGTGCAAGAACTGACGCGCGACGATCGCCTCTGGGGAGGCCAGTTGGGCGGCATAGAAGTCCTGGGCGGCGGCGTTGGCTGCCATGATCTGTTTACGCTGGCCAGGAACAGAACTTCCATCCTCGGTGATCCGGAGCTGGAGTCCGGCCCGATCAGCCAGGCTTTGAACCGCTTCGGTGAAACTGAGGTTGAGGTGACGTTGAAGGAAGGTGATGACATCACCGCCCTCACCGCAGCCGAAGCAATAGAAGAATCCCCTAGCGGGGGTGACTGTGAAGCTGGGTGTTTTCTCGTCATGGAAGGGGCACAGCCCCTTGAGCGACCCGCCACCAGCATTGCCTAAGGCGACATAATCGCGCACCACATCGTCAATCCGGACCCTAGCCCGAACCGCCGCGATGTCCTCATCGTGGATCCGCCCTGCCATGGCGGGCAGTCTAAACCCAGCCGCGTTCTTCGGCGATTCGGGCGGCCTCAACCCGATTGGTCGCGCCGGTCTTGCCGATAGCACTCGATAGGTGGTTTCGCACGGTCCCAACCGACAGGAATAGCTGCTTGGCGAGTTGGGCCACGGGCTCACCATTGGCCGCCAGCCGCAACACTTCTTGTTCCCGCGCGGTCAGCGGATTGGGGCCGCTGAGCAACAGGTCATGGGCCAGTTCCGGATCGATAGTTCGTAGCCCCTGATGGGCTCGGCGCACGACCTCAGCGAGTTGCCGAGCCGGGGTGGTCTTGACCACGAAGCCGACGGCCCCCGCATCCAAGGATCGCCGCAGATATCCGGGACGGTCGAAAGTGGTGACCATCACTACCTTGGTCTCAGGCAGTACCTCACGCAGTGTGGCGGCAATCTCAATTCCGTCACCGCCCGGCATCTGGATATCGAGCAGGCACACATCGACACCGCGACGTGCAGCCGGGAGTACCTCGTCGCCGCGCCCGACCTCAGCGACTACCTGGATATCGGGCTCGAGATCGAGCAGCGCAGCTAAGGCTCCCCGCACCAACGCCTGATCGTCGGCCAAGAGTACCCTGATCACCATCTCACCCTCACCTGGCTTCCCCCACATTCTCCCGGCCCGAAGCTGAATTCCGCCCCGGCAGCAACGACCCGCTCAGCCATACCGCGCAACCCATTGCCCTGGCCATCACCAGGACCAACGCCATCATCTGTGAGCCGGAACTCCCCCTCACCAAAAGTGACGACCACACGATTGGCTTGTGCATGACGCAGCACATTGGTGGCAGATTCACGCAGCACCCAAGTCAGGACCCGCTCTAGTCGCCCCTCATCCAGGGGCGGCTTGCCCACCACTTCGACGTTGAGCCCAGAAGCTCGTAGAGCCGCAGTGACTTGAGCGAGTTCCTGGCTGAGGGTGCGGTGGTGGCTGGCCGAGACTGTGCGCCGAATCTCCTCATGGGCGCCGACCAGCAGCTCCTGCGTCTGCCGCAGTGCCGCCCGGGCCCGCTCAGGATCGGCATCAAACAGCCTGTCTGCAAGCTGCAATTGCAGGTTTGCCACGGTCAGGGTGTGGCCAACTACGTCATGCACGTCGCGGGCCAGTTGCTCACGCTGCTCCGCGATGGCGCGCTCCTGGTCTGCGTTGGCCAAGGCCGAGTGATGCTCGACCTCCAGGCTCGTCAGGATCCCCGCTGCCCCGACGAGGACTGCGATGCCGACGGGAATCAATCGGCCTGCATGCCATCCAGTCCATGCCACCCAGACCAACCCTGCCACCACGATCATGACGGTGGCTGGCAGCCGAATCGGCGGCCACAGCCCAAAGGCTGTGACCCCAGCGAGGAACGGAAGCATCGACACCGCGGTCGGGCCGATGGCCCAGGCGAGGACCACAATGATGGCCGCGATGAGGGCAATACCGCGTAGCTGTACCCGCCGTCCTCGCTCGTCCAGTAAGAAACCCATGGTCCGAAACATGCCCAGGTAGGTGGGCACGAAGACCGCCACCGCCACCAGCCCGACCCAACGCTGCGGGGTATTTCCTGCCACCCACAGGCTGTAGAGGGGCATTGCCAGAAAGACCAGCCAGATGCCCCCCATCACCATGCCCCCAGTCGGGCCGGTGAGGAGACGCACGAGTGCCGGTCGGTTAATCATCGGCGGACCCGAGATCGTTTCGCACCCAGCAGGCCCAGCCCTACGAAGATCACCAACCACACCACGTAGTTACCCACCAACAGCCAAATCGAGTCGTAGGTCGCAGGCTCGACTTGCGGAATCTGGCCTTCAACCTGCGGGAATCTCACCAGGCCAACATAGCCGTACATGGGAGTGAACTTCGCAATTGTCAGCATTCCGCCACTGAGCGGCATGAAGACATTGCCGAAGAAGGCCAGGAAGACCGCCGCACCGGAGGCGATACCGACTGCCGACTCGGATTTCAGCAATAGAGCCATCGCCAAGCCGAAAACACCGAAGAGCGCAGATCCCACAATCGCTATCGCCCAGGTCACCGGCCACACCCACCAGTGTTGAACTTTCACACCGGTAGCGGCCCCAACTGCGAACACTAAGCCGGAGGCGGCAGTAGCCATGATCAACGCCACCGCGACCTTATTCAGCACGAAACCAATGGCAGGCTGCCGGGTCAACCCCAGCTGGCGACCCCAACCCAGCATCGCCTCGCTGGCGGCCTGGGCTGCCACACCGGTGGCAGCGACCACCGCCCCGTAGGCAGCAACCGAGGCCATGATGTAGAAACCGACGGTGGCGCGACCGAGCTCGTAGTGCCCGGTGTCCCCGGTCCCGAAGAGTAGGTACATCAGCACCGGCATCCCGAAGATGAACATCCAGTTCGTGACATCCCGAAATAAGCGCGCCAATTCAATATGGATATATGTCAGGTTCATGACACTGACCTTTCACTCGTCAAGGCCAAGAAGGCTTCTTCCAGGCTGGGCGCGGTGATCTCAAGATCTGAAGCGCCCCGGTTGAGGACAGCTAGCGCCAGCGCATCCGAGTCAGTTACTGCCGCCTGGTGACGTTGACCATCCAGGAGGTAGGAGACTCGGCGACGATGGGTCAATGCCCGAATTTCGGCCATGGGACCATCGGCCACGATCCTGCCTTCGGCGATGAGCACGATGCGATCAGCGAACCGTTCAGCCTCTTCCAGATAGTGGGTGGCAAACACGATGGTGCGGCCTTCGTCAGCCTGAGCGTGCATGGATTCCCAGAATTCACGCCGAGCGGTCACATCCAAACCCGCAGTTGGTTCGTCTAGCACCAGCAGGTCTGGTTCGGTCAGCAGGGCCAGTGCAAACTTGATCCGCTGCTGCTCACCACCCGAGCAACGCGAAACCTTCCGTCGGGCCAGTGGTTGTAGGTGGGCCATCTCAAGAACCGCATCAACTCGATCCTTGGCGCCCTGGAGGGCCGCGATGGCTAGCACCGTTTCCCGGACAGTCATATCTCGTAGAAGACCGCCGGTTTGCAGCACTGCACCAACTCGACCTGCACGAATCGCCTCCCTCGGGGTCATCTGAAACACCCGAGCGGATCCACTGGTCGGCTCAGTCAGACCGAGCACGATATCGAGGGTCGTGGTTTTACCTGCCCCGTTGGGGCCTAGGAAGGCCACCACTTCACCGGGGAGGATATGAACATTGATGCCAGCGACGGCCTCCACCGGTTTATCTGGACCGCGGAAGTGCTTTGTGAGAGCTTCCAGTTGTATTGCCATGGCACCAGGCTGGCAGCCTTTCAGCAGCCTGACATAGGGCGTTCATCATGGATCACCCATGACAAATCTCATGCCCCTCGGCCGATCCCCTTGGGCAATAGCGCCTTGTCCCAGCCGAGATATCGTTCAGCCTGTTCGAAGGCGAAACGATCAGTCATTCCTGCGACATAGGCGACCACCGAATGCACCGGGTCTGACTGTTGATACTCTGCCGGCAAGGCCTGCGGATGCTTCAGGTAGTACTCAACTAAGGCGCGCAACACGGTGACAACCACCCGGGATTGGGCAACTGATTCCTCACGGGTATAGATCCGCTCGTAGTTGAATCGACGCAACTCGGCCAAGGCGTCAGCAGTGGCCTCATCCATCCCCACGGTTCCAGTGGCTGCGGTTGTTTCGATGACCGCTCCCAGTAGCCGCGCCAATTGGACCCGACGTTGGGTGCCAAGCACCTCAGTGACGATGGCTGGCAGCTGGGCCACCGACACGATACCGGCATGGATGGCGTCTTCTAGGTCGTGAGCACAGTAGGCGATCCGGTCAGCCCAACTCACCAACTCTCCCTCAAGGGTGGCCGGGGCAGGGCGGGACCAGGAATGGTTGCGGATCCCATCGAGGGTCTCAACTGTCAGGTTCAGCTCAGTCAAGACCACATCGGCTCCCCAGGGACCATGGTCATAACCCTCTGGCAGGAAGGCATCGAAGGCATCCTCGGAGGCATGTCCGCCAGGCCCATGTCCGCAGTCGTGACCCAATGCGATGGCTTCGGTCAAGGCCACATTGGCCCCAACTCCTTTGGCTAGGGCGACTGCGCACTGGGCCACCTCGAGGGCATGGGTGAGTCGGGTGCGTTGGTGGTCAGTGGGATAGACCACCACTTGGGTTTTGCCGGCCAGCCGACGAAAGGCCGCCGAATGCACAATTCGGTCCCGGTCGCGCTCGAAGCAGGTGCGATAGTCGCAGGGCTGTTCATCTCGGGCGCGATTGCCAGCGCCCAGGCTGAAGGTGGCCGCCGGGTTGAGGCTCAGCCGCTCAAGTTCCTCGCGCTCGGTGCGTCGCCGAGGCTGCTGCTGGGCGATAGCTGCGGCGGAGTCGCGATGGGCGGTGACCACGCTGCGGCCATGGCCATGCATAGTCGCCGCCCAAGCCCGAGCTCGCGGCAACGGATCGCTCACCGCTGATCGTAGGGCAACCACCGGGTGAGGGAATTGCCCGTATACAGCTGGCGGGGCCGGTGAATCCGTTGCCCGGGAGTGTCATAGACCTCTTTCCAATGGGCGATCCAACCTGCGGTACGTCCGATGGCAAACAGCACCGTAAACATGTCTAGCGGTATCCCGATTGCCCGCAGAATGATGCCGGAATAGAAATCCACATTCGGGTAGAGCCGCCGCTGGACAAAGTAGTCGTCGGCTAGCGCAGCTTCCTCAACCTTTCGGGCGATGTCCAGCAATGGGTCGGTGATATGCATCGACTCCAGCAGGTCGTGGGCAGCTTGCTTGAGGATCTTGGCTCTGGGATCGAAGTTTCGATAGACGCGGTGTCCAAAGCCCATCAGCCGGATCCCGGAACTGCGATCCTTGGCCTTAGCCAGGTAGGACTCCACCGACATGCCCTCTGAGTGGATCTGCTCCAACATCTCGATGACCGCCATATTCGCCCCGCCATGAGAGGGACCCCACAGCGCAGCCACCCCCGCCGAGACGCTGGTAAACAGATTGGCGCCGCTGGAGGCCACCATTCGCACAGTGGATGTGGAGCAGTTCTGTTCATGGTCGGCATGGAGCACGAAGAACATATTGAGAGCGTGGGCCACCTCGGGGGTGGGTTCATAGTCCCGATAGGGCACCGAGAACATCATGTGCAAGAAATTCTCGGCATAGGCCAGGTCGTATCGCGGATAGGCGATGGGTTGGCCGATGTGGCTCTTATAGGAGGCGGCCGCGATGGTTCGGGTCTTGGCCAGCAGCAGGGCCGCGGCTCGCCGGAATTCAGCCTCGTCGGTGATGTGGATCTCGGGTAGGTCATAGGCCTGAATGGCGTTGATCATCGCAGACAGGATCGCCATCGGATGGGCGTCAACAGGGAACCCATCAAAGTGTTTGCGCATGTCACGGTGCAGCGACGAGTTCTCGGTCAGTAGTTCTCGAAACTCGTCGCGTTCCTCCTGGTCAGGCAGTTCACCAAAGATCAAGAGCTCGGCAACTTCGATGAAGCTAGATCGGGCGGCGAGGTCCTCAATCGGCACTCCACGGTAGCGCAAGATGCCGCGCTCGCCGTCGATGAAGGTGATCGCAGAGCTGCAGGAGCCCGTGTTGCCATAGGCATCGTCCAAGACGATGGCGCCGGTGGTAGCGCGCAGCCGGGAGATATCGATCGCGCGTTCTCCCTCGGTGCCGATGATCAAAGGCAGTTCGTGGGCAACCCCGTCGATAACGAGAGTCACGGTGTCTGTCATGTGGGCTCCTTCCTCGAAGGGGTAACGCTAACCGCCTCGGTGGGTTGTAGCGTAATCGGTCCCACCAAGTGCGAATTGAAGGCGCTAACCACCACTGATGCCATCCTCAGCGGCGCTGAGATCCAGTTCGCAACCGCTGGTGTCGTCATACCAGCCATAGGGCAAAACCACCTTGTTTCGGGGGCTGCCCTGTCGCCCCCGAGGGGTTCCCAATTCGCTGACCGGGAAAGGCTGGTCAGCATCCAGTTGAGCCACCAGCTCCCGCAACTGCTCGAGGGATGAGACCATCGCAAAATGTCGTCGTAGCTCCCCCACCGGGTAGCCCTTGAAATACCAGGCCATGTGCTTGCGCAAATCGACGACGCCACGAGAGCCCATGAGTTGGATCAGCAGCTCTGCATGACGGATCAGCATCGCACCCACCTGGCCCAATGTTGGCCGAGCCCGCCGAGCTTGACCTGCGAAGGCAGCAGCTAAGTCCCCGAATAACCAGGGCCGCCCTAGACAACCTCGACCGATCACCACACCATCGCATCCGGTTTGGGCCATCATCGACAACGCATCCTCGGCCTCCCACACATCGCCATTGCCGAGGACCGGTATGGTCACGTGTTCCTTGAGTTCAGCGATCCGGGACCAGTCAGCCTGACCGGAATAGGCCTGCGCCACCGTGCGGGCATGAAGTGCAATAGCGGCTGCCCCCTCTTGTTCGGCAATACGTCCGGCATCCAGGAAGGTCTCGTGCTCGTCGTCGATGCCGATCCGGGTTTTGACGGTCACCGGCACCCCAAATTCATCTGCTGCCCTCACCGCCGCACCGATAATGGCCCGCAGCCGATCACGTTTATAGGGCAGCACGCCACCACCGCCCTTGCGGGTGACCTTGGGCACGGGACAGCCAAAGTTCAGGTCGATATGGTCGACCTGATAGTCGGTGATTAGCCTGCGGGCAGCATCAGCCACAATCTCGGGATCGACGCCATACAGCTGGACTGAGCGGATGGTTTCGCTGGGATCAAATTGCAGCATAGATCGGGTTTTATGATCCCCCACCAGGATTCCCCGAGAGGTCATCATCTCGCAGACATACAGCCCTGCCCCCTGCTCCAAACAGAGGGCCCGGAAGGCGGCATTGGTGATCCCAGCCATTGGCGCCAACACCACCGGCAGCTCCACCACAACAGCATCTGAGCGAGATGGTGCATGGAGACGTAACGGCTCGACCACGATGAGACCCCTTCCTTCGTGACAACCGTGAGATTCTATGCGTGCTTGGATAGAGGCTATGAATCCGCTGCTGTCCCCCTCGCCCTTGCCCTTCGCCCTGCCCGACTACGCCCAGTTGAGTAACGACCAGTTCCGTGAAGCCGTCGAGCTTGGCATGGCAGCTCAACGGGAGGCTCTTGAGGTCATCGCAACGGCCACCGAACCACCGACAATCGCCAACACCATTGAGGCTTGGGAGCTCAGTTCCGCCACCCTGGAGCGGGCAGTGGATGCCAGTTGGGTGGCTTTCGCTGCTGACAGCAGCCCAGAACGCGACGCGATCCAGGCCGCTCTGGCACCCCAACTGGCGGCCCACTACAGCGCCATCTGGTTGGATGAGCGGCTGTACCGGCGGCTGTTGGCGCTTCGGGAGCGAGCCGATAGTGGTGACCTCAACTTAGATGAACAGGATCGGTTTTGGCTCGATGACCGAATCCGAACCTTCGAATCCAATGGGATTGCAGTCGATGAGCAGGCCAAGGCTCGGCTTTATGACATCAACAGCGAGTTGGCTGGCTTAAGTGTGAGCTTCGAACAGGCTCTGGTGGAGGGCCGCAATGCCAGCGCCATCCAGGTCAGTGATGTTGCGGAACTGGACGGGATGGAGCCTGCCATGGTGGAGGCAGCCCGAGCAGCGGCTCAGGCCCGGGGGCTGACTGGCTACCTTATTGATCTGACCAACACCACCGGGCAACCGATCTTGGCGAATCTGACTAACCGGGAGCTTCGCCGCAAGATCTACACTGCCTCGATTTCTCGCGGGTTGGGTGGCGAGCATGATGTTCGCGAATTGATCATTCGGATTACCCGGTTGCGTGCTGAGCGTGCCGCATTGCTGGGTTGGCCTCACCATGCGGCCGCTGTCGCCGCCGACGGGTGTGCTGGCACTACTGAAAACGTGATGGCGCTGCTGGCTCAAGTGGCTCCTGGTGCCGTGGCCTTGGCGAATCAGGAAGCCGTGGAGCTTGAGGCAGCCTTGCAAGGCGATATCCCAGGCGCCAGTCTGGAGCCCTGGGATTGGCAGTTTTACGCGGCCAAGTTGGCTGCGAAGACGGCGGTGGATCCTGCCGAGCTGCGCCCCTATCTGGAGTATCGTCGGGTCCTTCATGACGGTGTTTTCGCCGCTGCTACCGGCCTTTACGGCATCACCTTCCATCCACGACCTGAATTGCGCGGGTTCACTGAGGAATCGGAGGTATTTGAGGTTCGAGAGGCCGACGGCAGTGTGCTCGGCGCCTTCATCATCGATCCGCTGACCAGAGATTCCAAGCGGGGCGGCGCATGGATGACCTCCATCGTGCCCCAGTCGCAGCTAGGTAACTGCGCTCCGGTGGTAACCAACACGTGCAATTTCGCTCGCCCTGCCGATGGCGATCCGATTCTATTGACCTGGGATAACGTCATCACCTTGTTTCACGAGTTTGGCCACGCGCTCCACGGCTTGCTGTCCAATGTTCGTTATCCCACTCGCAGCGGTACCTCAGTGCCCCGTGACTTCGTGGAATTCCCCTCCCAGGTCAACGAACTGTGGGCATGGGATGAGCAACTACTCAAGGGCTATGCCCGCCACCATCTCACCGGCGAGCCCCTGCCCGCTGAGGTACTGGCGAAACTACGGGCATCGCAACAACAGGGGGCGGGATATGCCACCTTGGAAGTCATCGCTGCCATGCTGTTAGACCAGACCTGGCACACCACGCCCTTGGCCGAACTGCCCACCGACCCGGCCGAGGTTGCCGCCTTCGAGGCATCGGCCCTAGAGCGAAGTGGGGTGGCTCACCCACTGGTGGCTCCACGCTATCGGTCATGCTATTTCAGTCATATCTTCGGCAGCATGTATGCCGCCAGCTACTACGGCTATCTATGGGCAGAGGTCCTCGACGCCGATGCCTGCGCCTGGTTCGAAGCCCACGGTGGGCTGCAACGTAGTTCAGGGGAACACTATCGTCGAGAGCTGCTGGGTCGAGGCGGCAGCATCGATGCGATGGCGAGTTGGCGCGCCTTTAGAGGCCAAGAGCCCCAGGTAGCCCATCTGCTGCGTCGAAAAGGGCTCATAGTAGCCACCGGGCGAGGTCCGGCCCACGATCATCCCGACGGCTGCCAGTGACAGACCCGCCGTGCGGGATGATCTTCCGCCCCGAAACCAGTAACCAGTGCCCTATCACAAGGGGAACGGTGGTTCTGGCGGGAGGGATCAGGACAGTGCAATGACTCGACATGTCATTGGGTCTGCTGCCCGCGCGAGCGGGGATGGATCGGCCTCCTGGCCCGGATACTGATACGGGGACAGGTTCCCTCGACAGCCGGGATGGATCCTAGGAGCGCCCTTTCATCGGGTACCCGCTAATAGGCCAGGCTGAGGCGGGTGGCCAGCGCAGCCGCGCCACGCGCCCAGGCGTGGAAGTCCAGTTCCTTGGCTTCGAGGTGAGGGGGGTCGATATCGGCAAAGGCCCGGGCCTTCATAGCGTCGCGCACGATATCCATTCGATCCAGGAATCCGACGATCCCTTCACCTGTCAGCAGCACCAACTCGGGGCCCCAGAACAGCTTGGCCAGCCCCACCATCTCCCCTAGAACGCAGGCCGCCTCGTCAAGAACCTCTCGACAGGCTGGGTCGTTGGCGCGCAGCTGTTCCAGGCTGATGGGGTGTCCGGCCCGCCGAGATGCTTCCGCGATCAGTCCAGCATCAGATAGCACGTCATGGAAACGTCGCCCGTCTCGGGTCCATGCCTCGCCGATCATTCCTACGGCACCTTGGTGTCCTATCAACAACTCCTCTGCGACGACCGCCCCTGCGCCAACTCCTGCTCCCACGGTGAGGACCGCGAAATTCGCGTACCCCTTGCCATGTCCGACCCAATGTTCTGCCAGGGTCAGGGCATCAACGTCATTGGCGGCGGTGCAGGGCAGCCCGGTGGCCCTAGTCACCTGCTGGGCGAGGTTGCCGGGCTCCCACCCCAGCAACGGAGCGGCTCGCACCTGTCCGTGCGGATCGACCGCCGCCGCGATCGCCACCCCAATGCCGGTGGGGGTATGGGGGGCCGCAAAACCCAAGACGAGATCGGCAATGGCCTGGGCGGTCGATGCAATCGAACTGGTATCTGCCGCCCGGACTGCCTCATCGCGAACGTGTCCAGCTAACCCCGTCACTACGGCGCGAAGCTCCCCAGGGATCACCTTGATCCCTACGAAGCGTGCCGCGCCATCAACCACGACCAGCGGCAGCGCGGGTCGGCCGAGCTGCTTGGGGGCCTCGGGTTCTTGTTCCCGCAGAATCCCTGCTGCCACCAGTGGCGTGGTGAGCCGGGTCATCGACCCTGAACTCAAGCCGGTTCGTCTGGCCACGCCAACACGGGGTATCGGTCCGTGGCGCAGCACGGTTTGCACCACCAGTCGCGAGGTGGGATCGATAGTCGTGAAAGTCACAGCTCCTCCTTGAGGTTCCCCCAGGATGTTAGCGCAAACATGACTCGTTTCAATGGCTACCCGATTCGAGTGATGACGAAGATCACAGCGGTTGATGGCAGCTGCGCGGGGGCTCGCAGCCCCACCGTCATCAGTGCTGCACCGCTGAGTTCCAGTGGCGTCTGGGCTAGCCACGGCACCTGATGGGTCACGGGATAGCTTGGCCTTTCCACCACCTCGACGCGATAACGCGCATTCTCGTCGAGGCCTGAGAAAGTGATCGGACCGAGATTCACCGAAGTTGTCATTTCGAGCATCGCCAGTGAGTAGATACCACCTTCAGGGGTGACATAACCCTTGAAATAGACCCCAGGCTCTGGCAGGTTGACTCGAACTAGGCGCCCGTTAAGTAACCGCTGCCGGTACTGCTTGTACCAAGAAATCCACCATCCCAGGGCTTCCAATTCCCCTGGGGTGGCGTGAGCCAGATCCCACTCGATACCGAGATGCCCAAATACGGCAGTTGCAGCCCGATAATCCAGCTCATGGTAGCGACCCGAGACATGGGAACGTCCCGAGGCGATATGGGATCCCATAAGCTCTGGCGGCAGCAATTGCGCGGTCCACCACAGCATCCGCTGGCGGTCGTCAGGGTCGCTGTTATCGGAGACCCATACCCGCTCTGCTCGCTCCATGACTTCGAGATCGATTCGTGATCCCCCCGAGGAGCAGGACTCAAATTCCACATGGGGGAATCGGCGACGAAGTTCATCGAGTAGTGCATAAAAGGCGCGGGTTTGGGCTGCCACCGCTGGGCGTCCCCAAGGCGCAGTGCCAGCGTCGTTGAGGTCACGGTTATGATCCCATTTGACATAGCTAATCCGGTATTCAGCCAGAATCGCCGAGATGGCTTCGAGTACATAATCGAAGGCCTCCGGAATGCTGATATTGAGCACCTGCTGGTAGCGGCCTTCCAGTGGCAACCGGTCCTCTAATTGCATGATCCATTCGGGGTGTTTCCGCGCCACATCGGAGTCTGGGTTAACCATCTCCGGCTCGAACCACAGCCCAAATTCCATGCCAAGTTCGGTCACCCTATTCACCAGTGGATGCAAGCCATCGGGCCACACATCGGGGCTGACCCACCAGTCCCCTAACCCGGCCCGGTCATTGCGACGGCTACCGAACCAGCCGTCGTCAAGGACATATCGCTCCACACCTAGAGCCGCGGCACGTTCGGCAAGATCTATCAGACGCTCAGCATCATGATCGAAGTAGACGGCCTCCCAGACATTGAGGGTGACCGGCCTCGGCGTATCAGGATGGACATCCAATTGCCGAAGATGCTCATGGAACCGGGCGGCTTGGGCATCGAGGCCCCGGCCATAGGCGAAATACACCCACGGCGTGGTGTAGCTCTGCCCGGGTTCAAGTCGGCCCTCCCCTGGCAACAACAGCTCGCCGCCCCCAATGACTTGGGCTCCACTGAAGTCACGCTCTGCCATATGGATGTGGTTGCCGCTCCAGGCCACATGGGCGCCCCACACGTCACCGCGGTCGTAGCTGAAACCATCGTCGCCGAGGCTCAGGACGAAGGCCGAATCTGCCCCCGTACGGCCATGCCGTCCCTCGCGACGGTGAACGCCGACGCCAAGCCGGGAACGCTGTGGTTGACGCTCAGCCGCCCACCGTCCAGCGAAGTCGAGCAGCTCCCGGGCGCGACCGGGTACTGGAAGCCGCAGCGACAATTCAGTGAGGTCATAAACCTCCTCTGCGAGGTTATGTAGCCGAGCCTGACTACGCACCAGGCCGGTAGCCAACAGTTCCACGGTGAGCAGCAGCCCCAATCCAGCCACGGGCGCCGCCACATCGAATTCAACAACGGCGGGTTGGGTAGCGAGACTGCCGACCACCGGCTGGCCGTCCACTCGTACCTGAGTGACTCGCCAATCTGGGCTCCAGCTGCGGCCGCACCGAGAGCCAATCAGGCCAGGCGTCCCCGTCCAGCCCCACCTTCCTTCGGGGATGATTCCGAGCCTTAGGCCTTTGTCAACAGAGTTTCCGGTCACTAGTGAGGCGGCACCCAGGGACAAGGTGGCTGACTCACTATCGGTGAGCTCACCAGGGTCGGCACCCCAGTGCACGACCTCAGGCATGCCCTCCTCGGCGACCTGAATCAGCAGCGCGACGCCAGCGGCGCGCATTGAGATATAGGCGTGCATCCTCAACTCCCACTTAGTTTCGTCATGTAACTGTCGGAGCTTATCGAGCCTAGGCAAGCCAGCCTCGACTAGGTGCCAGTATTTTCGTTCATTTCGTCCAGACTCAGATAGGCAGATGGTTCATCTACAGCACGCAACAGCACTGGAGTGAGCAATATCTTGGCCTCATACCCACCAAATGAACGGCGGTAACTGCCAATGTCTCGCCAGCGACTCACCAGCGCCCACAACTCCGGTTCATCCACGTTGGCAACAACATCCACCGCTACACAGCCTGGACATGTTCGCCAAAACTGAGCGACGGCTTCGAGACCGGCGGCTAGGTCAGCATCGACGTCGCGGAATTTGGAGATCGCAAGCATTCGTTCAGCCTAGTGCCCGCCCCTGGCCACGACGAGATGTTGAGTCGCCGCAGGGTGGCATCGTGCCCGTCGCACCAGCCATCCAGCGAGAGGAACTGCCAGACCGGACCCAGTGAGGTAGGTCTGCCTGCCGACCAGATAACAGAATTTGAATATCACTTCCATTGTCTGTGATAGTGATTCTCATGAAAATGAGAGTCTTGACCCTGGTGGCCGCTGGCGCGCTGGCGCTGAGTGGCTGCGCAGGCACCCCCACTACTGGGCAATCCACGGTCGCGACCACCGCTTCAGCCACCGCTGCTGGCAGCGCCGACGAAGGCATCCAGGTCGCAGCGGCCTTCTACCCCCTGGAATATGCCGCCCAACTTGCCGGTGGCGAAAAGGTCACGATCACCAATCTGACCGTCCCTGGCCAGGAACCCCATGATCTGGAGTTGACGCCCCAGCAGATCGCCAGCCTCGATGATGCGGACCTAGTGGTCTACCTCGGCGGTTTCCAGCCCGCCGTCGACGAGGCTGTGGCCCAATCCAAGGCAGCCCACAAGCTCGATTTGGCCGAGCATATTCAGCTCCACGAAGTGACAGAACATGTCCACGACCATGCCGAGGACCACGACCACGAAGCTGAGGCCACTGCGGAAGCTACCGATGAGCATGACCACGGCAATACCGATCCCCATTTCTGGCTGGATCCGACGCTGATGGCCAAAGCAGTCGATGAGATCGCAGCTCATCTTGGCCAGATCGATGCCACCCACGCCGATACCTACACCGCCAATGCCCAGGCCGCATCCGCATCCTTGACCGCCTTGGATGAGGAGTACACCACTGGGCTTGCCTCCTGTTCAATCACCACGATCATCACCTCCCACGCCGCCTTCGGCTACCTCGCTGATCGCTATCACCTCGAGCAGATTGGCATCTCGGGGATCTCCCCGAATGAGCAGCCCTCCCCCGCTCGCATGGCTGAGGTACAGGAGGAAGCACAGGCCCACGGCGTGTCCACGATCTTCTTCGAGACGCTGACCTCGCCTGATGTCGCGACAACAATCGCCAACGAGCTTGGCCTCACCACCGCGGTGCTCGACCCCATCGAAGGCATCACCGCTGACTCCCCAGGGGACGACTACACCGCCGTCATGAAGGCAAACCTTGCTGCCCTCCAGAAAGCCAATGACTGTTCCTAACCCATCTCGCCTGGTAACCGCCGAGGGGCTTCATGTGCTCCTGGGCGGTTTGCCCGTTCTTCGGGATATCTCCCTCACCGTCGGCAGCCGAGAGGCAGTAGCTGTCTTGGGTCCGAATGGTTCGGGCAAGACGACCCTGCTACGTACCGTGCTCGGTTTAGTTCCCTTCCAAGAAGGCCAACTGGAGCTCTTCGGCACCCCAATCAGCCGATTCCGCCAGTGGAGCCGTGTGGGCTATGTTCCCCAACATGCCGGCTTGAATGTGGCCAGTGCGACCGTTAGGGAGGTAGTCGCCTCGGGGCGGCTGGCCCATCGTCGCCCTTTTGTGCCATTCACCCGAGCAGACCGAGCCATCGTCGAGCAGTGCTTGGAGCGCGTTGGTCTTGCGGATCGGGCCCGCTGGCCCTTCTCCCCACTTTCCGGAGGCCAAAAACAGCGCGTCCTCATCGCCCGCGCACTAGCCACGCAACCCGAGCTGCTGGTGATGGATGAGCCCTTCGCCGGAGTCGACCTCACCAGCCAGTCCCAGCTAGCCGAATTGCTTACCACGCTACGGGATGATGGGTTAGGACTGTTGATCGTCCTCCACGAGATTGGCGCCATGGCAGCGGCCCTCGATCGCCGCATCATGATCTGCGATGGCCACATCACTACTCAAGGGTCGGCAGATGAGCATCTTTGACTACGGATTCATGGTGCGTGCGATCATCGCCGCAGCCCTCAGCGGGCTGGCCGCCCCCGCAATCGGAATCTATATCGTGCAACGACGGATGTCCCTGCTTGGCGATGGACTAGGACACGTCGCCCTCATGGGGGTTGGTCTAGCCCTCATGACCGGCTGGGCGCCATTGCCCGTCGCGGTGGTCACCTGCGTCATCGGCGCGGTCGCTGTAGAGCTGTTGCGTCAATCCGGCAAGACCTCCGGTGACCTCGGGCTTGCGGTGCTCTTCTATGGCGGCATTGCCTCGGGGGTGCTGATGGCTGGGCTAGCCGGCCAAGGACCAGCTGGGCTCACCGCCTATCTGTTCGGCTCAGTGACCACCGTGAGCGAATCCGAACTATGGATCATCGGGGTATTAGCCGTCACGGTGCTGATCTTCGCCATCGGATTGTGGCCGCGACTATTCGCACTATGCGCCGACGAGGATTTCGCCCAGGTGCTGGGGGTCAAGGTCAAAGTGCTGAATCTGCTTGTAGTCATCGTGGGAGCCCTCACGGTGACGATCTCGATGCGGACCATTGGGTTGTTGCTCATCAGCGCACTCATGGTGATCCCCGTCGCAGCCAGTCAACAGGTATTCATTGGGTTTCGATCGACCCTGCTAGGGGCCATGGCTATCGGTGTGATCTCAGCCTTAACCGGAACCTTCGGTTCCTACTATTGGAATACCGCTACCGGAGCCACCATCGTGGTGGTGACTATCGGGTGTTTGGCTGTGACGACTATCCTCGGCGCCCTCATCCCTGGTCGACGACGGTTCTCCTCCGATCAAAGCTGACCAGGGGTTGAGCAGACCCGGCAATGATCACAAGCACCAGTCACAGTCAGGTAAGGTGAGGGTTATTCACACACGGTGATCGCATCGACCATGGGGTCGGCACATCGCCACGCCAAGCACGGAGACCACTATGACGAGTACCACCACTCGCAATACCTGGCAACGAGCCGCAGTGCGGGCGCTACTGGCAAACACCGAGGAGTTCCGAACCGCCACTCAAATCCATGACGAGCTGCGTCAGTTGGGAGATCGGGTCGGCTTGGCGACGGTGTACCGGGCGCTGCAGACTATGAGCGAATCAGGCGACCTGGATGTGCTGCGCACCCCAGATGGGGAAGCTGCCTACCGGATGTGTTCCAACGAACATCACCATCATCTGGTGTGCCGAAACTGCGGCACGGCTGTGGAGATTGCTGGGGAAGCCGTCGAGTCGTGGGCCAACGAGGTGGCTGCCGAACATGGCTTCACCGATGCCGGACACAACCTGGAGATCTTCGGGTTGTGCCGCACCTGCAGCTAGGCGCTAAGAAAGGGCAGCGAGCGCAGGCTCTTGTCCAGATGCCACGCGGTGTAGGCCGCCACTAGGCCATGGGCACGAGTCCATAACCTGGGATCTGAGTTCATGACCGCCTCCCACTGCCCCGCCAGTAACGCGCCCAGCAACCTCAACAGTTCTGGACTTACCGCAGTACAGGATCCCAACCTGCATTCCGGGCACACCACACCTCCTAACTGGGGTGAGAACCATCGCAGTTCGGTTGTGCTGCCGCAACTCACACAGGCCATGATGCTCGCCGCCCAGCCAGCAGCGGCTAATCCACGCAGTAAATAGGAATCGACCACGCAGATCAGTGGCAGTTGACCCCTTCCCAGTGCCAGCAAGGCACCCAGCAGCAGCCGGTACTGGTTCAGCGAAGCCACATTGTCCTCAGCTACCAGGTGATCGGCAGCCTCGACGACAACCTCAGCAGCACAAAACCTGTCATAGTCAGCACCCAAGATAGGGGGATGCAGGGATTCCACTTGGGTAATCGTGTCCATAGCCCCGCGGCCAGCGGCCAATTGAACATCGATATGGCTAAACGGCTCCAGCCTCGCG
>JBHAEB010000161.1:0-23388 GCA_041855345.1 Arachnia sp. | reverse complement strand
GGCTGTGTCCATGGCGACTCCTTAGCTTCGGCTGCGCTCCTGGATACGCAAGGTCCGTTCAGCTTCATCCAGACGTTCACTGAGCAACCGACGAACCTGCTCGGAGGGTTCTTCCTCAGCAAGATATCGGCGGAATTTGGCAACGGTTTCGGCATCAGCCAGGGGTTCGGGGAACAACCAACGTAGCGCGGTGCCAATGGCTGCGTAGCCTCGTTGTTCCCAACCGTTCTCCCGAGCAGAGATCTGCCGGGCCAGCTCGGCATAGGCATCAACATAGGGGGCTAGGAGCTCTTCTTGACCGTAGACCACGAACCCGGAAGCGATGCTGCGGTGGGTTTCATTGGGCACATCAGGATCCGCGGTAGCCAGCCGCCACGCCTCGGCCTTGGCCTCAGCACTCGGTAGCCCAGCTCGGGCGCCGGCGGCGTGCTCCGCCCCAGCATTGGTGTTATCTCGCTCTAGCTCGGCGGCGATCTCGGCTTCCCCGGCAAAACCGCGACGGGCCAAGGATGCGACGATCTGCCACCGCAACTCGGTATCGACAGCGAGGCCGCAAGGTACTTCAACATCGGATAGCCAGTCGCGAATCAACTCGCAGGCCTCCGCGCTGCGAGCCACACCGATGAAGGTTTTCGCGATGATCAGTTGCGCATCGGATCCCGGCTCAGCTTCCTTGAGCAGCTGAGCCAGGCCGGTCACGAATTTAAGATTGGCTGCCTCGCGTAACTCGGGGGCCTGGTAGCGCCCCGAGCAGACAGCTGCCTGAGACAGCACCGTGGTGACCGCGGCCATGTCTTGTTCAGTGGCCACCCCCTGAAGCACCAGAGAAACCAGTTCCTGAGGGGCGATTTCAGCATCGCGTACCGAATCCCAGAACACCGCCCAGGTGATGGCGCGGGCCAGCGGGTCGCGTAGCCGGTGGATATTGGCCACCAGGTTGCTGCGGGACAGCTCATCGAGCCGAACCTTGGCGTAGGTGAGGTCACCGTCGTTGAGGAGCACCACATCGCGTCGGGCCTTGCCAACTAGTTCGGGAACATCGGTGCGTTCGCCTTCGACGTCGATCTCTAGGTAGTCGACTCGCTCCAGCCCGGCTTCGCCGTCGGCATAGAGTCCGATGCCCAGACGGTGGGTGCGAAGGGTTGGCCACTGCGGGTGCGCGCTCTGCACGATGGCGAAGCGGGTAAACACGCCGGTCTCATCGACCTCGAACTCTGCACGCAGGGTGTTGACACCCGCAGTTTCCAGCCATTGCCCAGAGAACCAGGACAGGTCACGTCCTGAGGCGGCCTCCAATTCGGCCAGCAGGTCAGGCAGGGTGGTGTTGCCGTAGGCATATTTCCCGAAGTAAGCGCCAACACCGGCGAGGAAGGCCTCGATCCCGACGAAGGAGACCAGCAGTTTCAGTGCCGAGGCTCCCTTGGCATAGGTGATGCCATCGAAGTTTTGTTCCACCTTCTCCAAGTCGCTCATATCGGCAGCGATGGGGTGGGTGGTTGAGAGCTGATCCTGGCCATAGGCCCACGCCTTGCGCTCATTAGAGAACGACGCCCACGGGTTGGCTCCGGTGTCATAGCGTTTCGCGATCTCAGTACCCGCGAAATGTGAGGCCCATTCGGCGAAGGATTCGTTGAGCCACAGATCATCCCACCAACGCATGGTCACCAGATCCCCAAACCACATGTGAGCCAACTCGTGGAGGATGGTGTTGTCGCGGGCCTCATACTCGCGGGCGGTTACCCGGGAGCGGAAGATGTACTGGTCCCGGAAGGTGACACAGCCAGCATTCTCCATGGCACCGAAATTGAATTCGGGCACGAAGATCTGGTCATAGGAGTCGAAGGCGAAGGGAACGCCAAAGGCCGCTTCGAAGACCTCAAAACCGCGCTGGGTGGTGGTGAAGATATTGTCGGCATCCAGATACTCAGCCATCGTCGCCCGGCAGGCCACAGCGGCGGGCAGAACTCCCTTGGTCGAGGTGATCTCGCCCTTGACGACGTGGTATTCGCCGGCCACTAGGGCCGTGATGTAGGTCGACATCACAGGGGTGGGTGCGAACTCCCAGCGAGCCATGCCCGCTTCGGTGGGTACTGGCTCAACGCTGGGGGAGTTGGAGAACAGACTCCAATGTTCTGGGGCTAGCACAGTGAGTTGGAAGGTGGCTTTGAGGTCCGGCTGCTCAAAGTTGGCGTACATCCGGCGGGCATCGGCGGTCTCAAACTGCGAGTACAGGTACACCTTGGAGTCGGTGTCGACAAAACGGTGAAGTCCTTCACCGGTGTGGGAATAGCGGTGTACTGCCTCGACGACGAGGGTGTGTTCCCCTTCACTCAGCTCGCCCAGCGGCAGCCGGTAGCCATCGAAGGCCTCGGTGGAAAGGGGCTGGCCGTCCAGGGTGGCGGTGCGGATCTCGTCAGCGATCACATCGACATGGGTGGAGCCCGCGGTGGATGCGAAATCCACCTCGGAGCGGGTGAAAAAGGTTCGCTCCGGGTCGTTCACTTGCGCTCCAGTGACATCCACTGTGACCCGGTAGGCCTTGGTGGAGACGATGCGAGAACGAAGCTGGGCTTCCTCACGAGTGATATTGGCGGTTGCCATGGACACCTTCATTTCTGGGGTTCAGTCTTGCCAAGCTCAGCCACTTTATCGCAAACACGGTGTTGCAAGGGTGTGAAACGATGGTTCTCATGACTGAGGCGAACTCTCCAGAAGCCCGCTGGCAGGAACTCAACGATGCATTACAGGTTGCCAGCGACGCCTACTACGGATCTGCCGAGCCGATCCGTTCGGATGCTGACTACGATGACATGCTACGCCAGCTCAAGGCACTCGAAGCCGAATTCCCCCACCTGCGGGAGCGTGGTTCGGAATCGACGCGAGTGGCCTACGCCCGGGTCACCGATTTTTCCCCCATCGAGCATCGATCCCGGATGATGAGCCTCGACAATGTGTTTTCAGCTGAAGAACTAACAGCTTGGTTGACCCGGGTGCCGGCATCCCCATACCTATGCGAGCTCAAGATTGATGGCTTGGCAGTCAATCTGCTCTATCTCAACGGTCAGCTCACCGTGGCAGCCACCCGAGGAGACGGGCGGGTGGGGGAGGACGTCACCGCCAATGTCGCCACTATCGACGGGATCCCACACCGGCTGAAAGGTGCCGGGATTCCACCGGTCTTGGAAGTGCGCGGTGAAGTGTTCTTTCCCAAACAGGCCTTCGAGAAGCTCAACCTCGACCTCGAAGCTGCAGGCGAGAAGCGCTTCGCCAATCCGCGTAATGCCGCAGCTGGATCGTTGCGGCAGAAGGATCCACGGGTTACCGCTTCTCGTCCGCTGCGGATGCTCGTTCACGGCATCGGGGTCCATGACGGCATCGACTTAGTCAGCCAAAGTCAGGCCTATGAACTGCTGGCCGGTTGGGGGCTGCCGGTGAGTCAGCGCACCAAGCTGGCTACCACCGCCTCCGAAGTGGCGGCCTATGTCGGGTTCTACGGCGAGCACCGCCACGACGCAGAACATGAGATCGATGGGGTGGTCATCAAGGTGGATGAGCTGGCCAGGCAGGTTGAGCTTGGCAGCACATCCCGAGCGCCCCGATGGGCTATCGCCTACAAATACCCCCCCGAAGAGGTCCACACTCGACTGCTTGATATTCGGATGGGGCTGGGCCGCACCGGCAGGGTAACCCCCTTTGGGGCGATGCAGCCGGTAACCGTAGCTGGTTCTACCGTCGCCATGGCCACCCTGCACAATGCCCACGAGGTGATCCGCAAAGGGGTGCTGCTCGGCGACATGGTGGTGCTGCGCAAAGCAGGGGATGTGATCCCCGAGATCCTCGGCCCTGTCGAATCGCTGCGAGACGGCACCGAGCGTCAGTTCGTGATGGCCACGCATTGCCCGGCCTGTGCCACCAGATTGGTGCAGCAGAAACAAGGTGATAAGGATCTTCGCTGCCCCAATGCCCGCAGTTGTCCCAGCCAGCTGCGGGAACGGCTGTTCTCCCTAGCCTCACGTCAGGCCTTCGATATTGAGGCCCTTGGGGCGGTCGGGGCGCGGGATTTGTTGGAATCTGGGCTGATCACCGATGAGGGAGGATTATTTGCCCTGACCGAGGAGCAATTGGCGGGCAGTTCGGTCTACGCATCCCGCTCCGGTGGGCTGAACGCCAACGGGGTCAAACTGTTGGAGAATTTGCAGGCTGCCAAACAACAACCGTTGTGGCGGGTGATTGTGGCACTGTCCATCCGTCACGTCGGCCCGGTCGCGGCCCGTGCCTTGGCCCAACGCTTTGGCAGCCTGGCGGCGATTCGGGAGGCTGATGTTTCTCAGCTGGCTGCGGTCGAAGGTGTCGGCACCACCATCGCGCAATCAGTGGCCGATTGGTTCACCGTTGACTGGCATGTCGCGATTGTCGATTCCTGGGAGGCCGCCGGGGTTCGGATGCAGGAGGAACAACCGACCAATGACGCCGAGCACAGCGATACCGCAGCCACCCTGGCGGGGCTGACTATCGTGGTGACTGGATCCCTAGAAGGGTTCACCCGCGACGGGGCCAAGGAAGCCATCGAAGCCTGCGGCGGTAAGGCTGGCAGTTCCGTCAGCCGCAAGACCGACTATGTCGTCGTGGGGGATAAGGCTGGCAGCAAAGCCACCAAGGCCGAGCAATTAGGCCTTCCGATCCTGGACGAAGAGGGCTTTAAACAACTGCTTGCCCATGGCCCAGCCGGGCTTAGCGGGAAGGACGCCTGATCCTCAGCTGGGCACGGATGGCGCGGTGGCGGGTCACCAAACCACTGATGCCGTCACGGCCCAGGCTTTGGGGTAGTGGTTTGTTGGACATGGCCATAGTCTAAGGCGGCTGGCCAGAATCATTATTCTGGTGGGCTATGGCTGAACACCCTCCACAGTGGCTCTCTAGCGTGACCGACGACAGCATCAAACGTCGTTGGGGAGTGTCGACACTGTTGCGGGGTAAAACCTACGCTGCCGCCGGCAAAGTCATTTCCTACAGTTTTGGGCCGCGCGGGGCGATCTCCGCCTCGGTTCAGGATTTAGGACCTAAGGTCTATTGGACGAAGCTGAACCACACCAGTTCCGGGCTGGAGTCGACCTGCGACTGTCCCAGCGGCGGCGATTGTAAACACGCGGTGGCGGTGTTGTTGACGCTACGTGAAGAGCTCGGAACACCGCAGAGCCCCGATTGGGAGCAGGTGCTTTCAGGGTTGCTACCAGCCTCGGATGGGCTAGTTGATGAACAGCTCGGACTGGAATTCTCGCTGATCAGTCAGAACGATTCGACCGATATTCGGATCAGGCCCCTGTTCTCGGTCCGCGGCGGTTGGCGTCGGCTGCCCAGTAGTTGGGGAGAGTTCCTTTCACCATGGAATGAGCGACGCTGCCAGGCCCGGCAAGAGGAGGTGATGAAGGGGCTGGTCACCGCGGCTGGACTCTCATCCAGCCACAGCAGCATGGTTTACCTACGTGCCGCAGCGATCGGCCCCTTACTGTGGCCCCTGCTGCGACGCTGCGATGAGGTGGGGATTCCGCTGATACCGGGGGAGGATCTGCGCTCGGTGAGCCTTCATCCAACCGCAGTACGGTTATGGCTCGATGCCCTGGCCGACACCGAGGGCATCCAGCTTGTCGGGTCTGGGGATATCGGGCCACTCCCACCAGGTGGACGACGTTTCCTCATCGGCCAGCCGGCGCACGGGATCGCTGAATTGGTTGGCGGTGCGTTGACCCTAGCACCGCTAGCCGGGATCGTTCCCGAGGCCATGACCAGCCTGGTGACCTCTGATGCTCCGCTACGAATCCCCGCCTCCGAGGCTGCCCGGTTCCGCACCATATATCTGCCAGCCTTAAGTAACCACCTACCGGTGCAATCCAGCGACGGGTCGTGCCCGCCCCCAGCACCTGCTGAACCACGACTGACATTGACAGTTGCCGGTACCCAGGGCCATGAGGTGAGGCTGCGATGGGCCATCAGGTACTTCTCGGAAGAGGACTCGGTCGAGGTCGGGCTGGGACGTGAGTCTTCCGGAGTTTTCAGAAGCCACATCGCTGAAGAGAAGCTTGAGTCCGCCGTCGTAACCTTGCTCGCGGGCTACCCCGAATTGGTAACCCCCGATGGGCTGCGGGAAGAAGCGGCGCTATCTGGTACTTCGGCGGCGCGATTCATCACCGAACTGTTGCCCATCTTGGTAGACCATGGGGTGTCGGTGATCCGCAGTCCTGAACTGCCCAACTATGTCCGTATCGACGAGGCTCCCGTGATCATCCTGGGAGCGGAAGACACCGCCGATCGGGATTGGTTCAACCTGAAAGTGCGCGTACAGGTTGCCGGCCATGATGTGGATTTCGAGCAACTATTCCGAGCGATGGCGGCTGGGGATGATGCGCTAGTACTCGACAACGGAACCTGGTTCGCCCTGGACCATCCCGAACTCCATCAGCTGCGGCACCTCATTGAGGAGGCGAAAGCACTGACCGATGTCGGTCCGACCGGCGAGATCCGGGTCAGCAGCTATCACACAGGACTATGGGAAGAGTTGGTCTGCCTGGGCGTGACTGACCAGGTATCGAACCGTTGGCGGCAGCGGGTGGCTGCGCTGGGCGAACTGGAACATCCTGAACAGGCCTTGGCCACCCCGCCAGGACTGCAGGCGCGGCTGCGTCCCTATCAGGTGACGGGTTTCTCGTGGCTAGCTACATTGTGGGATGCCGAATTGGGTGGGGTATTGGCAGACGATATGGGTCTGGGCAAAACCCTCCAAACCTTAGCCGTCATTGAACGAGCCCGGGAGCGTGGTGATCTTGACCAGACCTCAGTGTTGGTCGTTGCTCCCGCATCGGTAGTGGGTGCGTGGGTGGCCGAGGCAGAGAAATTCGCTCCCCAGCTGCGGGTGGTTGCGATTCAGGCTGGAGCCAAGAAACGAGGCAACACACTAGCGACTGCGGTCGCTGGGGCCCACCTCGTGGTGACCTCCTACACCCTACTTCGATTGGAAGCCAAGGATTTTCAGCAGATCGCCTGGCGTGGGCTGGTTCTCGATGAGGCCCAGTTCATCAAGAACCATCGCTCGGTGACCTATCGCGCAGTACGAGCCCTCAATACCAACTTCACCCTGGCGATTACCGGCACCCCGCTGGAGAATTCACTCACCGATATGTGGTCGATGGTCTCGCTGGCGGCTCCGGGACTATTCCCGAAGCCCGAGACCTTCGCTGAGCTATATCGCAAACCCATCGAGACCCAAGGCGACAGTGTGGCTCTGGCCAGGCTCCGACAACGGCTGCGGCCGTTCATGCTGCGTCGGACAAAGGCGCGGGTGGTCACTGAACTTCCAGAGAAGGTGGAACAGATCCTGCAATTGGAGTTATCCCCGGCACATCGTCGACGATATGACCGCTACCTCACTCGGGAACGTTCCCGAGTATTGGGGATGCTCGACGACATGGAACACAACCGGATAGCTATTTTCCGGGCGTTGACGATGCTGCGGCAGCTGGCCCTTGACCCCCGGTTGATTGACGACAGCTCCCCGGTCGTGCCTTCAGCAAAGATCCAGGCATTGACCGAGCAGCTACGTGAGCTAGCCCAAGAGGGGCATCGAGCGTTGGTGTTCTCCTCCTTCACCGGATTCCTCACATTGGTGAAGCAGGCCTTGGATGAGGAGGGAATCGACTATATCTATCTCGATGGCCGCACCCGGAACCGTGCCCAGCGAATCGCTGAGTTCCGAGAGGGGCAAGCACCGGCCTTCCTCATTTCATTGAAAGCCGGAGGCTTCGGGCTGACCTTGACTGAGGCGGATTACGTTTTCATGTTGGACCCGTGGTGGAATCCCGCAGCAGAGAACCAAGCCATTGACCGGGCCCACCGTATCGGTCAAACCCGAGCCGTCAATGTCTACAAAATGGTGGCCACCGACACCATTGAGGACAAAGTGGTGGCACTGCAACATCGCAAGCGAGCGCTGTTCGATTCGGTGATGGAAACCGGGGAATTCCGCTCAGGAACCATTACTGCCGAGGACATCCGGGGGCTACTGGGTTAACAGATCGATGCGTCGACAGGTCGCGATGTCATCAGGGATTGGGTGGCCGCGGGAGGCAAACCGGCTGTCAGCATCGAGATAGCTGCGGAGCCAGACCCGAATCTGCTGGCCCCCAGGGCGCGCCAATAGCAGCTCAACGCAGTTGATCACCTGATCACGGGTGTACCACCGCCTAAGGTGCTTGTCGAACAGCTCAATCAAGTCCTGGGTAGACAGCGGGGCTTCGTCACCGTGACGGAGCATCGCGAGAACCGCGCCCAGCGCCCGCTGCCCATCGCCGTCGAGGAAGCCGTGAAGGAGCCGATAGACCTGGGCTGAATCTGCCAAGCCCTGGTCCGCCCAGGTCAAGGCCAGGCCCATCAACTCGGGCGTAGGCGGGTCCGCGTCGGCTAGTAGCGCTGCCAACCGAGGCCACGCCTGGTTTGGCGGCAGCTGCGCGTGCTGGATCAGGGGTGGCAGCAGAGAGGCCCGCACCCGGCAGGAATCGAGGACGTGGCGGCACAGATCGCGGTACTCGAGCAGCTCCGGGAGGGTGCAGGTCTCCACCACGGTCTCGATCACATCGGCGATGCCCTCATGGGTCAGCGCGACGCGCCAATCCTCGACCTCGCCGGTGAGGTGGGCCACCGTCACCGCACCCAACGCTGAATCAGCGATGCCACGGACCCGCGGCAGCAGCCAGGCTGCATCCGCGGCTGGCCAGGAACAGATGGCCCGCAACTTCAGATCCCGATACGCAGGATCTGGCAGCATCTGAGCAAGCCGCTCCGCAAGCTCAAGGTGGTAAGGAAAGACGTCTTTGAGCGCCCCGACGAGGACCTGGGAGCTGTTCGGCTCAACCCGCACTAAACAGTCGACCCAGTTTTCGTGGGGAAATAAGAGGTGAGACAGCCATCTCGGGTCGCCTGCTTGCAGCATGGCGTGGGCGGCGCTCGTGCAGATCTCGGCATCGGCGTCGCTGAGCCCAGGTGACTCGACGGCTTTCTGGGCCGCATCGTGGAGGGAATCCAGCACCCGAGCAGACCGCTCCAGGCGAGATAGCAGGCGCACTCGCTGAACCAGGGGCACCTCGAGGCGCAGGACCACCTCGGCGGCCGCATCACCATGCCGACGAGACTGCTCCGCCAATTCCACTAAGGCCTCCGCATCCGAGAAGGTAGGATTCGGCAGCCGTTGCAGCACCCGCGCAGCCAGCTCGGGATGGTCGGTTTTCAGATAGGAGGTGAGGTCGTCGCTTAGGATCGGCAGGAACGAGGATATCGCCTGCGCCCGGTCCCAGCTGTCCACCAGCAACTCCTCGATCTCAGGATCCCGGCGTAACAGTCCGGCGATGATCCGGTGTTCAACCGGCGCCTCCGCTGTTGTCGACGGGTGCCAGCCCAGCAGTTCAAGGGCGCCCAGGTATGCGGCGCTGTGCGGATCCCAGAGGCGGCGCTGATACCGCTGCCGCAGCCGCAGCAGACACGCATCAAGGGCCCCATCGTCCACCCCAGGCAGCAGCACATCGATGGCTTCAATCGCAGCACGCCAAGGCCCGATGTGTGCGTCATCGGCCAGCCAGGCCAGCCTCTTAGTAGCGCGATGAAACACTGTAATCGCGGCCGACAGGCTAGTTTCACCATGGTCGGCATGGAGAATCTCCTCGCCGATCACCCCGAGCCACGTCAAGATCGCCGCTGGATCGACGGCATCCTCGGCCGCCACCAGCGCCGAGACCACATCGATAGTGGGAGCCACTGCATCCGGCAGCCCGTAACCCACGAGGTCCCACAGCGCGTCCAACGCCCTCTCGCAGATCTTCGGGTCCGCCAAACTGGGTAGGTCGGTGAGCAGGTCATCAGCCGGGCCGAAACCACCGTGAAGGTCCGACCATGGGATGGAGTGATGCAGGCTGCGCCACATCGGGGTGCTCATGCTGTTCCTTCTGGATGGGAAACGAGCAGGGTCGGTGTGTTTCCAGTCACGATTCGGGCTTCAGTCCATCAATGATCGTCTTGATGCGTTGGCAAGCCTCTTCGTCGGCAGGGATGGGGTAACCCACAACATCGATTCGGGTGTCGCTGGCGAGCACCTCGACCAACCAGGAGCGCACCGCCTCGGCCTGAGTCAGGCTGCGAGCGAGGATGAGTCCGGCGCATTCGATCACCTGGTTTCTGGCGTATTCGATATCGAGGTATTCCCGCAACAGCGCCACCAGAGCCTCGTCGTCGAGGGGAACCGTCTCGCCGTGTCGCAGCAACGCGGTGACGACATCGAGCATGAGCCCACTGTCGGGCTCGACATCGGCGAGGGTCTCCAAAACCTTCGAGCGGTCGATCCGCCCCTGGTCGGCCCACCCAAGTACCAGCCCCAAGGCTTCTGCCATCTGCTGCGGGGGCGAGTCCTGAAAGAGTTCTTGCAGTTTACTCCAGGCCTGATCCGGCGTGAGGCGCCCATGCTCAACCAACAGGTCGAGCATTTGAGCCGGGTGGTACCCGAAATCATCGGTCTCGACGGCATCGACCAGCAGGTCGAGGAACTGGGGCCAATCACGGTGTGGGCAGGCCTTGAGGATGGTCGTAAATACCTCGATGGCCTCGGGTTTAGCCAGCGCATGCTGCCAGTCCTCGGCCTCCCCAGTGAGGTGGGCCACGGCTACCGCGCCCAGTGCATCCGCCTTGGGGGCGACGGCCCGGACCTGCGGTAGCAAGGCAGCTGCCTCGGCGCGGGGCCAGGAGCAGATCACATCCAGCGCGATGCCGCGGTGAGATTTCTTCGTTAGATAACGGCCTACTGGCTCGACCAGCGCGGGGTGATAACCGAACTCGTCACGCACTGCGAACAACATGAGCTGGAAGGAAACGTCATCTTGTGGCACCGCAAGATCGGCCCAGTGTTTTGCACCCAGCAATAGGTGATCGATCCAGCGCGGATCCCCGGCCTGGAACAACACATAGGCGGCCTGCAGGCAGGCATCCTCGTCTAGCTCGCTGAGTTGAGGCTTCCTGGATTCGGCGATAATCCGTGTCGCCGCGGCATGCAATTCATCAAGCACCTGGGGGCTACGCCCGAGGCGAGATAGCAGAGATATCTTGTGGCGTGGCTTGAGCTTGGTCAGTCTCAGCACTCCCTGGGTCACGTGATCGGTATAGCGCCTCGATCCTTCCGCTAGCCTCACCAATGCATCGGCCTCGCGCCATTTCAGCTTGGGCAGGGCACTGAGCACCGCCACCGCGGTTTCGGGTTTGCGGTGGGCAAGGTATTCGTGCGGGCTATCGCTGGGAATGGAGTGCTTTCGGCTGAGTTTTCGTACCAGCTTCCAATTGGGCACCAGCAGCTCCGCGAGAGCCGGGTCGTCGGTGGGGTCGACCAGCGCGGCGACGACCCGGTGCTCGATGGGGGCGTCCTCGGTGAGCGCCAGCGGTCGGCCAAGGGCAGCAAGGGCGACCATGTAGGCGGTGCTGTTGAGGTCATTGGGGTGGGTGGCATAACGCTGTTGTAGGGCCGTGGCGGTGGTTTCGATGGCGTCAGCTGCGGCTCCTGGCAGCTGCGCTGCGACAGCCTCGGCGTGGGCGAGTTTGGGCCCAAACTCAGGGTCCTGTGCCAGCGGTCGCAACCTGTCCAAGGCTCGTTGAAACGCGGCCGCGGCGTCCCCTAGGCCCCGATTATGATGAGAGGGCTCCTCACGGGAGTGCTGGAGCAAATCGTCTCCCACGTCGCCCAGCCACACCAGCACCTCGGCCACGACCGGAGTATCCCCGCAGGCCACCATGAGGGACACAACATCCAAGGCAGGTCCCGTAGCCGAGGGGACGTAGCCGTTGCCAACGAGGTCATAAAGGAAGTCCGCAGTCGCCTTCTTGGGTTTGGCTAGCTTGGGCAGTTGCGAGCCTAGGGACTCGGCAGTGTCGAAAGCCCCGGAGAGTTCCTCCCAGCGGGTGGCTTGATGTAGCTGCTTCCATTCTGGTTTTGACATGGGTCTCCTTGGCTGTGATTGCGGGATATAAACCTACCTGGGTAGGCATCACCGCTACGATGCGCGGGTGCCAGAAGGACATGTCATCCATCGTCTCGCCCAGAAATTCACCCAACACTTCGCGGGCCGCAGCGTGGAGGTGAGCTCACCTCAGGGGCGCTTTGCCACCGAGGCAGCCCGCCTCGACGGCGCCGTGCTGGTGGGGGCGCAGGCCGTCGGCAAACACCTATTGCTCAGCTTCGATGCCCCAGAACCAGCCCACATCCATATCCATCTCGGCTTGATCGGAAGGCTGGACTTCGCCCCTCTGGCTGAGCCCCAGGGACAGGTGCGATTGCGGATAGCTGATGACGCGATCGCTGCTGATCTGCGGGGCCCGCAGTGGTGTCGTGCCATCACTGCTGAGGCCTACCGTCGGGTCCTCGATGATTCCGGTCCCGATCCGCTACGGGCAGATGCTGATCCGGCGATCGCCTTGGCTCGGGTGAAGCGGTCAGGAAAATCCATCGCCTCCCTGCTGATGGATCAGCGGATCGCTGCCGGTGTGGGCAATATCTTTCGTGCCGAGGTGCTCTTCCGACACGGAATCGATCCCACGACGCCGGGGAAGAGCATCGATGAAGCTACCTGGCGGGTGCTGTGGGCCGATCTGGAACAGCTGATGGCCACCGCAGTTGCAGCTGGTCGCATCGACACCGTCGAAGAAGCTCACAGCCCACAGGCCCAGCAGCGCCCAGCCCGGGAAGACCCCCATGGCGGTGAGGTCTATGTGTATCGCCGAGCAGGGCAGCCTTGTTTGGTGTGCGCCACCACGATCCGCATGTCGAGTCTTGAAGGCCGCAACCTCTACTGGTGCCCTCGCTGTCAGGTGAACGCAAGGATTGCCCGCTAGCATTTGCGGCATGGATTTGGGAGCGTATTCCGCTTATTTATTCGACCTCGACGGAGTGATCACCCCCACAGCAGAGGTACACATGCTGGCCTGGGGGCAGATGTTCAACAGCTATCTGGCTACCGTGGCTGGCCAGCAACCCTGGAGTGATGACGACTATTTCACCTATGTCGACGGCAAACCCCGATACGACGGGGTCAGAGATTTCCTTGCCTCACGCGGGATCACGCTGCCCGAAGGCACCCCTGAGGATGCCGCAACCGAACTGACGGTGTGCGGCCTCGGAAATGCCAAGAATGAGGCCTTCAATGACATCATCGAGCGCGATGGCGTGGCCCCCTATCCCGGATCCAAAGCCCTGATCGATGCCCTAGTGACTCGTGGCGCGAAGCTGGCGGTGGTCTCCTCCTCGAAGAATGCGCTGCCGGTGCTACGGGCAGCCGGACTGGACCAGGTGTTCCCGGTGGTGGTTGATGGTCTGGTCGCCAAGACTCAGGAGCTGCCCGGTAAACCAGCCCCAGACACCTTTCACCATGCTGCAACCCAACTTGGCGTTGAACCCGCAGCTGCCGTGGTGATTGAAGATGCCTTGTCAGGGGTTGCTGCCGGAGCCGCTGGTGGGTTCGCCGTCGTGGTGGGGGTGAATCGTGGAGTTGGTGCTGAGGCGTTAACAGCGGCCGGCGCCACCCTCGTTGTCGACGATCTTGGAGAGTTGGTGCCCTGATGCGTTGGATTTCTAGTGACCCGTTGAACCGGTTCCGTTTCCCCGTCGAAGAGTGGCGTCTTGTCGAGGTCGAACCCAGCATTGAAGATCTTGGGGTCACCGAGACCCTGTTTGCCATCGGCAATGGCTATCTGGGGCTTCGCGGTAATCCTGACGAAGGCCGGAAATCCTATGCTCACGGCACCTTCATCAACGGTTTCCACGAAACCTGGGATATCAAGCACGCGGAGGAGGCCTTCGGGTTCGCCCGCACGGGACAAACGATCGTCAATGTGCCAGATAGCAAACTCATCAAGATCTATGTCGACGATGAGCCGCTGACGCTGGGCATCTCCGACCTTGAAACCTATGAGCGTGCCCTCGATATGCGTGCCGGCTGCCTGACCCGTGAACTGCTGTGGCGCACCCCATCAGGCAAACGCGTCCAAATCAGGTTCAAGCGGATGGTCAGTTTCACTGACCGTCACCTGGCCCTATTCGAGGTCGAATTGACCATGCTGACCGGCGATGCTCCGGTGGTGATCTCTTCCCAGGTTGTTAACCGCCAAGATGGCTTCGACGATCTGCGCGAGCCGACCGCGGGGGAGGGCTTCGATCCGCGGCGAGCCGCAAAATTCAATGGTCGGGTGTTGCAACCTCGTGGACATGCCGTCGAGGACCAACGCATGTCGCTGGGATATCAGACCACCGATTCCAAGATGACCCTCGGGGTGGCCGTCGATCACTATCTTGAGACCGCCAACCGCTACGACGAGGAGTCGCTGATCAGCGATGACCAGGCCAAGCAGGTCTACCGAATCGACGCTCGCGCCGGGATCCCCATCGTGTTACGTAAGGCTGCCGCCTACCACACCTCTCGTGGGGTGCCGGTTACCGAATTGGTAGATCGCTGCCGCCGCACCCTGGATCGGGTACGGGAGCGCGGTTTTGAATACACCTATGAAGCGCAACGGTCTTGGCTGGACGATTTCTGGGAGAACGCAGATGTTGAGTTAGGTGGGCAGCCAGCCATTCAGCAGGCCGTTCGGTGGTGTCTATTCCAGCTAGCCCAAGCCTCGGCTCGATCCGATCAGATGGGTATTCCCGCTAAGGGAGTCACCGGCTCCGGATATGAGGGCCACTACTTTTGGGACACGGAAATCTACCTGGTGCCCTTCCTCATCTACACCGCACCGCGGGTAGCTCGAAATACGCTGCGTTACCGGGTTGGGCTCTTGCCCCAGGCCCGGGAGCGGGCTCGGGTGCTGAGCCAAGATGGGGCACTGTTCCCATGGCGCACCATCAACGGCGAGGAAGCCTCCGCCTACTACGCGGCCGGCACCGCTCAGTACCACATCGACGCGGACATCGCCCACGCCTTCGCCAAGTACCGCGATGTCACCGGGGATGTGGAGTTCATGTATCGCGACGGTGCGGCCGTCATGGTGGAGACAGCCAGGCTCTGGGCGGATCTCGGCTTCTGGCGTACCGAAGCCGATGGCTCCCAGCGGTTCCACATCCATGGGGTCACCGGACCTGACGAATACACCGCCGTGGTGAATAACAACATGTTCACCAATGTGATGGCTCGGGCAAATCTTCGTTCCGCCGTCACTCTGGTTCGCGAACTTCAACAGCATGAACCCCACGCCTGGCAGCGCCTCCAACTGAGCCTCAACCTACGCGAGGAGGAAATCTCGGCCTGGGCTGCCTGCGCTGAGGGGATGGTGATTCCCTTCGACGAGACCTTCGGAATCCATCCGCAGGACGAGAAATTCCTCACCAGCGAACTATGGGATCTGGAAAACACCCCAGCAGATAAATTCCCGCTGCTGCTGCATTTCCATCCCTTGGTGATCTATCGGCTGCAGGTGTTGAAGCAGGCCGATGTTGTGCTCGCCCTGTTCCTGCAAGGAAATGAATTCACCCTGGAACAAAAGCGCGCCGATTTCGAGTACTACGACCCCATCACCACCGGCGATTCGACCCTGTCTGGGGTGGTTCAAGCCATCATCGCAGCCGAGGTTGGCTACCAGGACATGGCCATGCAGTATTTCCTCACCGGCCTCTATGTCGACCTGGCGGACCTACATGCCAATGCCCGAGATGGTGTGCACATCGCATCCACCGGTGGGGTGTGGAATGCCCTGGTCTTCGGTTTCGGCGGGTTGCGTGACTACCACGGGAATCTCAGCTTCGATCCGCGCTTGCCCCGTGACTGGGAATACATGCGCTTCCCCTTACAGGTACGCGGATCCCGGCTGCGGGTCACCTTGGAGCGCGAACAGATCAGTTTCGACGTCGAGCAGGGCCAAGCCGTCGAGGTCAGTGTTCGAGGTCGGAAACTGCTGGTCGAGCCAGGTACCACCACCATCGTGCCGCTGCCGGATCAGGGCGAGGAGCTGCCCTCACTCAAGGGCCGCCACCCCGTCACTGGCGGCCGCCGTGCTGACGGTTCGGTGGTCACGGCCGCTGTCCCCGAAGCCCATGACCAGGAAGTGGTTGTCACCGACTAATGACCACGCCTAAACAGACACCGCCACGGCGGGCTCGGCAGGACGACTCCCAGCCCGTCGATCGCGAGGCCGTCCGGCCCGCAAGACGGGAGATCATGGGTGGCACGGTGCTGCTGGTAGTAGCGAGCCTGTTATTGGCTTTGGTGCTCACCGGCGGCTACCGGACCTATCTGCAGGAGTGGTTCGGGCCATACTTGCTCGTCGCTGCGATCATCATCGGGTTGCTGGGCTTGTGGACCGTGCTTGAGGCGGCGGATTGCCCCTCACCGACGGACCACAGCCACGGCATACCCAAGATAGGGGCCCTGCTGCTCGTTCCCGTCGCCTTGGTGGGGTTTGCTCGGCCGGGCGCCCTGGGAGCTGAAGCGGCCACTGAATTAGCAGCACCGCAGCCGGTCTCCTCAACCCCGGTGTCCTTTACACCACTAGCAAGTGACTCAGTCACTGAGTTATCGGTATTGGAATATGTCCAGCGATACCGTTTCGGAGACCCCGAGCTGTTGGTGGGTAAGCCGGTACGACTACTGGGTTTCGTTGCCCAGCAGAACGGATTAGCAGCGGGGCAGTGGAGTGTCAACCGGTTCCAAATCTTCTGCTGCGTGGCAGACGCCTCCCTGGTGACGGTTGCGGTCACCGGCGTTGAGCCTCCCGCGGGGGAGAACATCTGGGTGGAGGTGGAAGGTGTTGTTGACCTCGAGGCCAGTGGCGAGATTCCTGTGCTGAAGGTCACCTCGGTAAAGGTGGTTGCCGAACCTGAGGACCCATACCTGTGAGCCTGGTACGCAGCTGGGCATTGCCCTTTATCGCCGTGGTGGTGCTGTTTATCGTGCTGTTTCTCAGCCAGGATTCCCCGATCCTAAGGTTGCAGGCAGACGCTGCAACCTGGGCGACGTTAACCGTGGGCATCGTGGTCCAGGCCTTACCCTTCCTGGTGCTCGGGGTTATTGCCTCGGGAGCCATTGCCGCCTTCATGCCTAAGGATCTGTTAGCGCGGCTGACCCCAAAGTCGCCAGCCTTGGCGGTGCCGGCTGCCGGGTTGGCGGGGATGGTGCTGCCAGGTTGTGAATGCGCATCGGTGCCGGTATCCCAGGCGTTACTGCGTCGCGGCCTACCCCAAGTCGCGGCCTTGTCCTTCCTGCTCGCCGCGCCGGCAATCAACCCGATTGTTCTGGTGGCCACTGCCGTCGCCTTCGCCAGCAGCAATCCAATGATGGTGTGGGCCCGGCTCATCGCATCGCTGGTGGCGGTTTTGGCTGTGTGCTGGTTGTGGCTTGGCGTGGGTAAAGCCGAATGGATGAAGCCTCAGGATTCGCACCCACACGACAATGTGGGTCGGGCGCGTATTTTCCGCCAGACAGCTGTTCACGATCTCCTCCAGGCCGGCGGGTTTCTGGTGTTGGGAGCGGCAGTCGCCGCCTGCTTGAAGGTGTTGGTCCCGATGGGGGTATTTGCAGAACTGGCAACTCATCCGTGGATGGCGATCCTGGCCTTAGCCTTACTAGCGGTGGTGTTGTCGCTGTGTTCCGAGGCAGATGCATTCGTTGTAGCCTCACTGCCGGTGTCACCGACGGCGCAGCTGGTCTTCCTCATCGTGGGTCCGATGGTGGATATCAAGCTCTTTGCGATGCAGTCGGGGGCATTCGGGATAGGTTTTGCCAGCCGGTTTATGCCGCTGACTCTTGTGGTGGCGGTGTGGTCTGCCGTGGTAGTCGGGGCACTGTTATTTGGCAGTTTCTGATGTCCCTGAAGAGGGGGCCCGCCGGGCTACTCAACTGGACAGTTCAGCATTGATGCCCAGCATCCCAGCCGTGGTGCGGTTTGGGATGCTGAGCATCAACTGGATAGGTCAGCTGGCTGAGACCTCCTTCACCCAGGCGATGAAATTACTGGCACCATCGCCGGTGCGTTCAGCCATGGTGTGACCCTGACCCCACACTGTTTCAAAGTCCACCGTCGCGTTGGTGGCGGCAAGGGCCAGCGCGAGGTTGATTTCGACGGTGCTAGCCGCATCCCCCTGGGTCAACCCAGTTCGGATCCGCCAGTTGGGCGCCACAGTGGACTTGCCATAGCCTCCCTGGCCCTGCATCAGGTAGTACAGCGGTTCATACATCTGTTCGCGGGTGATGACGTCGACACCTACCCCATCGAGGGTGGTGAAATCCGTCTCCCAGGTACTGGCGGCGTAATCATCCGACCAATCAGTCAAGGTTGCGTAGGTGGCCTCATTGGCGGCCATGACCTGGCGGGAATTCTCCGAGAAATGCCCGCCGACGGTGCCATGGCCCATGACGATGTTCTCGGTGGCGCTGCGGTCTGGAGCATCAAAGGCGCCGACGTCTTTGCTGGGACTTTTTTGGCTGGTGATGAAATCTCCCAAGGTGCCGGTGATCGTGGCGGTATTGGTGGCCGAATCGTAACTGACCCATTCCGTGGTGGAGTTGAGATAACTGATGTATTCCTCCACGGTGTTGTAGGTGGTGCTCGACTCCGAGGATGAGCCACCGGGAGCGCCCCCCGAGGGGGCGCCAGAGGGAGCGGCACCAGATGGCGCACCGGAAGGGGATCCACCGGAGGGGGCTCCGCCGGAGGGCCCACCACCGCCACCCATGCCAGCCATCTCCTGGGAACTGGGGGTATAGGGGAATGTGGTATCGCTGAGGAAGTTGTTCAGGGACTTGGTGATCTCCGACATGACATAGTCCACGTAGCTGCCAGACAGATAGATCCCAGATTCGGATTCTTCCAAGGTGAGTTGGGCACCAGCGCCGTCGGTCAATTTGAGATCGTTAATATAGGTGGCGAATGCTGCAGCCAAGTCCTTGCTGTAGGCCTCGGTCCAGGTTCCCGCCGCGCGGGTTCCCGTGGACGCGAATTGGCCCATATTCCACTCATATGCGGCATTGCCGTGATTGAGACTGGTAATAGGGCACCAAGCCATCACCCCAGCCACAGCATCGCTCAATGCCCCACCATCGGCATCGGTCATCGCTGCCCCGAGATTCTTTAAATAGACGGTGTATAGCGGGGAGTCCCCCGATGCGCCCATGACGGAGCTTTGGGCCCCACCCCCGCTGTGTCCGAAGACGAAGATCTTGTCCATCGAGCCCGGCAGTGAGGCAGAGTTGTACCGCAGATACCGCACAGCCGCTTTGAGATCGGTGACTGCCCATGGCGCGTTGCCAACATAGGAATCGGTATTGGAGTCTTTGCCCCGCAGGCCAGCATGGACATAGATGAAACCTGAGGTGAGGTACTCAGCCAAGGAGTCATAGCTGTATTCGGTGGCCGCTGCCTGGGACGAATAACCCGGGGTGTTGACGGGCATCACGATGGGGGCAGTGGCGGGGGTGAAGGAATTGACCGTACCTGAGGGATTGACCTCAACAGTGAAACTGCCATCACCGTTGTCGGTGCCATTGAAATACGCTCCCGGGACGAAGATCGCTAGGGTTTCGATCTCGGGTGCTGCCGGAGACGAAACGTAGCTCACACCCAACTGATAGTAAACATCATTGGTTGAGTCATAGGTCCACGCGCCGTTATTAATCGCGAGCTGCCCGGTGGCCTTTGCCGTCGTGGCAGTTGCCCCAGAACTGGCCGATGAGCCGCTAGAAGATCCGGATCCACAGCCGGTCAGGGAAAGACCCCCAAATAGTGAGAAGGCGACAGCGGACTTGAGGATACTTCGTCGATTGAGATCCATGATGAACTCCTTTGAAGGGGATGGGATTGACCCTACCGATGGTTAGCTGAGCGTCTGCTGTGACTAACCCGGGCCTGGTCTAAGAAGCGAAGGTCGAGGGGTAGCTAAGTGGTTCGGGGGTCGGTAGTTGACCTATCTGGCTGATTCCATAAGGTGGCGGAGCTATGTGGTGGGTTCGCGCTGGCAGCCACTGAGGCGCTGGAATCATCATCCAGATCAGTCCTGGAGCGTCAGCTATTGGGGATGTCATGGCTCACCACGGTAGAAACCGTGGTATCGCTCGGCTGTGTTGGGATAGGTAGCAGGTGTTGTTGGTTACGGATGAGGCAGTATGGGCGCAGGGGATCAGGGGAGTACTAAGGTTCCGGCCATCGCCGAGACGGTGACCTTGCGCCCCCAAACTCGTGGTGACAACCGTGCCGGTGACGGCACTACACGATAACCGAAACTGTCACCGCAACCGCTACGGTGTCAGATCCCTACCCGCCGGTTGAAGACCCAGCAGCACAGAAACTAGGTCGTGGATCCCGCATGTCGTCAACCACGGCGGTGTACTCCAAGAACAGTGCACTGGCGACGGCGGCTGGCGCGGCACTGCTGTAATGGGGCTTCAGCCACACCAGCCCGGAGTATTAGGCGCTCATGTGGCGACGACGGCTGATGCGGCACCGCTGTAACGGGGCTCCCGGGTGCGGAACTAGGGTGTCCCGTGGAACTAGGGTGTCCCGTATAGATCCACCAGACACCCGGTGCGGCCCCGTTCTATCAGGGTGATCCTGGGTACTGTGCCGAGATGGATGGGCGACGATGATGGCGTCGTCTGTCAACGGTTGGTTCAAAGCAGTAGGCGCTGGTGGTCCCATCGTGGGGATCGGATAGCCTAGCTGGCAGATCCCAGCGTTGGAGGTACCCATGTGTGCGAAGCTCTTTGAACCCATCACGCTACGCGGACTCGATGTGCGCAATCGCAGTTGGGTTCCTCCCATGTGCCAGTACTCTGCCGTTGATGGGCTCGCTGCAGACTGGCATCTGGTGCACTATGGCGGGTTGGCGCGTGGGGGAGCCGGGGCCATCATCGTCGAGGCCACTGGTGTTGTCCCTGAGGGAAGGATCTCACCCACGGATCTGGGGCTATGGAGTGAGGCTCACGCGGCAGCACTTCAGCCCACCGTCGACTTTGTTCACGGTCAAGGAGCCGCAATCGGTATTCAACTGGCGCACTCCGGACGGAAAGGGTCGGTGTGGCCAGAAACTGGTGCCTGGGGCGAGGTTGGTTCCATGCCCTTGGATCGCGGTGGCTGGCAGACCGTGGCCCCGTCACCGATTCCCTATCCAGATATGGCCATGCCACGGGAACTGACGACAACCGAGATCTCAGCTTTGGTGCGCGCCTTCGCTGCGGCTGCCGACCGCGCCGTCGAAGCGGGATTCGACTTCGTTGAAATCCATGGCGCCCACGGATATCTCCTGCACGAATTCCTGTCACCCATCAGTAATCAACGAACCGATCAATACGGAGGCAGCCTGGCGAATCGGTCTCGATTCCTGCTGGAAGTTGTCGATCAGGTTCGAGCCACGGTACCTGACCGGATGCCAGTCCTGGTGCGGTTGTCAGCTATCGACTGGCTTGATGATGGGCTTCAGCTTGAGGACACCGTGCAGCTTGGCCACTGGCTTGCCGATCACGGCGTCGACCTGATCGATGTCTCCAGCGGCGCTATTGCCCCGGCGCCGATTCCATCCGGCCCTGGATATCAACTGCCCTTCGCCGAAGTGATCCGGCGGGAAACGGGACTGCCGACCGCGGCGGTTGGACTCATTTCCGAACCGTTGCAAGCCGAGCAGATCTTGACCTCAGGGCAGGCAGATGTTGTGTTGCTTGGCCGGGCCTCTATGCGCGATCCCCACTTCCCACTACATGCGGCTAAAGCATTGGGGCATGACCTTGACTACATCCCGGTGCCCTATCTGCGCGCCTTCCGCTGAACCCAAGGGGCGCTCGAACCCCGTGCTGCACCGCCACGGAGTTCGCTGTGCTCTAGGCGGTATATCCCCGCTGGGGCGATGCCTATAGGGGTCCGAGTCAGCGATGTTGCCCGATGAGATCCGGGTGCCTCGACCCATAACCGGCGCAGGCGGCCCGGACTGTCCCGGTAGGGGTATCGATATCTAGGGCTTTGGGGACAGCTTTGCAACTCTGAGGCTTCCCCGGTCGGGGGTATTGATGCCCCGCCCACAGGTCTGTTGTCGTGCGAGGTCTGTCAGGCTACGGGCCAACGAGATCTGACAATTCCGATAGCGCATCCACCCGCAGCAACTCATCGAGGGGCAGCGCCGTGAGACGGTCTCCCAGCCGGTACCGCCTCGCTCCGGGATAGACCACCACGATCTGATTGAGCCCAAGGTGGGGGTCGGCCAATCCCGCCTTCATGGACGGGGTCACGCGGGGCGCGTCGGCCCGTTTGATCTCAATCCCCAAACGCAGCCCAGAGGGCTGCTCAACGAGCAGGTCCAGCTCTGCGCCATTGGAGGTTCGCCAGAAATAGTGCCGTGCCTCGGGGGAGCGTCGGATGAGCTCCTCGATCACATAGGACTCCCAGGAGGCTCCGATCCCGGGATGCCGGAGCAGCGCATCGTGCGTAGCCACCCCCCATAAGGTGTGCAGTACGCCGGTATCACGGTAGAACACCTTTGGTCGCCGAACGAGCCGTTTGCCCTCGTTCGAGTGCCAGGGCTGGAGTTGCCTGACCAGAAGTGCATCGCTTAGCCCGTCGAGATACCGCCGGACGGTGCTTTCGCTAATGTCCAGCGATCTGGCAACCGTCGCGGCATTCCACAGATTGGCTTGGTGGTGTGCGACGAGCGCTAGAAACCGCTCGATCGTCGCAGCTGGCAGCGAGAGCCCAAAATCACGCAAATCTCGACCCGCGAGAGCCCTCAAATAGGACCGCAACCACGAGTGAGCATCGTCATCGCTGTCTGCTAGCGTCGCACGAGGATAACCACCGCGTAGCCACACGAGGTTACTGTCAAAGCCCAGATCGGCAGCACCCAGGCCAGCCAATTCGAGGATCTCAATCCTCCCAGCTAAGGACTCGCTCGACTGCCGCAACGCTTGCGGAGAGGAGCTACCTAGCACCAGGAAGGTCGCGGGACGGTCCTCACGGTCGGCCAGCACGCGCAGGACGGGAAACAGGTCGGGGTGAAGCTGTACCTCGTCGATGACCACCACTCCTCGCAGTGGCGCCAACGCAAGCATGGGCTCAGCCAACCTGGCCAGGTCAATAGGATCCTCCAGATCGAAGTAGTTCACGCTGTCGCGCGGCACCACAGTGCGCGCGAGGGTGGTCTTGCCCACCTGGCGGGCTCCGACAATGAGCACTACGGGGCTACGGCGCAGCGCCTGCCCAAGTGCGGCTTCCGCTTGGACCCGAACAACCATGGATTCAGCCTACCATGTAATTCCGTCAGTAAGAGCGGGAATTGCATGGTATGGGTCCGCTGTGAGGCTCGTCCGATGTACATCAGTCCTGATCCAGCTGCATTCCTCCCGGGTC
>JBHAEB010000160.1:0-36627 GCA_041855345.1 Arachnia sp. | reverse complement strand
GCCACAGTCGAGGAGATCCTGGCTAAGAAACCCGCCGCGATCATCCTCTCTGGTGGTCCCTCGTCGGTCTATGCCGACGGTGCCCCGCAGATCGATCCGGCGCTATTCGAAGCTGGTGTGCCGGTATTGGGTATCTGTTACGGCTTCCAAGCAATGGCCCAGGCCCTCGGCGGGGTGGTGGCGAAGACCGGTCAACGTGAATACGGTCGCACCCCGTTGTCGATCCAAAACAGTGGCAAGCTGTTGGCTACATTGCCCAACACCCTCAATGTGTGGATGAGTCACGGTGACTCTGTCTCCCGCGCCCCCGAGGGTTTTCAAGTGCTGGCTCGTACCGCGGGCGCTCCGGTGGCGGCCTTCGAATGCCGTGCCCGTAAGCTCGCCGGAGTGCAGTGGCATCCGGAAGTCGCGCACAGTCAATGGGGGCAGCAGGTCCTTGAACATTTCCTGTTCAACATCGCTGGGCTCACGCCAGACTGGACCCCCGAGAATATGGTGGCCGAGGCCATCGCTCAGATTCGGGAACAGGTAGGTGACTCCCGAGTGTTGTGTGCCCTATCTGGGGGTGTGGACTCCGCCGTCGCTGCCGCCCTGGTGCAGCGGGCTATCGGCTCCCAATTGACCTGCGTCTTCGTTGACCACGGGCTGCTTCGTCAGGGCGAGGCCCGGCAGGTCAAGGAAGACTATGTCGACTTGACCGGTGTTGATCTGGTGGTGGCCGATGAGTCAGAGCGGTTCCTCAGCGCCTTGGCTGGGGTGACTGAACCCGAAACCAAACGCAAGATCATTGGCCGGGAATTCATCCGAACCTTCGAAGCCATGGCAGCCAAACTCGCTGGTGAACGTGGCATCGAGTTTCTGGTTCAAGGAACCTTGTACCCCGATGTGGTCGAATCCGGGGGTGGTGATGGGACCGCCAATATCAAATCCCACCACAACGTCGGCGGACTGCCCGATGATCTGCAATTCACCCTGATTGAGCCGCTGCGAGCCATGTTTAAAGACGAGGTCCGTGCTGTTGGTCTGCAGCTTGGTCTACCCGAGTCCCTCGTGTGGCGGCATCCCTTCCCCGGCCCTGGGCTAGGCATCCGGATCGTGGGGGAGGTCACCCAGGAACGGCTTGAGGTGCTGCGACGGGCAGATGCCATCGCCCGTGAGGAACTCGCCAAGGCGAAGAAGGAACGCGAGATTTGGCAGTTCCCGGTGGTGTTGTTGGCAGATATTCGCTCGGTGGGGGTTCAAGGCGATGGCAGAACCTATGGCCACCCGATCGTGTTGCGTCCAGTCACCTCCGACGACGCGATGACCGCGGATTGGGCGAAGCTGCCGTGGGAACTGCTGGAGAAGGTTTCCACTCGCATCACGAATGAATGTGCTCAGGTGAACCGGGTGGTGCTGGATATCACCAGCAAACCACCGGCCACCATCGAATGGGAGTAGGGGTTAGCGCTTGATGCGCTCCAGGATGTCCTCAGCCACCGAGCCGCCCTCGGGTCGGGGCATGAGCGCCCACAGCACGAGGTAGGCCAACACCCCGGAGCCGCCCACGACCACGAACAGGGCGAAGGCTAGGCGCAGATAAACGGTTTGCACATTGAGGGCTTCCGCGAGACCACCGCAGACGCCAGCAATCCATCGATCGTCGCGGGAACGAGCCAATTTCATTGTTTTCTCCTTCTGTGGGTGTTGTCCTCAGGGCGTTGCCCCAAGCTGATGGTTAGTCCAGTCACCCCGGCTACCGCGAGTACCGCCGTAAACCACATTCGTCCAGGGGCCAGCAACCCGTAGCCGGAGATGAACCAGATGGTGATGGCTGAGAAACCGATGAGGATGACACCGGTGACCAGCGAAGCGACATCGATACGTTTCATGGCTGAGCGACTTCTGCGAGCACGTGATCGGTGGCGAAGGTCCCAAGCAGCAGCGCGGCTCCACAAGCCAGCAACAAGATGGGGATAGGGATGGCGTGACGGGGCATGGCCACCCCCCAGATCGTGACGGCTAGCCCGAGCACCCCCAAGGCGACGGCCGCTGTCAACATGGCCGGCCAGCTAGGAATCACCAGCGTCAGCGTCCCCCACACCGCCAGTGTCAGCAGCGCCATAGCCAGACCAACCCACCAAGAACGGCGGATCGGATCTGCTGTTGGCGTGGCCGGGATCTCGTCAAGGGGATGCTCCGGCGGCGCATACAGATCAACCACAGGCAATGAGGCAGGATCTGCCTCGGCTGCAGCCTGGTTGAGGGGCACAGGGGAGTCAAGCACTTCGGGAGAAGGAGCAGCGGCTCGGGAGCGCAGCAACCATACTGCCAATAGCACTGGGAGGATCGAGACCGGATTAAGCAGTGAACCACTCAACACCACAACCAACGACGACCCCCCAATAGCCAGCCACTGCAGCTGCTGAGACCAGCCACCGAAGGCGGGTAGAAATCGCAGAATCGGAGGTTGATCACACTTAGGGGTCAATAGCCAGCCCCAACCGTAGACGGCAATGCCCAAGCCGCCGAACCAGGTGAGGGCGACGAATCCGATCCGCACGAGGAGTGGATCTATGCCGAATCGCTCCGCGATGGCCCGGCTCAGTCCAGGCGTGGTGGCATGCGCGGGGCGGATGAGGCCAGCCAGCCGCGGATGCAGCGTGCCCAAATCCACTAACTCGGTCATGGATCAATCGTGGCTCATCGGAGACGGTCTAGCTATCAGGTGTTCCCCTGAACGGCACCTGAAAAGACCCACCAGGCATGGTCCCTAGCGGGGATCCGTGACAGGCTAGAGCTACCATGACCGCTCCGCCTATTCTTCCAAAGCCCGGCCCCGCACTCAGCCGCGACCTTGATCGTAAGGCCATCGCGGGAGTCGCTAGTGGGCTTTCGGAGCACCTGAATCTGCCAATAACCGCGATCCGGCTAGGGTTCGTGGTCTTGACGGTGGTTAATGGCCTCGGCGTGGCGATCTACGCCCTGCTGTGGATGTTGCTTCCGGTGTCCACCCCGGCCGAGGAGGCCCCCGGGCTTGCTGGGGGAAGCCGGGCTGGGCTGCGCCCACAGCGACGAGTCAACCCGATCAATTCGGGGTTGTTGTTTTCCGTGGGGGCACTGCTGGTCGCGATGCTGTGGACGGTGTGGTTGGGAGACGGCCCGCTCGGCAATACCAACCTGTTTTGGCCGCTGTTGCTCGGCGGTGTGGGTGTGGTGCTGGCCTGGGTCCAAGCCGACCGGGCCGCCTACCGCGATAACACCCGCACCCGGCTAGCTACCATCGGCAGCATCGCCCGACTGGTAGGTGGTCTGCTGCTGGTGGGTTTCGGCATCAGCTGGATCCTCGCGGCACAATTTGGGCTCGACGGATTTCCCACCGTGCTGGGGGCGGCCATTGCCCTGCTGGCTGGGCTGTCCGTCGTCGCAGCACCCTGGCTGTTGCGTGCTAAGGCCCGGCTGGAGACAGCAGAGCGGGAGAAACTGCGGGCTGAGGCACGCGCCGATATGGCAGCCCACCTTCACGACTCGGTGCTTCAGACCTTGGCCTTGATTCAACGCCAAGCTTCCGACCCGGCGACGGTGGCTCAATTAGCTAGACGCCAAGAACGTGAACTGCGGACCTGGCTCTACGGGCAGCAGCCTGAGGAGCAGACACTTAAAGGCGCCTTGGAACAGATGAGGCTTTCGGTGGAGGAACGTTTCCCCGTCGCTGTCGAGGTGGTGTGCGTGGGAGACCTCATCTTGGATGAGGCGACAACCGCCCTGGTTCAAGCAGCCGGTGAAGCCGTCACCAATGCCGCGAAACACTCCGGCGCGCCACGGATCGATGTCTTCGCCGAGGTCGATACCGACCTGCTGGAGGTATTCATCCGAGATCGGGGCAGCGGCTTCGATATGGCCGGGATCGGAGCTGACCGGCGCGGCGTGAAAGAATCGATCCTGGCACGGATGGAACGCCATAACGGCTCTGCACGGATTCGGAGCGTGCCAGGTGAGGGTACTGAGGTGAAACTGGAGATGCGGCGATGAATCAGGAGATGAAACCACTCAACGAACTTCGGGTGGTGCTGGTTGACGATCATGCGATGTTTCGAGCCGGAGTTAGACACGAGATCGGTTCCCTATGCCAGATCGTAGGGGAGGGCCATGATGTGGCCAGCTCCGTGGAGACGATCCTGGCCACAACCCCGGATGTGGTGCTGCTCGATGTTCACCTGCCTGGCGGGGGAGGCGCATCGGTGATCAAGCAGGTCGCATCCCAAGCCCCTGAGGTGAAATTCCTGGCGCTGTCGGTCTCCGATGCTGCCGAGGATGTTATCGGTGTTATCAGGGCCGGAGCGCGGGGCTATGTCACCAAGTCCATCTCCTCGGCAGAGCTGGTGGAGGGGATGCAGCGGGTGGCCTCTGGAGATGCCGTGTTTTCACCGCGGCTGGCCGGTTTCGTCTTGGATGCCTTCTCCGGCAGTGTCGAACTCCCCAGCATCGATGAGGAACTGGACAAGTTGAGCGCCCGAGAGCGTGAAGTGCTGAAACTTATCGCCCGGGGCTACTCCTACAAGGAAGTTGCCAAGGAACTGTTCATCAGCATCAAGACCGTGGAAACCCATGTCTCTTCGGTGCTGCGCAAGCTTCAACTCAGCAATCGCCACCAATTGACCAAATGGGCCACCGACCGCCATCTGGTTTAAGCAGAAACTCCCGTGGCTGAGACCGCTGCTGGTCTGAGCCACGGGAGCTGTGCTAGCTGCTGAGTCAGCGCTTGCGCTTGTTCAGCCAACCCTGGAGGGCCAAGATCAGCACCGCGCCGAGCACTGAGAACACCAGACCGGAGATCGAGAAGATCCCCTTATAGGACACGTCGAAGAGCAATTCGCCCAGCCAGCCCGCCAATAGCGCACCAAAGCCACCAAGAGCCGCAGTCGCGACCCAGCCGCCGCCCTTATCTCCCATGAAGGTCTTCGCGATGGTGCCGCCGATGAAACCGATGATGATGTAAGCCAGGAAAGTGAACATGTCTCTAGGATGCCTGGTTTGAGGGCAGAACGAATCGGGAATCCCCCCGATCCTGCCCCGGTTTAGAACAGGGGCCGCCAAGGGCTGAGCAGGGATTCGGCCAGCTTCTTGTACCAGGGGCGGCGTAACCAGCGGTCCAAGGTCAGTTCCACGGTATTGGACTCATCGATAGTGAAGGCTCGTTCCATGACTGCGGCGACCTGCGGGTCGGTGACCTCCAAATTGACCTCGTAGTTGCCCCATAGGCTCAGCCGATCCAGGTTGGCAGTGCCGATGGTGCACCAGGTGCTGTCGATGACAGCGGTTTTTGAGTGAACCATCGCATCCTGATAGAGGAACAACCGGATGCCGGAGTTCAGTAGCTCCCCATAGAAGCCACGCGATAACCAGTCAGCGACGGCATGGTTGGACCGGGCTGGGACGATGATCCGCACATCGACGCCCCGATTGACAGCGTCCCGGAGGGCGGCCACCAGATCATCGTCTGGGATGAGATAGGCGTGGGTTAACCAGATCCGTTCAGTGGCTCGATCGATTGCTTCGAGGTACATATTGCGAATCGGATAGACCTGGATTCGCGGCACATTGCGATGTACCCGTAGCTTCGATAGCCAGCGGCGTTGATGGTCATTGGCCAGTTGTGGGAGCCGGTGCCGGGTGGCGTTTTGATTCCAAAAATCTACGAAGGCGTTATCGAGTTCGGCAGTGCTGGGTCCGATGATGCGGGCATGGGTATCCCGCCAGGCCTTGGCATAAAGCTTGCCGATGTTATAGCCGCCGATGAAACCGATATGGCGATCCACCACCAGGAGTTTGCGATGGTCACGGCCCCAGCTGCGGGGCGCCCACGGCTTAGCTAGCGGCGGGTGGCGCAGCGCGACTACCCCACAGGGCATATCGAAGAAGGAACGAGGTACCACCATATTGGCGAACTCATCCCAGATCACCCGCACATCAACGCCGCGTGCCGCCGCGCGGCCCAAGGCCTCTTTGAAAGCCTCCCCGACTTCATCGCCCTTCCAGATATAGGTCTCGAAGTGGACGGTGTGTTGGGCCTCGTTGATGGCGCGCAACATATCCCGGTAGAGCTCATCGCCGAAGGTGTAGACCGTCACCTCGTCCTGGCCCACGGCCACGGGAGTGGCGGGGGCGTAGGGGAAGCGTCGCAGTCGGCGATGCTTTTTACGCAGCGATTCCCAAGCAGTGACCCCTACCATGATCGAGATCTGGGTCACGATTAATGCGACGCTGACCCGCTGGATGGCGACACGTAAAAACCTCAGAACTCGCCTCATAGCTGCCAGCTTATTAGGGTTGGCACAACCATGTCTGACAGCTTATTCCCGGATCTTGCCGCCCTCGTCGAGCCCAAACAGCAGAAGCCGCCCGCGACCCCGCCAATGAGCCGGGCTGTCGCTGAGGAGGAACTGCTAGAGGGCCTCAACCAGCCCCAGTTGGAAGCGGTCACCCATTCCGGTGGCCCCGTGCTTGTGGTTGCGGGTGCCGGCTCCGGGAAGACCCGGGTGTTGACCCGACGCATCGCCCACCTGGTGGGGGCACGCGGAGTCCACCCAGGATCCATCCTGGCGATCACCTTCACCAACAAAGCCGCTGCCGAAATGCGGGAACGGGTGATGGCGCTGGTGGGTAACCGAGCAAAGCTCATGTGGGTTTCGACCTTCCACTCGGCCTGTGTGCGGATTCTTCGCAGCGAGATCGACCGGTTCGGGATGACCAAGAGCTTCTCCATCTATGACGACACCGACGCCAAACGCCTGATGTCCTTGGTGCTGCGGGACCACAACCGTGATCCCAAGAGATTCCCCGTGCGCTCGGTACTCAACGCAGTGAGTGCCTGGAAGAATGACCTCGTCGATTTTGAGACAGCCGCCCAGACCAACAATCCGCAACACAAGGTCTATGCCGAGGCCTATCAGGACTATCAGCAGCGACTGCGAGCCGCCAACGCCCTGGACTTCGACGATCTGATCATGACCACCGTCAACCTGTTCCAGGCCTTCCCCGATATCCGAGAGAAATATCGCCGCCGGTTCCGTCACATCCTGGTTGATGAATACCAAGACACCAACCACGCCCAATACTCCCTGATCCGCCAGCTGTGCGGACCGGTGACTGATGCTGGCCCCGACCAGCCTGCTGTCGAGCCGGCTCAGTTGATGGTGGTGGGGGATTCGGACCAATCGATCTATGCCTTCCGTGGTGCCACGATCCGCAATATTTTGGATTTCGAAGCCGATTTTCCTGGTGCCCGCACCATCGTGCTCGACCAGAATTACCGCTCGACCAACACCGTCCTCCAGGCCGCCAATGCGGTCATCTCCCGCAACCAGGGAAGACGGGACAAAACGTTGTGGAGCGACCTGGGTACCGGGGAGCTGATAGTCGGTTGGGTGGCCGACACCGAGCACGACGAAGCCCAGTTCGTCGCCGATGAGATTCGCCGTCTGGTGGATCAAGGAGCTACCCGGTATGGCGAGGTTGCGGTGTTCTACCGCACGAATGCCCAATCGCGCGCCTTGGAGGAGGTTTTCATCCGCGTCGGTCTGCCCTACAAGGTGGTTGGGGGACTGCGCTTCTACGAGCGCAAAGAGATCCGCGACGCGATCGCCTATCTGCGTGCCATCGTCAACCCCGCCGACGATGTCTCGGTGCGCCGGATCCTCAACGTGCCTAAACGTGGCATCGGGGAGCGCACCGAATCCCTGGTGGCCGAATACGCTGACAGGCAAGGCCTGAGCTTCTTCGAATCAGCCGCGCGAGCCGACCAGATCCCAGGGATTGCCACCCGGGCCGCGAAACAACTCAAGGCCTTTGTCAGCCTCATTGAATCTCACCAGCTCATGCTCGCCCAGGCCTCAGCGGAGCAGATCCTCATCGGGGTGCTCACCGCCTCTGGATATCTGCAGGAATTACAGCAGTCCACCGATCCGCAAGATGAAGCCCGATTGGAGAACCTAGAGGAGCTCGTCAGCGTCGCGGCCGAATTCGTCGCCGCCGCCAATACCATCGATCTTGAACCCACCGAGGGGGATCTGGGGCTGGCTGCTGGGATGCCCGAACTCGACGATTCGCTAGCGGCCTTTTTGGAACGTATCGCCCTGGTTGCGGACTCCGACCAGCTGCCAGCAGAGGATGGGGACCACGGTGTGGTCACCTTGATGACCCTGCACACCGCCAAGGGACTCGAATTCGACACCGTCTTCCTCACCGGTATGGAGGATGGCATCTTCCCCCACGAACGTTCCCGCGATGATCCTGACCAGTTGGAGGAGGAACGTCGCCTTGCCTATGTGGGTATCACCCGCGCTCGGCGTCGGCTGCATCTCTCGCGCGCCAGTGTGCGAGTTTCCTTCGGCCAGCCCATGGCTAATCCGGGGTCGAGGTTCCTCGACGAAATTCCGCAGCAGCTGATGGATTGGCGGCGACTGGAGCAGAGCACAGCTTCGAGCTGGGCAGCCACCAGCGCGGATCGGCGATCCAGGACCAAGAGCAGCCTGCGTCCGAGTTTCGGATCAGGCTCGACCAGAGCGAAGCTCACCTCGGATTTGGCGGTTGGGGATCGGGTGCTTCATGCCAAATTCGGGATGGGCACGGTACTGGCTGTCCATGGTGGCGGACCCAGCCAGCAGGTGGACGTGGATTTCGGGGCCAGCACCGGGAAGAAGCGCATCGCGATCAGCCATGCGCCGATGGAGAAGCTGTGATCAGATGTTGACGCCGAGACTCCGCAGGAACACCAGCGGGTTGGTCGCGGTGTAGACATCACCTGGGGTGGTGCCTGCCGGGTAGTACTCGAAGTGCAGGTGAGAGCCGAAGGAACGGCCGGTGTTGCCGACATAGCCAATCAGCTGGCCGACGGTCACTGCCTGGCCGGGGCTGACCACAGAGCTGGACATATGGGCATACAGGGTGGATCCGGCGTTCATGTGCTTGATGACCACGTTGGTGCCGGCCCAGGATGCGGAGGTGGGGCTCAACACGATCCCGGAGGCTGCCGCGTAGATCGGGGTGCCGGTGGGGGCGCTGAAGTCCTGACCAGTGTGGTATCGGGACCAGCTGCCGGTGGCGCCGAAGGAAGCGCCGACGGTGTAATTCGATTTCAGCGGCATGGTGCCGCCTTGGGCGGTTGCCGCTTCAAGATCATCGTTGGAGATGCTGGCGGTATCGACCCCGGCGGTGCGAAGCGCCTCAGCTGCGGCGAGTAGACGCTCCTGTGCGGCTGCTTCCTCAGCGGCGAGCTTTTCTTTCTGTGCCTCCACGGCCGCCATGTCGGCGGCGATTTGGGCTTCACGTTCAGCGGCGGTTTCCCCCACCATGACCTCAAGGGTGTCCTCGTAGACGGTCTCAAGGGAGGCATCGCGTTCCTTGGCGGCCTCGTTGGCGATAGCGGAGTTGAGGTTATTGCGCAGTGCGGACCGGGAGGCTTCTTCGGCTCGGTCACCAAAGCCAGCTTCGACGGCTTCAGCAGCGGCAGCCGGAATGGCTGCGTCGTCGGCCATATTCGACATGGCCTCGTTGTCACCGCCACGGGCGGTCCACGCCCATCCCAGCAGGGAACCAACTGCCAGGATGCCGACAACCCCAGCAGCGACGGAGGCCTTGCCGACCCGACGGCGACCCCGTGAGGGGGAGACTGTGGTGGCCTCAATGACCTCGGCTTCTTCAGCCGCAGCCATGGCCCGTTTGGGAGCGACGTGTTCCGGTTGCCTCAAGGTAGTTCTCCGTGAGTTGGGGACTTCCGAGCGAAACCTTAGCAATTCTCAGCATTGTCTCAAAATCGTGGGCGAAATAAGGCCTCTAGGCTTGCCCTGTGATAACGGAACTGCGCCAGGCCCTGACTGTCTTTCGTCGTTTCGCAGGCGTGTTCCTCACCTACCTGGTGGTCTCCCAGGCTGTGCTGTGGTTGGCTTTGTACCCGGCCTTCTGGTGGGTCGCGAGGAAGCTATTCGCCTGGGGCGGGATCGTATCTATCAACAGCGCCAATATCGGATCCTTTCTGGGTACCGCACCCGGGCTGGCCTTCGGGCTGCTGGCTGCGGTGGTGCTGCTGATCACAGTGCTGGTAGAGGCCGGTGGTTTCATCAAGCTCAGTGCCGTGATCATTCACGCCCGCTCGCAGCCCTCCTTCGCGGCCATCGTGGCAGATGTGCTGAAGTCATTCAGGGTAATCCTGGGCCCGGGCTTGCTGCTGGTGGTGCTGCTGATCGTGGTGCTGTTCCCCTTGACCGGATCGGCGATGTCGGCTGGATTTCTGGTCGGGCTGCGCATCCCCAATTTCATCATGGCGGTGATTGAGGCTAGTCCGGCACTGAGCCTGACCTACCTCGGTGTGCTGGTCGTGGCTCATCTATGCGCGGTCGCATTGAGTTTCATCTTCCAGTTCATGTTGCTTGGACATCGCAGGTTCGGCTCGGCAGTCCAGGCCAGTTTCCGCCTGGTGCGACTCAACCTTGGCAGACTCCTGGGCTTCATGATCACCAGCTTGGCGGTGTACACCGCTTCGATGTTTCTTGTGGTCGGTGTCGGTGTGGCGGGTTATACCTGGGTGCGTTGGGAGATGAGCTCCTCGTGGTGGCAAACCCTGCTGGGCTCCAGCATCGTGTTCACAGTCGCCATCGTGGTGTGGCTGGGCGGAATCCTGCTGGTCGCATTCCAGCTGTACCTCAGCACAAATCGGTATTACGCCTATCTTGAGCGGCTTGCTGAGGACGACCCATTACGGGCTGCTGCGACCAGCTATCCGAGGCTGCCCTCGACGGCAAAACCCAACCTGATCCATCGGCTACTGCATCATCGAGGAGCCATGATGACGATCACCGTGACCGTGATCCTGGGCTTTGCCGGGCTCTTCACCGCCTTCGAAACCCAACTAACCGCCGCACCCCATATCGCGGTGGTGGGTCATCGCGGCGGTCCGGGAGACAACACCATCGAAAACTCGATACCAGCCGTCGAGCAATCCATCGCCGCGGGGGCTGACTATGTCGAAGTGGATGTGCAACGAACCCTTGACGGCCACTATGTGATCTTCCATGACGCCACCTTTTCGCGGTTCACCCATGAGACCCGACGCGTCCAAGACCTCACCCTGGCGCAGATCCAGAACCTGAATCTGGCTGAGCGTTCAGGCCTTGGCGGGCCCCCAGTCAGGGTCCCCACCCTGGAAGAGATGATTGAACTGACCAAGGGTCGGATTGGGCTATTCCTTGAGCTGAAAGGCGCCACCGCCGATGAGCAGATGGTCGACGATGCGGTGGCTGCATTGACCCAAGCTGGAGTGCTGGAATCCTCAGTGGTGATGTCCTTGGACTATCAGATCATCGAATACCTTGAGCAGCACTATCCGCAGGTGACCAGCGGATTCACCTATGTGGTTTCGCTGGGCGATACCCACCAGCTGCTGGGGGACTATCTCATCGTGGAGGAGGACGCGGCCTCTGCCGAACTATTGAGCCAGTTGCATGAGGTTGGCAAGAAAACAGCCATCTGGACCATCAACACACCAGAATCCATGGACCGGGCGGTCAACCTCCATGTGGATGCGGTGATCACCGATTACGTCACCTCATGGCAACAGACCGCCCAGCAGCGGGCGGCGGCCCACCCCCTCGACGTACTGGTCTCGCTGCTGCTGAACTGGTAGCAGATCAGCCTTGGGTGGCTCGCTGCCCTGCCCGGATCCCCAAAGCCGCTAGCTGGGGCTCAGAGAATTGATAGCTCTGGCCCACCGTCGCCAGCAGATAGCTCACCTTGGTACCGGCCTGGACCACCGCCACCTGGAAATAGGTGGCCGCGTCGTCGGCGGTTTGTTGGGAGATATTGAACAACCGGGCGGCAACCGGTGTCTCCGAAACGCCAGTCCCACTGGCTGCCTCCAGTTCAGCGACGGTGGCGGTAGCAGCGACATCCGCACATGAGGCGATATTGCCGGCTAGCCTGTCCGCGAAGGAGGTGGCGGTTTGCTCATCCTCGAAGCTGAACAACACCTCATCGACACCCATCCCGGTCGGGGCAGCAGGGTCACCAGTCATCACCAGGGTGTGTTGCATCCGGTTGCTGGGACCGGGTTCGGTGGCCAGCGGCATATTCTCGCAGCCGCTACCACGCACGGTCACATCCACGGGCTGGCTTAGGGCGTTCCAGAAACCATGGCCGGGGGTGATGCGGGGCAGATCGCTGGGGATCAACCAGCCCACCGGGTCAGCTGCCAGCGGCGGTGTCGCGGTAACCACGGGAGTCGTGGGGCAGGTGCTGCCTGCCAGACCACACACCTCGGTGAGTGATCTCACGCTGCTGGCGACCACCGGATCGGCCGCGGTCGCGGAATCGGTGCGGGAGACGTCGATCAGCTGCAGGGTGCGCCCGCTTCTGACCAACAGCACCGTGTGGTATTGGGTCGACTCATTCTGGAAGGCGACGCTGACCTGGGTGACCTGATCGCCAAGCCCCTCCACGGTGCTGGCCCCAATCAACAGGGCCGGAACCTGATTGCATTCAGTCAGCCCGGCTACCCGGGAATCGTAGACCTGCTGTGCGGCCTCCTCGGAGGCGTAGACATCGATCTGATGCATCAATGCCAGACCTTCGGGTTGGGCCGCGCCGAGGGTGCGTTGCATCGCAGTGATCGGATTGATGTCTGCCGGGTCCGCACCCAAGCAGGCGGCGCGTCGGGTGATCTGGGCCGGCACATTGGTGGTTTCGGTGATCGCCCATTGAGCGGAGGATTCAATCTGGGCAGCATCCTCGACGGTGATCAGTGAACTCTCAGTGACCTCGATGGGCGAAATGCTGACGCTGGGAGTGGCGGCAGCTGAGGGTTGGTTTCCTTGCCCCAGCCGGGAGACCAGGAAAAATCCGCCAGCGATCAGCACAATCGCCGCTAAACCACCCGCCATGGCGAGCATGAGGGTGCGTTTGTGGTGGGAGAGCCAGGAATCGGGACCCAGCAGCCCCGATTTGCTGCTGGCTGCCTCCTGATCATCATTGGTGACATCCACCGTCTCATCAGCCTCCGCCAATGAGCTGGGAGCAGCCTGGGTCTTGGCCTTGCGGCGGTGCCGGTTCGGTTGCGACGCGGTGGCGGGCTCGGCAGCAGTCGAGGGTTCAGCCGCTGAGCGGCGTCCCGGAGTGGGCGGGACCGTCAACGATTCCCATCCCGAGGTCACCGACGAGGCTGTTTCCGCCTCATATTCCGGGCTGGGCAGCACCGGGGCTGGGATGGCTGTTTCTGAGGCTGGGACCGCGAACGGCGAATCCTTGGACGGCGACGAGGCGGCGCTGGGTGGCGCGGCAAAGTCTTCATCTGCGACGCGTCGTGCCCGACGTGATGGGGCGCTGCGTGTATCGTCGTGGCCGTCCGGCTGGGCGTCATCGCTGGCGAAAGCCCTACGGGGACGCTGGTTGCCGGAGTCAGTCATGTTCACCTCCACGCGGACATTTTGGCCGCCTGGACGACGGCGGGTCTTGGGTACAGGTTACCCACCAATGACCCAATTCGTCGGATTAAGCCTAGGAGGACCCCGTGGCCCGACACCGCACCATAGCCGTGGATGTCGATGAACAGGCCCGTGCTGCGCGGCCACAGGTCGCCATTCCGTGGTACGCATTGGCCCCGTTGGGAGGGCTTGCAGTCGCTGCTGCGGGCTGGTTGTTGTTGGCTGGGCCGGCCGCCTTGGGATGGCTCACCTCCCCGAATGCGCAACTGCCAGATGCCTTGGGTTTGGCGAGTCGGCTGCTGTTGCTCGCCCACGGCACCCCAGTCGATATTGGTGGCCAGGCCGTATCGCTGGCGCCCCTGGGATTGAGCCTCGTGCTTATCGTCTTGGGAGTGCCCCTGGCTCAAACCGCAGCCCGGGGGGCGGCAACGGCTGATGATGGCGCCACCATCCAGCAGATCCTGATGCGGGTGATGGGGCTGTATACCGGAACCTACGCGGCGGTAATCCTCGTCATCGCGGCCACCACCCCCACGACCTCGGTGCCGCGGGCACTCATAGGTGCCATTCTCATCGGTGCCGCCGCCAGCTACTGGGGTTGCGCCAAGGTGGTGGGCCATGATCTGCGGGCCAGCTGGCCGGGGTGGCTGCGGGCAGTGCCCCGCGCGATTGGCGCCGCCCTGCTGATCTGTCTCGGGGTGGGGTCGGCGCTGCTGACGACCACCTTGATCCTGCATCGAGATCGGGTCGCCGCGATTGCCGATGGTTTGGGTGGGGAACTCAGCGGTGGGCTGCTACTGCTGATTATCCAATTGGCGTGGCTGCCGAACCTGATCATCTGGGCGACGGCGTGGAGTTTAGGGGCAGGCCTGACCCTAGGAGATGGATCCCTGATCAGCATGGGGATCACTGATGTCGGGTTCCTACCAGCGATCCCCGTCCTAGGAGCCATCCCACCAGCTGGCCCGGTGTCATCGGTGACCTGGTGGTGGTTGCTCGGCGGCATCGTGGCTGGGGTCTGCGCCGGACTCATCGTCACCATGGCCCGACCAGCCAGCAGATTCGACGAAACTACCGTGGTCGGCGCCCTGGCCGGGATCGCCACCGGGTTGGCTCTGGTGGTGATCGCCTGGTGTGCCTCGGGCGGATTGGGCTCGATGCGGCTGGCGCAGTTCGGAGTGCGGCTGGGGGATTTGGCCATCACTGCTCCCAGCCTGCTCGGATTATCAGGCTTACTCACCGGGCTGGTGGTGGGGCTCGCACGTCGCGAGTTCACCTGGCCCGCCCTCAAGGATCCTGAGGCCACCCCGGCCGAGGAGGATGGTACGCAGTCTGCTCAGGACCCGGTCGAGGACGAACCCACCTTGCCGCGACGCTAATGGGGGACGGCGGGTTCGTGGGCGCAGAACGGCTCGGGGGCCAGATAGTCCCCGGTCATCGCGTAGGCCCGGGCTCGTGAACCGCCGCAGAAGGAGCGGAAGGAACAGAACCCACATTTGCCCTTGAGCTGGGTGCGGTCACGCAAGGTGGTGAACACATCCGAGGTGCGATACACCTCGCCAATGTCATCGGTGCGGATATTGCCTGCCTTGATCGGCAAGAAACCAGAGGGATAGATATCCCCGGTGTGGGAGATAAACATGAAGCCGTCGCCGTCGTTGACATTGCGGGCCCGGCCGATCCCATCCTGCTGGGAATAGTGCATACCGGAGGTCAGGACATCCAGATCGGTATCGATGCCAGCCCTGGCCTCCGCCCGCTTCCGTTGCATCACCACTCGCGAATACTGCGGCGCGGCGGTGGCTTTAATATCGAAGGAAGCCGTCTTAGACAGGTCATAGAGTTGGTTGAAGACCGCCTCGAAGCCCTCAGCAGAGGCCACATCCTCCTTCTTGGCGCGACCCATCGGCACCAGGAAGAACACCTCCCAAAACACGATCCCCAGCTCGGTCATCAACTGGCACATAGCGGCCATATCGTCCAGATTCGCCTTCCGCACCACGGTGTTGACCTGGGTACTCAGCCCAATCTCCTGGGACTGACGCAGGATGCGCAGCCCGTGGTCGAAACTGCCGGCAACCCTGCGGAACTCGTCGTGGATGGCGGCATTTGAGCCGTCCAGGCTGACTGCCAGCCGAGTCAGGCCAGCTTCCTTGAGTTCGACAAGACGGTCACGGCTGGCCAAGGGGGTGGTGGCCGGGGTGATCGCCATCCGCAGCCCAATCTCGGCGCCATGCCGAACCAGTTCGATAATGTCGGGGCGCTTAAAGGCATCACCACCAGAAAAGACGAAGACCACACGACCAAAACGACGCACATCATCGAGTAGCTTCAATGCCTCGGCGGTGCTGAGTTCCCCCGGATCGCGGTTGGGCTGGGCCGAGGCGCGGCAATGCCGACAGGCCAGATCGCAGGCTTGGGTGGTCTCCCAAATGACGATAAACGGGGCCTGGTCGAAGTCTAGATTTGGCCTGGCCCCGAAGGGCTTGCCGTGCGGGTGTCCGGATCGGTGGGGGTGTCCGTGGTGGGGGTGTGCCATGGTTGCCACGCTAGCAATGAAATCCCACCCAAGGTTCCGGTATGCCCTGTCGCTAACTCCTCGGGGTAGGGTGATCGCGTGCGAACACGTGTGGTGGTGCTGTTATCCGGTTCCGGGACGCTGTTTCAGGCGCTGCTAGACGAGATAGCCGACGGCCGGCTCGCCGCCGAGGTGGTCGCGGTGGTCTCCGATCGCAGCGATGCCTATGGATTAGAACGTGCCCGATTGGCTGGCATCCCGGCGGTGGCCCATCCGCTTCCCAAGGGCGGTGACCGCGCCTGCTGGGATAGGGAATTGACCGACATCGTCGCCGGTTTCGCCCCCGATCTGGTGGCTTCGGCCGGATTCATGAAACTACTTGGCGAGGCTTTTCTGGCCCGTTTCGGTGACCGCACCATCAACACTCATCCCGCCTTGCTGCCGAGCTTCCCCGGTGTCCATGGGCCACGCGACGCCTTGGCCTATGGAGTCAAGGTCAGCGGGGCCACCATCTTCATGGTGGATGAGGGAATCGACACCGGTAAGATCTTGGCTCAGTCAGCCGTCGAGGTCCTACCTGACGACACCGTCGAAAGCCTCCACGAGCGCATCAAGGTCGCCGAACGCCGCCTTCTGGTCGAGACCGTGCGCGCCTGGAACGAAGGAGAACTATGAGCGACCGAATTCCACTGCGCCGAGCGCTGATCAGCGTCTACAACAAGACCGGGCTGGCTGAGCTAGCGACTGCCCTGCACACAGCTGGGGTGGAGTTGGTCTCCACCGGGTCAACGGCCACCACCATCCTCGCAGCGGGGGTGCCGGTCACCCCCGTCGAGGAGGTCACCGGGTTCCCGGAATGCCTCGACGGGAGGGTCAAGACCCTGCATCCTCGGGTACACGCGGGCATCCTGGCCGATCGCCGGTTAGAAACCCATAACGCCCAGCTCGGCGAACTCGGCGTTGCCCCCTTCGACCTGGTGGTCGTCAACCTGTATCCCTTCGAAGCCACCGTCGCCTCCGGCGCCAGCACTGATGAATGCATCGAACAAATCGATATCGGTGGCCCGGCCATGGTCCGTGCCGCAGCGAAGAACCATCCTTCGGTGGCTGTGGTGACCTGCACATCGCAATACCCAGCCGTCATCTCTGCCTTGGCGGAAGGAGGATTCACGCTGCAGGCCCGTCGTCAATTGGCCACCGACGCTTTCCGCCACACCGCATCCTATGACGTCGCTGTCGCCACCTGGATGGGAGCCAATGTTGGTGACCAACCAGCCGATGGTTTTCCCGTATGGCTGGGGGCGACCTGGGTCAAGGAGCAGGCCTTGCGCTATGGCGAGAACTCCCACCAGGCAGCGGCGCTGTATAGCTACCCGCCAGGTCCGGCGGGTATCGCCCAGGCGCAGCTGCTCCACGGCAAACCGATGAGCTACAACAACTACACCGACGGTGAAGCCGCCTACCGGGCCGCCTATGACTTCCAGGCACCATGCGTGGCGATCATCAAACATGCCAACCCATGCGGGATCGCAGTGGGTGCCGATATCGCCGAAGCCCACCGCAAGGCCCACGCCTGCGACCCCACCTCCGCCTTCGGCGGGGTGATCGCCACGAACCGAGAGGTGACTCGGGAATTAGCCGAGCAGATCCGAGACATCTTCACTGAAGTGGTCATCGCGCCCGGATTCGACCCTGAGGCCTTGTCCATCCTGACCGCCAAGAAGAATATCCGGCTGCTTCAGGTAGGCCCCTATGAGCATCGGGAGCGCACCCTGCAGCCCCTGTCTGGTGGGGCCTTGCTGCAGCAACCCGATCGGATCGATGCTCCAGGCGATGCCCCGGCGAACTGGGAATTGAAGGCGGGCCAGCCCGTCGACGAAGCCACCCTGGCCGATCTGGTTTTCGCCTGGCGGGCCTGCCGTGCGGTGAAATCGAATGCGATCCTGCTGGCCAGTGATGGCGCAGCCGTCGGCGTCGGCATGGGTCAGGTCAACCGAGTTGACTCCTGCAAGCTGGCTGTTGAGCGGGCAGGGGAGCGGGCCGCCGGTTCGGTAGCCGCTTCGGATGCCTTCTTCCCATTCGCTGATGGGCCGGAGATTCTGCTCGACGCCGGGGTGAAAGCTATCGTCCAGCCCGGTGGGTCGGTGCGCGACGAGGAAACCATCGCCCTGTGCCAGGAGCGGGGAATCGCGCTGTATTTCACTGGAACCCGTCACTTCTTCCATTGAGGTTTCTGATGACTGCACAAGCACTAGATGGGGTAGCCACAGCAAAAGCCATCAAAGCTGAACTGACTCAGCGGGTCGCGCGGCTTCGAGAAGAAGGAGTCGTCCCTGGGCTGGCAACGATCCTGGTCGGTGATGATCCAGCCAGCCAGAATTATGTGCGGATGAAACACCGGGACTGCCAACAGGTGGGTATCGCCTCCATCCAGGTGAAGCTGCCCAAGGACACAACCGCCGACCAGCTACGCACCGCGATCGAAGAACTCAACCAGGATCCGGCCTGCACCGGCTACATCGTGCAGCTTCCGATCCCCAGACACCTCGATGAGAATTGGGCGCTCAGCCTGATCGACCCAGCCAAGGATGCCGACGGGCTGCACCCAGTCAACCTAGGAAGGCTTGTGCTTGGCGAGCCAGCCACCTTGCCATGTACCCCGCGAGGGATCGTGGAATTGGTGCGACGCCATGGCCTCGACTGGCGTGGCGCCGAGGTCTGTGTGGTGGGGCGGGGGATTACCGTCGGCAGGCCGCTGGGTCTGATCCTGACCCGGCGCAGTGAAAACGCCACCGTGACCCTCTGCCATACCGGAACCCGTGATCTGGCTGAGCACACCCGCCGCGCTGACATCGTGGTGGCGGCAGCCGGGGTGCCAGGCATGGTGACCGCCGACATGATCGGCGAGGGCGCAATCTGTATTGATGTCGGCGTCAGCCGGGTCGACGGGGTGACCGTGGGTGATCTCGCCCCCGATGTCTGGGACAAGGCCGGGTGGGTGACACCCAATCCTGGTGGGGTTGGGCCAATGACGCGGGCAATGCTATTGAGCAACATCGTCGACCGCGCCGAGGATATCCATGGCGGCTAATCGGCCCCAACTGCTGCCGTCGAATCCGTGGCCCCTGGCTGCGGCCTTGACGGTGTTCTCGGCGGGGATTATGGCAGTGCTGTTGGGGCAATGGCGATGGGGAGCCATCACCATGGCGGTCGCTTTGCTGCTGGCAACGGCGTTACGGATGATCCTGCCCCGTCATATCGCTGGACTGCTGGTGTTACGCCGTCGGATTCTCGACCTCATCGTCATGGGCGGGCTCGGTGCTGCGATCCTCATCTTCGCCCTGGTGGTTCCTTCAGGCACCTGAGTTCAGCCCCGGCTGCTTGAGCCGAGGTGAAGACGATAGGCTTTCACGAGGACATCACCGACGAAAGAAAGGTCCGCACGATGAGCACTGAGGCTCCCGTCAAGATTGCGGTCACCGGCGCCGCCGGGCAGATCTGCTACAGCCTGCTGTTCCGCATTGCCAGCGGTTCACTGCTGGGTGATCGCCCCATAGAACTGCGCCTGTTGGAGATCACGCCCGCTTTGAAGGCCCTTGAGGGTGTCGTCATGGAACTCGACGACTGCGCCTTCGGTAACCTGGTCAATGTTGAGATCGGCGACGACCCGAAGAAGGTCTTCGAGGGTGCCAACCTGGCCATGCTGGTGGGTGCCATGCCCCGTAAGGCCGGTATGGAGCGCGGCGATCTGCTGAGCGCCAATGGTGCGATCTTCACTGCCCAGGGCCGAGCCCTCAACGAGGTTGCAGCCGACGATGTGCGGGTCCTGATCACCGGTAACCCCGCCAATACCAATGCCTTGATCGCGATGAAGAACGCCCCCGATATTCCGGCTGAGCGGTTCAACGCCCTGACCCGCCTGGACCACAACCGCGCGATCAGCCAGCTGGCGGCCAAGCTTGGGGTGGCCGTCGACGAGATCAAGAAGATGACCATCTGGGGTAACCACTCCTCGACCCAGTACCCGGATCTCTTCCACTGCGAGGTTGCCGGCAAGAACGCTGCCCAGCTGGTCAACGACGAAGCATGGATCGAGAGCACCTTCATCCCGACCGTTGCCAAGCGCGGCGCCGCCATCATCGAGGCCCGTGGCCTGTCCTCGGCAGCCTCGGCCGCCAACGCCACCGTCGAGCACATGCGCGACTGGGTATTCGGCACTCCCGAGGGTGACTGGGTGTCGATGGCTGTTCCCTCTGATGGCTCCTACGGTGTGCCCGAGGGCATCATCTCCTCCTTCCCCTGCGTGGTCAAGGATGGCAAGTACGAGATCGTTCAAGGGCTGGAGATCGACCCCTTCTCCCGCGCCAAGATTGACGCCTCCGTTGCGGAACTGATCGACGAACGCGACGCGGTGACCGAACTCGGCTTGATCTGATCTGACTCGCTGGCCTTAGCGTGATGTGTTGGCCCCCACCATGGGCCCATCACGCTAAGGCCAGCTTTTTTATTCCGGCGAACCGGTGATACCAGGCGTCGTTTCCTGGATCTAGGCCTGGTGGTATACGATTGCCAGGTTGCCTTGGGTCTGTGCCCTCCAGCGTGCTGGGCGGGGACCTTTCCCGGGTGACACAACCCCGTGCCTCAAGGTCCGGGGCTCCTCCTGGCAAAATCCAGGGGGTTCGTTAATGAGTTCCGACCAGGCCCACCACGGGAACCGGTCGGACAAAGGAGAACACATGATCCAGCAGGAGTCGCGACTCAAGGTCGCCGACAACACTGGTGCCAAGGAGCTCTTGTGCATCCGCGTTCTCGGTGGCTCGAAGCGTCGTTACGCCTACCTCGGTGACACCATCGTCGCCACGGTGAAGGACGCCATCCCTGGCGGCAACGTCAAGAAGGGCGATGTCGTCAAGGCCGTCGTAGTGCGTACAGTCAAGGAGCGTCGCCGTGGCGACGGCTCGTACATCAAGTTCGACGAGAATGCCGCCGTCATTCTGAAGACTGATGGGGAGCCCCGCGGCACCCGCATCTTCGGCCCGGTGGCTCGTGAGTTGCGCGAGAAGAAGTTCATGCGCATCGTCTCGCTCGCGCCGGAGGTGATCTGAATGAACTCGCTTCACGTCAAGAAGGGTGACCGGGTCAAGGTCATTGCCGGGAAGGACAAGGGTAAGGTCGGCGAGATCATCGCGGTCGATCCTCGTGCCAGCAAGGTGACCGTCGAGGGCGTCAACGTCGTCAAGCGTCACAAGCGTGAATCCCAGGGCGCCAATGGTCGCCGCATCGAGGGCGGCATCATCAGCTCCGAGGCCCCCATCCACGTCTCCAATGTTCAGCTCGTCACCAAGGTTGACGGCAAGGAAGTGGTGACCCGCGTAGGTTACAAGCGAGTCGAGGTGACCAAGCGTCGCAGCGACGGCTCCGAGTACCAGGCCGAACGCAGCAAGCGTATCGCCCGCAAGACCGGGAAGGAGATCTGATGAGCGAGGTCGAAATCCCGCGGCTGAAGAAGAAGTACCGCGAGCAGATCGTGCCTGCGCTGCAGGAGGAGTTCAAGTACGCCAATGTCATGCAGATCCCCGGGTTGACCAAGATCGTGGTCAATATGGGTGTCGGTGAGGCTGCTCGTGACTCGAAGATCATCGACGGCGCCATCCGCGACCTGACCGCCATCACCGGTCAGAAGCCCGCCGTCACCAAGGCCCGCAAGTCGATCGCCCAGTTCAAGCTGCGTGAGGGCATGCCGATTGGCTGCCACGTCACCCTGCGTGGCGATCGGATGTGGGAGTTCGCCGACCGGCTGCTCACCCTGGCGCTGCCACGTATTCGCGACTTCCGTGGCCTCAACGGTCGCCAGTTCGACGGTCAAGGCAACTACACCTTCGGTCTGAGCGAGCAGGTCATGTTCCTGGAAATCGACCAGGACAAGATCGATCGCGTCCGTGGCATGGACATCACGTTCGTGACCTCGGCCACCAACGACGTTGAAGGGCGCGCGCTGCTCAAGCACCTCGGGTTCCCCTTCAAGGCCGTCGACGACCCGAAGAAGGTCAAGTCCAAGCGTGGGCCCGCCTTCTACGCCAAGAAGAAGAAGTGAGCGTGAACCATGGCTAAGACAGCACTCAAGGTCAAGCAGTCCCGCAAGCCGAAGTTCGGTGTGCGCGCCTACACCCGTTGCAACCGCTGTGGCCGACCCAAGTCGGTCTACCGCAAGTTTGGGTTGTGCCGTGTCTGCCTGCGTGAGTTGGCCCATGCTGGTCAGCTCCCCGGCGTGACCAAGTCGTCCTGGTGATCCGTCGCCTACGAATAGAACTTCCAATTTCAATTTGCCCCAGGTCCCGGTTGCGGGAAACCGGGGCGAGAAAGAAGCCACACAGCCATGACAATGACTGATCCCATCGCAGACATGCTGACACGTCTGCGTAACGCCAACCAGGCGTACCAGGAGTCGACGTCCATGCCGTCGTCGAAGATCAAGGTCGGCATCGCGGAGATTCTGAAGGCCGAGGGTTACATCTCGAACTTCGAGCTCACCGAGGTCGAAGGACAGGTCGGCAAGGTCCTGAAGGTGACGCTGAAGTACGGGGACTCCCGTGAGCGTTCCATCGCTGGGCTGCGCCGCATCAGCAAGCCCGGTCTGCGTGTTTACGCCAAGGCCAACGCCCTACCGAAGGTGCTCGGCGGCCTCGGCATCGCCATCATCTCGACCTCGCAGGGCCTGCTGACCGATAAGCAAGCAAACGCCAAGTCTGTGGGCGGCGAAGTCCTCGCCTACGTCTGGTGATCCGACGAGACTGAAAAGGAGAAGCAAATATGTCACGAATTGGCAGGCTCCCCATTGCGGTCCCGTCGAACGTCGAGGTCAAGATCGACGGCCAGGACCTGGCAGTCAAGGGACCTAAGGGGCAGCTCACCTTCTCGGTGCGTGAGCCCATCACGGTTGCTAAGAACGAGGCTGGCGAGCTGGAGGTGACCCGTCCAAACGACGAGCGCCTGTCCCGCTCCCTGCACGGTCTGACCCGCACGCTGGTGAACAACATGATTATCGGCGTGACCACCGGCTACGAGAAGAAGCTGGAGATCGTCGGCGTCGGTTACCGCGTCGTCGCCAAGAGCCCCACGCAGCTGGAGTTCGCGCTCGGTTTCTCGCACCCGGTGGTGGTGAACGCCCCCGAGGGCATCACCTTCACGGTCGAGACCCCGACGCGATTCACGGTTGCTGGCATCGACAAGCAGCTTGTCGGTGAGGTTGCCGCGAATATCCGCAAGATCCGCAAGCCCGAGCCGTACAAGGGCAAAGGCGTTCGCTACGCGGGCGAGCACGTCCGCCGCAAGGCCGGAAAGGCTGGTAAGTAATGGCTATCTCGCTTGGCATGCGCAAGGGCTTGGCGGCCAAGACCGCCTCGCGAGCCCGTCGGCAGCTTCGCGGCCGCAAGAAGATCAACGGTACCGCCGCGCGTCCCCGCATGGTGGTTACCCGTTCCGCCCGTCACCTGTTTGTTCAGGTGATCGACGATACGCAGGGCCATACCCTGGCTTCGGCATCCACCATGGAAGCCGATCTGCGTGCGCTCGAGGGCGATAAGACCGCCAAGGCCAGTAAGGTGGGCGAGCTCATTGCGCAGCGCGCCAAAGCCGCTGGTGTGGAGAATGTGGTCTTTGACCGTGCAGGAAACAAGTACCACGGCCGGATCGCGGCGCTCGCTGACGCGGCGCGCGAGGCTGGTCTCGGATTCTGATACGACGAGAGGATAGGGAACACGATGAGTGAAACCCAGCAGCGCGGCGAGCGTCGCGGTGGGGAGCGTCGTGGCCGTGACGATCGTCGTGGCCAGGCTCCTAAGGAAGAGAAGAGCCAGTACCTCGAGCGCGTGGTTGCTATCAACCGCGTCGCCAAGGTGGTCCAGGGTGGTCGTCGCTTTAGCTTCACCGCTCTGGTAGTAGTGGGCGACGGCGAAGGCATGGTCGGTGTCGGCTATGGCAAGGCCAAAGAGGTGCCGGCCGCCATCGCCAAGGGCGTAGAGGAAGCCAAGAAGCACTTCTTCCGCGTGCCGCTGATCCAGCGCACCATCCCGCACCCCGTCCAGGGTGAGAAGGCCGCTGGCGTGGTGCTCCTGCGCCCCGCTTCTCCCGGTACTGGTGTGATCGCTGGTGGCTCGGCACGCGCAGTGCTCGAGTGCGCTGGTGTGCATGATGTTTTGGCCAAGTCCCTCGGCTCCGCTAATGCCATCAACGTGGTGCACGCCACCGTCGATGCGCTCCAGCAGCTCGAGGAGCCGGAGGCTGTGGCGCGTCGTCGTGGCCTGCCGGTCGAAGACGTGGCCCCCGCGGCTTTGCTGCGGGCCCGTAAGGAAGAGGTGGCTCACTGATGGCAACCCTGAAGATCACCCAGATCAAGTCTGGTGTTGGCGGCAAGGACTACCAGAAGGCCACCCTGCGCACCCTCGGTCTCAAGCGCATCGGCCAGTCGGTGGAACGTGAGGATCGTCCCGAGGTGCTCGGTATGATCCGCACCGTCGCCCACCTCGTGGAAGTGGAAGAGGTCAAGTAATGGCGCTCAAGATTCATCACTTGCGTCCCGCCCCGGGCGCGAAGACCCCCAAGACCCGTGTGGGTCGCGGTGAGGGCTCTAAGGGTAAGACCGCTGGTCGTGGCACGAAGGGTACCGGCGCTCGTAAGAACGTTCCGGCGAACTTCGAGGGCGGCCAGATGCCGATGCACATGCGGATCCCGAAGCTCAAGGGCTTCAAGAACCCATTCCGTGTGGAATACCAGGTCGTCAATGTGGGCCGGTTGGCTGAGCTGTTCCCCAAGGGCGGCACGGTCACCATCGAGGACCTCGTTGATGCCGGTGCAGTGCGTGCCGGATCCTTGGTGAAGGTACTGGGCGATGGTGAGATTGGTGTGGCTCTCAATGTCACCGCTCATCATTTCTCCAAGTCGGCCAAGGAGAAGCTGGCTGCCGCTGGCGGCTCGGCTGTCGAGGCCTGATATCTCGCTCGGGCGGTCGGTTCCCTGTGGGGCCGACCGCCCGTTGCTGTACCTATGGATCAGGGGGTCATCCGATGGTGCGGGTCACGATCTGGGGAAGCTGTGTTTCCCGGGATACCGCTGGCTATTTACCTTCCCAATTCGGCATCACGAGCTACATCGCTAGACAGTCGTGGCTTTCGGTGGGCAACGACGCCTCAGCTGTGACTCCAGCTACGGCTGCCTTGCCTTCAGCCTTTCAGCAGCGCATGGCTTCGGCTGATATCGCCGGTCACGCGCTACAGCATCTCGAAACCGTCGCGGATGCTACTGATGTGCTGCTGCTCGACCTCATCGATGAGCGGCTGGGGGTGGTCCGGTTTCCCGACGGCAGTATCACCACCCGCAGTGTGGAACGGCTTCAGGCAGGCCAGCAACAGATCTTCGACGCCGCCGGTGAGATCTTGCCGCTGGGGGAGGAGCAGCACCTGAGGATATGGGCTGAGGTGGCTACCAGGATCGTGGCCGAGTTGGAGCAGCTGGGACTGGCTAGCAAGGCCTTGGTGCTGGCCCCGGATTGGGCTTTGCTGGATGAGCGGGCCACGCCAACCCCGCCCTGCTTCGGGGTCGCCGCAGTGACCGCCAACCAGCAGTATGAGCCCTATTACCAGCGCCTAGCTGAACTGGGATTACCGCTGGCGAGAATTCACGGCACCTTGGCCGATAGCAAGCACATCTGGGGGCCAGCTGCCTTTCACTATCACGAAGCCACCTACCGCGCCTTGGTGGCTGAGATTCACGACTTTTGCGATTGACGTGGGGCCGTGATGATCTCAGCTCCAGTCTCAGTCACGACGATGGTCTGCTCGAACTGGGCGCAGCGGGAGCCGTCGTTGGTCACCACCGTCCAACCATCCGACCACACCGAGGATTCCGGCGAGCCAATGGTGAGCATCGGTTCGATGGTGAAGGTCATCCCCGGTTTCATGATCGTCTCATAGCGGGGTTCGTCGTAGTGAAGGATCACTAACCCGGAGTGGAAGGCGGTGTGGACGCCGTGACCGGTGTAGTCGCGAACCACCCCGTAGCCGAACCGCTTGGCATAGGACTCGATGACCCGGCCGATGACCGAGGTGGGGCGGCCGGGACGCACTGCCTTGATCCCGCGATTCATGGCCTCCTGGGTGCGTTCGGCGAGCAGCCGTGAGGCCTCATCGACATCACCGCACATGAAGGTGAAACAGTTATCCCCGTGGACACCATTTTTATAGGCGGTGACATCAATCTTGACGATATCCCCGTCCTCTAGGGGGCGGGTATCAGGAATGCCGTGACAGATGACCTCATTGACGGAGGTGCAGCAGGATTTCGGGAATCCCCGGTAGCCCAGGGTCGAGGGATAGGCGCCATGATCCAGGATGTACTCGTGGACGATCCGATCCAACTCATCGGTGGTGATGCCTGGCCGGATCGCAGCCCCCGCTGCATGCATGGCCTCGCAGGCGATAGCTCCCGATTCACGCATCGCCTCAATCACCTCTGGGGTCTGCACATCGTCGCCGGTATAGCGTTGTGGGGCACGTTTTCCCACATATTCGGGGCGGACGATGTGGCTGGGGACATCGCGTCGTGGCGTGACGGTGAACGGGGTAACAGGACTCACGCGGCCACAGTGTAGTAGTTCGTAGCCGATGATCCCGGCTACTCCCGGCGCAGGCTTTCCAAACAGGCCCTGACCTTGGCTTTGCGATCCTCATCACCGATCGGAGCTTGGGTGTGAAAGAGCGTCAGGGTATTGGGGTGGCCGTTATCGAGGACCAAAACCACAACCTCGTCGCCGAGTACCGCGTGGGTGCCGGCGATATTCCAGAAATTAGCCCTGATCATCCAGCCAGACACCCCATCGGCGGTGGTATATGCCCGGTCTTCCAGGACCTCAACCCGGTCCAGATCGACGTAGTAATAGGAGGTGGATAGGCAGTCGATGAGCTGCTGGGCGCTGATTTGTGGCTGGGGATGGAAATCGCGACGCGATAACTGTCCGATCGCGGTGATAGCAACCCAAGTGGAGGTCACCCGATCCCGCTGGCCAGAACGGTCCGAGGCGAAGTCGATTGCCCAGGCCCCTCCAGATTCCCATCCCGGCACACCCTGATAGGTCATGCCCTTCGAGGTAAACCAGCCATTTTTGGGGGCGGGGCCTTCGCCATCCTCAACGATGGGGCAGTCGACGGGACGGCCACCGCCTTCTGAGGGATCGGTGGGAGGGTCGCTGGGAATCAACTCATTCCACTGCGAACCGGTGGGCTGGGCGGAATTGTTATCGGAGTTCACTCCCCACGGTGTGGCCCCACGGGGGGCGAGCACCATCACCGCGACCACGAGGGCCAGGATGAGTAGGCCAACGGCCAGCGGCCACCAACGCGGCCAGGAGGAGCGGCTGGGCTCGGGGGCATGGTCCTGCCAGGAATCGCCGTCCCAATACTGAGGGCGTCCCGATTCATCGGTTCCTGGATACCAGCCGGGTTGTGCCATGCCCACCATTATTGCCAGGTGTGCGTCTCACCACTCAACGCTCTGCGGCAGACTAGGTCCATGGCTAGGCAAACCGAGCGGGTACTGCGAACGATGGAAGAGCACAACATCCAGTTCGTGAGGTTGTGGTTTACCGACGTATTGGGGTCGCTGAAATCGGTGGCTATCGCCCCAGCGGAGGTGGAGGGGGCCTTCCAAGAGGGTGTGGGTTTCGACGGCTCCGCTATTGAGGGTTTCGCCCGGGTCTATGAATCGGATATGGTCGCCCACCCCGACCCCTCGACCTTTCAGGTCCTGCCGTGGCGGCAACACGAGGGCGGGACGGCGCGGATGTTCTGCGATATTCAACTGCCCGATGGTTCCCCGAGTTTCGCCGACCCCCGGTATGTGCTGAAACGGGCCACCAAGAAGGCAGCGGAGATGGGGTTCACCTTCTACACCCATCCCGAAATCGAGTTCTACCTGTTGAGCCAGTTGCAGCCCCCGGCCCCGCTCGATCGTGGCGGCTATTTCGATCACACCACCATGGGGGAGGGCACCGATTTTCGTCGCGATGCGATCAGCGCCTTGGAACAGATGGGGCTGTCGGTGGAATTCAGCCACCACGAAGCCGGCCCTGGACAGCATGAGATCGACCTGCGCTATGCCGACGCCTTAACCATGGCCGACAACATCATGACCTTTAGGGTCGTGATCCGGGAGGTTGCAGTCAGCCAAGGCATCCATGCCACCTTCATGCCCAAACCCTTCACCCAGCACCCTGGTTCTGGAATGCACACCCATATTTCCCTCTTCGAGGGCGATACCAATGTCTTCCACGATGGTGCCGATGAATATCGGTTGTCGAAACTGGCCAGGCAGTTCGTCGCAGGTCTGATTCGTCATGCCCCAGAAATCACTGCGGTGACGAATCAATGGGTGAACTCCTATAAGCGGCTTTCCGGTGGTGCGGAGGCCCCCACCTACGCCTGCTGGGGACGTTCGAATCGTTCCGCCTTGATCCGGGTGCCGCAGTTCTCGCCGAATAAATCGAGTTCCGCGAGGATCGAGTACCGGGCCGCAGATGCAGCCTGCAATCCCTATCTCGCCTTCGCGTTGATGCTCAACGCCGGCTTGGCGGGCATCGAAAATGAATACCCGCTGCCAGCTGAGACTGAGGATGCGGTGTGGCAACTCACCGACAGGGAACGTCGAGCCATGGGGATCCAGGCGCTGCCCCGCAGCCTCGATTCGGCGCTGCGGCTGATGGAGAACTCGGAGCTGGTGGCCGAAACCCTAGGCGAACACGTCTATGAGTACTTCATGCGTAATAAACGAGCCGAATTTGAGGCCTATCGTCGGCAAGTCACGATGTGGGAGCTGGAGCGTTACCTGTCCGTGCTGTGACGAGGACGATTTGGCGCTGTCAGCTAGTCTCTGGCAATGACTCAACGCATCGTCCCCGCGATTTGGACTGACAATGTGGAAGAATCGGCGGCCTCCTATTACACCGAGGCCTTCCGTGAGGCCAGGATCCTCGATCAAGGACCACTGGCTGGGCTGGTCAGTATCCACGGCTTTGAATTGCTGCTCATTAACGGCGGGGACTTGTACACACCCAATCCGTCGATCAGCTGCCTACTGAACTTCGATCCGCTGCTGTTTGGCGGGGAAGAGGCAGCGACCCAGTACCTCGATGAGCTCTATGCCAAGCTCAACCATGGCGGGGTGCTCATGGAGCTGGGTGAGTACCCCTTCGCGAAACGCTACGCCTGGGTGCAGGATCAGTTTGGCTTCAGTTGGCAACTGATGCTGACTAATCCCGAGGGCCAGCCACGGCCCTTCGTCGTGCCGTCGTTGATGTTTGGTGGCACTAACCATTTCAACGCTGAAGCAGCCACGAACCACTACATCGACCTATTCGACGCCTCGGCTCGAGGTGCCCTCATCCACTATCCGGCCGACGCACCCCTCGACGAGGGTTCGGTGATGTTCACTGATTTCCAGCTGATGGATAGCTGGTTTGCCGCTATGGATTCCGGCAGCTTCCACGATTTCACCTTCACCCCCGGGGTTTCGTTTATGGTGCGTTGTCGGGATCAAGCTGAGATCGATCGCTACTGGGCTGGCCTATCAGCCGTGCCGGAGGCCGAACGCTGCGGTTGGTGCCTCGATCACTGGGGGGTGTCCTGGCAGGTGGTGCCGGACAATATCGCCGAATTGATGGCTGTTCCAGAAACCCGTGACCGGATCCTGCAGATGGGCAAGATCGACCTGGATGCGCTCAACTCCTAATCACCCAGCAGACTCCTGATCACCCACCAAGGGGAAGGCCTGGGCGATGTGCTGGGCCTGGGCTCCTGAGCTGCTGGCCGAGGTGTCTTGCCAGTTGGTGAGCCCTACACATAACGGGACGAAGGCCTCCGGGGAGAGTTCCACCACATTCGGCGGGGTACCGCGACGATGAGTGGGGCCCTCCCCGAAACCTACTTGCACCGCCGCGAAGGGTGGAATCCGTAATTCGATGCTGTGCCCGGGGTAGGTTTCAGCGATCTTGGCGGCGAAGGCGCGGCAGCAGGCGGCCATGATCACCCGCCCTAGGGCGAGGCCATGACGATGGGCTGCCTTCGCTAGGTGAAGCAGCAACGATGTCAGATCCGGGCGTTTCGCGGCCAGCGCTCGACTCAACTCCTGCTCCAAGGCAGTCGACTGCGGATAGTCCACCGCAGCCAGGCACTGGATCAGGTCGTGCACCTGAGCAACCGTTGTCTCATCGGGCCGGAACATGGCCTCATCCTATGCGCGTAGCCTAGGGGCGTGAATAGGGTCAGCACCACGATAGGGGAGTTCGCCCGGCGCGGCTTTGAGGCTCCCAGTTCTGCCGCCGCACACTGGCAGCGATGGGCAGATAGTTGCGCGGGCTCGCCTCCGGTCCCGCTGAGCGCCTTCACTGCTGCCGCAGATCGTGATCATGCCCTCGATGCGCTGATCCGTATCAGCGAGCAGGACCCCGCCCTAGTGACGGCAATAGCAGCCGACGAAGCCTGGCTGGAACGCTCGCTGCGGGTGCTTGGGGCCTCCACCGGATTGGCGCACTATCTGACCCGAGTCCCCAGCGCGATGGAGCTGCTCCGCGACGAACCGCGACCTCGCGGTGAGTCCTGGCGGCAACTCTTTCGTGACCGTGTCGCCCCCTTCGACCAGTCAGCCCCCGATCGACTCCGCAGAGCAAACCACGAGGCCCTAGTCGCTGTCGCCGCCTGGGATGTGAATGCCGAGGATCCGGCAGCAGTGGTTGACCAGATATCCGCGGAGCTGAGCCATATCGCGGATGCTGTGTTGGACTGTGCGGTGGAGTGTGCCAAGGCCGAGACCCCAGGTGCCGAGCAGATTAGTTTCGCGGTCATCGCGATGGGCAAGCTTGGCGCCCAGGAACTCAACGTCATCTCCGATGTCGATGTCATCTACATCGCCGAACCCGTCGAAGGGGTGGAGGTGGATGAGGCCATGCGGGTGGGCTCTCAACTGGCAGCCGCGCTGGGCCGGATCTGTTCAGCCCACACCGCCGAGGGCACGATATGGCCAGTGGATGCGGCGCTACGCCCCGAAGGCAAGGCAGGTCCGCTGGTGCGGACCGTGGCTTCCTGCCAGGCCTATTACCGCAGCTGGGCGAAGAACTGGGAATTCCAGGCGCTGCTGAAGGCCCGGCCCGCAGCCGGGGACCTGGCCTTAGGGCAACGGTTTTGTGACATGGTGCAGCCCTTCATCTGGGAGGCCGCGCTGCGTGAGGGGTTCCTGGCTGAAGCCCGAGCGATGCGGCAACGGGTGGTGTCGTTGATCCCCGCCAAGGCCCAAGGGCGTGACATCAAACTGGGTGTTGGTGGCCTGCGGGATACCGAGTTCACGGTGCAGCTCTTGCAATTGGTGCATGGCAGAGCCGATCCACGGCTTCGGGTGCGAGGGACCTTCCCGGCACTGGAATCACTCATTGCCCACGGCTATATCTCGCGCGTCGATGGGGCGGCCCTGGCTGCGGCCTATCGCACCCAACGGGTACTTGAGCATCGAGTCCAGTTGCGGCGATTACGGCGAACCCATCTCATGCCCGATGATGAGGCAGGTTGGACCCATCTCGCGCGCACCCTGGAACTCACCGTCGACGAGGTCGTCGCGCAGTGGCGCAGCAGCACCAGGGCTGTGGAGCGGCTCCAACGTCGGATCTTCTTCTCGCCCTTACTCGACGCGGTCAGCGCCATCCCCACCAATGACCTGCGGCTATCGGCCACCGCCGCCCAGGATCGGCTGCGGGCCCTGGGCTTTACCGATCCACGGTCCGCCCTTGGCCATATCCAGGCCTTGACGAATGGGACCTCCCGGGCGGTGGAGATTCAGCGGCAACTCATGCCCGTGATGCTCAGCTGGTTCGCCGAAGGCCCCAACCCCGATTTCGGGTTGCTGGCATTTCGTCAACTCTCCGAGGCCCTGGGGTCGACCAGCTGGTTCCTTCGAGCGCTGCGGGATGAAGGCTGGATGGCTCAGCGATTGGCACGTATTGCAGCTAGCAGCCGCTATGTGGTGAACCTGCTAATGAAGGCCCCAGAAATGGTGCAGATGCTGGCAAGCTCCGAGGAACTGGTGCCCCGTTCCCGCTCCAGCCTGACCCAAGCCATGACCCGGGCGATCACCCGTTCCGCCGATCAAGCCAGCACCGCCGCCTCGATCCGGGCGTTGCGACGAAGTGAATTGTGCCGGATCGCATTGGCCGATGTGCTGGGGCTAGCTGATATCGCAACCGTGGGTCAGGCACTCAGCGATGTAGCTGGGGCTAGCGTCGATGCGGCCCTTGACCTGGCACGTCGGGAGATCGCTGCACCACAGATCGGCGTGATCGCGATGGGCCGCTGGGGTGGTGCGGAGCTGAGCTACGCCTCAGATATCGATGCCCTATTCGTGATCCCCGACGGCTGCAGTCCCGAGGAGCAGGAGGCTGCGGTCTCGCTGGTGCGGCTAGCCAGCGATCTCATCGGCAAGCCAGGACCGGATCCGGCACTGATCATCGATGCCGATCTGCGCCCCGAAGGCAAGGGCGGGCCGCTGGTGCGCAGCCTCAGCTCCTATCTCAGCTACTACCGCAGCTGGGCTGCCACCTGGGAATATCAGGCGCTGCTTCGGGCCCGAGCTGGTGCAGGCGACCATGACCTGGCCCAGGCCGTCGTCGACCAGGTCGCGGCCCTGCGCTATCCCAGCACCGGGCTCCAGCCAGAGCAGATCATCGAGATCCGCAGATTGAAATCCAGGATGGAGAAGGAACGTATCCCACGTGGAATGGACAAGGCCCGGCATCTCAAGCTCGGCTCTGGTGGGCTATCCGATATCGAGTGGACCATCCAACTGTTGCAACTGCAAAATGCCGGCACCCATTCGAGTTTGCGCACCACCTCGACGATGACGGCGCTGCGTGCCGCTGAGCGTCTTGGACTGCTCAGTGCAGAGCAGGCCACAGACCTCACCGACGCCTGGATGCATGTCAGCCGGGTACGCAACGCCATCATGCTGGTGCGGGGCCGACCCAGCGACGCCCTGCCAGTGGACTACCGGGAGCTGGCCGCGTTAGCGGCTTTGCTGGGCTACGATCCGGGGGAGCATTCCCGGCTAGATGACGAAACCCGAAGGCTGATGAGGCGCGCGATGCGGACCGTCACCCAGGTGTTCTGGGGGGAGTAGGGCTGCTAGGGTTTATCCGAACGCATCCGGGGTCGGTGAAAGTCCGAACCGGCGGTGACAGCCCGCGACCCTGAAGGTCAAGACCCTCAGGCTGACTCGGTGTAATTCCGAGGCCGACAGTTACAGTCTGGATGGGAGGAGTGCGTTGGCGGCCGCAGGATGCGGTCGTGTGCGTGCACCCCGGAGCCATAGGAGGACCGGGTTTAGTTGACTGAGCAGGCACGACGAGCACGTAATGCAGCCCGAGCGGGGCTGTGGAGTGCCTATCCCGCCAGAAGCCGTGCCATCTCGCCGATGACGCGACTGATGCCGCCGCTACTGGCTGTGCTAGGGCTGCTGCTGGGGTGGTGGCTGTTGGCTCAAATCACACCCACAATGCTGCTGCCGGATCCGGCTACTGTGGTCACCCGCGTGCTGCACTGGCTAGGCAACGGCATCGCCTGGCGTTACGCCTGGCCCACGGTTGCTGTGGCCCTACTCGGTTCCACCCTGGCAGTTGTGGTGGCCCTGCCGCTGGGTTTCGTCATTGCCCATTCCCGCCTACTGGCCGCGATTATCGAACCCTTCGTCGCCTTTTCCCAAACTGTCCCGCTGGTGGCTATCGCACCCCTGCTGGTGCTGTGGATCGGCTATGGCGCCCCAGCCATCGCGGTACTGTGCGCCATCATCGCCTTCTTCCCCATGGTCACCACCACCGTGGTGGGGTTACGCAGCCTTGACGTCCGCGTCATTGAGACCGCCTGGCTCGACGGCGCCGGAGCCTGGCAACGGATCCGTCACATCGAACTGCCCATCGCTGCCCCCGCGATCTTGGCTGGGATACGCGGTGGAGTGGTGCTGTCGATGACCGGCGCCATCGTCGGGGAATTCGTCATGGGCGGCCAAGGCCTAGGAACTTTGTTGACCATTTCCCGGGAATCCGCTGATACCGCCGGGGTATTTGCCGTCCTCATCTTCATTGCCGCAATCGCCGCGGTATTGGTGGGCTTACTGTCCATCGTGGAACACATCTGCCACCGCAAACTGCAAGGAGAACACTGATGAATCTCAGCTGCAAGGAGAACACTGATGAATCTCAGCCGACGCCACCTATTACTGGGAGCCGCTGCTGCCGCTGTTCCGGTGGCCGCTTGTAACGCGTCTGGTGATTCCCCCAGCAACGCAGCCTCGGCCATCACGGTCGGGTTGACCTTTATCCCCAATATCCAATTCAGCCCCTTCTACGTCGCATCGGCTGAGGGGCTGTTTAGCGACGCAGGCTTGGATGTGACCATCCGCCACCACGGCACCCAAGAGGGACTATTTACCGCATTGGCTGCCGGAGATGAGCACGTGGTTTTCGCCTCCAGCGATGAAGCTGTGGTGGCTGCCACCGGGGATCTGGCTGGTCTGGCCACCTTCGCCACCTGTTATCAGCGCTATCCCTGTGTGGTCTTGGCGAATCCGGACATCACCCGGCTGCCGGAACTTAGCGGTCGGCGGTTAGGGGTTCCTGGGCGCTACGGATCGAACTGGTTCGCCACCTTGGCCGCGTTGCACCAGGCTGAATTGAGCCAAGATGATGTGGAAATCGTCGAGATTGGTTGGACCCAGGTGGCGGCCTTAACCACCGGCAAGGTTGACGCCGTCGTCGGGTTTAGCAATAACGAAGCGGTGCAACTTGATGCTTCGGGTTTCTCCTATTCCAAGCTGGAGATCGTCGATACTGCAGCCCCGAACCTGGTGGGTCCAGGACTGGTGACCTTGGCTGGCAGCGTCGAACCGAGCCTGCTGGCCGCCTTGCGCGATGCCATCTACGAAGCAGAGCAGCGGATCGTGGCGGATCCCGAGGTGGCACTGCGCGCCACCGAGGCCCATGTGCCGACCCTGGCCGATTCAGAGCAACGCACCCAGGCTGCGGCGGTCCTGGAGGCGACCGCCGCAGTGTGGCGCAACTCGGCTGGGGAGGTCTCGGTGGCAGTAGAGGAAGCCAACTTCACTCGGATGGCTGAGTTCCTCGTCACTGCCGGAATTATCGAGACCGTCCCCGATCAGACTGTGCTGAACCTGGGTTAGGGACTTAGAGCGCGTAGTACAACTCGAACTCGTGGGGGTGAGGCCGAACCGCGATGGCTTCGATCTCAGCCCGTTTAAGACCGATCCAGGTATCGATGAGGTCTGGGGTAAAGACGTCACCGGCCAGCAGGAACTCGTGATCAGCCTCAAGGGCATCGAGTACCGCACCCAAGTTGCCGGGCACTGTCGCTACCTCGGCATGCTCCTCCGGCGGCAATTCGTAGAGGTCCTTGTCGATAGGTGCGGGGGGTTCGATCCGGTTTTGGATACCGTCGAGGCCCGCGAGCAACATGGCCGCGAAAGCCAGATAGGGGTTGGAGGAGGGATCCGGGCAGCGGAATTCGATGCGCTTGGCCTTGGGATTGGCGCCGGTAATCGGGATACGGATACAGGCGGAGCGGTTGCGCTGTGAATACACCAGATTGACCGGGGCTTCAAAGCCTGGCACGAGGCGATGATAGGAATTCACACTGGGGTTGGTGAAGGCCAATAGCGCGGGGGCGTGTGTGAGGACACCACCGATATACCACCGTGCTAGGTCAGACAGACCGGCATAGCCGTCGGCATCATGAAACAGTGGTTTACCCTGGTCCCACAACGACATATGGCAGTGCATACCGGATCCGTTGTCACCAAAGATCGGTTTGGGCATGAAGGTGGCGGTTTTGCCCGCATTCCAGGCTGTGTTCTTGACCAGGTATTTGAACTTCATGACATCGTCGGCGGCCCGCAGCATGGTGCCGAACCGCCAGTTGATCTCAGCCTGGCCTGCAGTGCCACACTCGTGGTGGGCGCGCTCCACGATTAATCCGGCATTCTCCATATGACGCACGATGTCGTCGCGCAGGTCACCGAAATGGTCGACCGGGGCAACGGGGAAATAGCCGCCCTTGTATTTGACCTTATAGCCTCGGTTGCCGCCGTCCTCGATCCGGCCGGTATTCCACGCCCCAGCCTCGGAATCGATGTGATAGTAGGAGCTGTTGGCGGTGGTTTCGAAACGAATATCGTCGAAGACGTAAAACTCGGCTTCAGGGGCGAAGAAGGCGGTATCGGCAATCCCGGTTGCCGCGAGGTAAGCCTCTGCCTTTCGGGCGATATTGCGTGGATCTCGCGAGTAGGGTTCCTTCGTCAGCGGATCGTGGACGAAGAAGTTGACGTTGAGGGTTTTCGACTTGCGGAACGGGTCCACAAACGCAGTGGCTGGGTCGGGGAGCAGAGCCATATCGGATTCGTGGATCTTCTGGAACCCGGTGATCGACGAGCCGTCGAAGCTGAGCCCCTCGGTGAAGACATCCATCCCGAAGGACCCGGCCGGCACGGTGAAATGCTGCATGACGCCCGGCAGATCACAGAAGCGGCAGTCGATAGTTTCGATGCCCTCCTGTGTGACGAAGG
>JBHAEB010000159.1:0-3941 GCA_041855345.1 Arachnia sp. | reverse complement strand
CGGCGGCTCGGGTGAGGTGGGGGGCTCGCCCGGCTGCGAGGCCACAGGGGTCAGCAGAAATCCGGCCAGGCCATTGGGGGTGGCGGCGGTGCCGACGATCTGGCCGGAGGAATTGATATCCGAGGCCCACAACAAGGTGACGCCCTCAGGCAGGCTGGTCGTGTCGTTGAGATTGACTACCTGGTCGCCAAACCAGGCCACTGCTGCGCCACCGAAACTGGCGTTGCCAGCGAACTTTGATGCGGTGCCAACGACGACACCAGAATTATTAATGGCCTGAGCTGTTGAGTGGGGGAAGCCATCGATGGCCGGATCGGCTAATGGTGCGTACTTGCCTTTGGTCCAGATTGCGGCGCTGCTCACCCGGTTGGCAGTTGTGGCCCCAACCACGACGGCAGAGTCGTTGATGCCCTTGGGGTCGATATACAAGGACTCGTCGTCCATCTCAAATAGATGGACGTGGTCGTGATGCCAGATGCCCAGCTGTCGTTCGTTGTGGGTGTGATCGCCGTGAGGTACTGCGATGGTGGCCACTCCTGCTTGGAATTCGCCGCTATCAGAGATGCTGGTGGCGTGCCAGCCGGAGGCTTGGCCCTCACTGCTGGAGGGATCGGCAAGCAGGGTGAAGCCCTTTCCTTGGGTGGTGTAGGACACAGCCTTGGTGCCGTCGTGGGCGGTGGCGAGGATCGTGCCGTCGGCTGCGACATCCCAAGCCACGCCCAGTCCCTGGGCGTTAGGCGAGTCAAGAGCGACGATGCCCTGCTTCCATGCCACAGGCATGCTGTTTCCGCTGGTATTGAATGCCTCCCCAGCCACGGTGCCGTCGGCGCCGATATCAAAGGCGCGGGCAAAGGTTGAGCCCTCCAGCTGGGCAAGAGGTCGGGCTATGTCGGTGCCAGTGGCCCAGATAGCTGCTTCTTGGGGCTGAGCCTTCTCAGTTGGTCGCACGGATCCGACGACCGTGCCGTCGTCGTTAATACCCAAGGCGCTCGCGGCGGCATAACCCTCCGGGGCCTTCAAGAGCTGAAGCTCATAACCGTCGGCAGGTGGGGTGGGTGTTTCCTCGGCCAGGGCGACCGCGGGGATGCTCAGCAGGGTGATGGTCAAGGCTGCAACGAGCCCCGCGATACCTCGTCTGGTTGGGTGATACAGCACAACTACTCCAATCTATTGAGAATCGGAGTCAGTATAGATAAGGCTGTTGGCGCGTGCATCAGCTGCCCAACCCAGCTGCGCGAGGCCGTGGAGTCTGTGTTGCGGAAGGGCATACAAACGCCAGGCCAAACCAACCTTGTGAGCCCGTGGCGGGGCTGATCACTTTGTCAGGGCAGCCTCGAATTGTTCCCGCGGCCGTGAGCGCCGGCGGTTAGCACATCTTCTAGTCTCGGGCAGGATCACCTAGCCGCGAGGCTATCGGTGCGGGGAATGGTGGGGATGCCAAGCATGACTGCGTTGGTCCGCTTCGGTTCAGATTCTGGACGGATGCTGCCATGGTTCTTGTGGGCGGTGGCTACCACCAGTTTGATCCGGTTGAGCTGGTTGACCTCCGAGGCTCCCGGGTCGTAGTCGATGGATACGACGTTTGCCTGCGGATAGACCCGACGCAACTCCTGGAACATGCCCTTACCGACGACGTGATTCGGCAGGCAGGCGAAGGGCTGAGCGACAATGACATTGGGGCAACCATCCTCAATCAGCTGCATCATCTCAGCCACAAGGAGCCAGCCCTCACCCGCGTCGGTGCCCAGCGAGATCACCCGCTCGGCGCGGCGGGCCATCGCGGTCAGGTCATGGGGTAGATCGAACTTGCCCCGGCTCCGAGACAGGGCCCGCCGTACCGGCTTGCGATACTGCTCGACATACCAGTGCACCAGCTGCTTGATGCGCACTGAACGCCCCGAGCCCACTCCAAGGTTGTCCAGCCGCCACTGTGCCGTGGGCAGGCTCATGAGGAAGAACTCCAATAGCCCAGGCAGCACGGCCTCGCAACCCTCGGCTTCGATCACCCGCACCGCGTCGTTATTCGCGTCAGGGTGGAATTTCACCAAGATCTCGCCGACCAACCCGACGCGGGGTCGGCGCGGCACCTCGATCAGCGGCAACTCATCGAATTCCCGCACGATCTGATCCACGAGCCAGCCGAAGGTGACGCGACGATGCAGCCGCCTCGACCAGGTGACGCCAGAAAGGAACTCCGCGGCGACGGCGTCCCAGCGCCGGTAAAGGGCCTCGGCACTGCCGGGGACACGCTCGTAAGGTCGAGTGCGCAGCAGCACGTTCTGCAACAGATCACCCAAGATGATGGCTCGCAAGGCGTGGTGAATCATGCTGGGGGTCAGCTTGAAACCAGGGTTATCCTCCAACCCCTGAGCGCTGATGGCCAGCACCGGCACCTGGGCGAAGCCAGCGTCGGCTAGGCCCTTTCGGAGCATTCCGGCGTAGTTCGTTGCCCGGCACATGCCGCCGGTCTGGGTGATCACTACGGAACTCGCCTCGGGATCGGCGCCACCGGAGAGGAACTGGTTGATGAGCTGGCCAATCACCATGATCGCCGGGTAGCAGACGTCGTTGTTGACATAACGCAAACCCACCTCGACGTCCTCGGCGCTGGCGTGCTCCAGCAACTCGACGTTGTACCCGGCGCGCCGCAGCACCGGGACGATGAGTCGGAAATGAACCGGGGCCATCTGCGGGGCGTAGATGGTGTGGTTCCGCTTGGCTTCGAGAGTGAACCGTGGTGGCTGGTCGGCAGGGATAGCGTCGTAGGCGATGATCTCCTTGGAGACTTGCCGTTCGCTAGCGGCGGCGCTGAGGGATCGCAGCCGGATGCGGGCCGCGCCGAGGTTGCTGACCTCATCGATCTTTAAAGTGGTGTAGACATCGTTGCCGCGCTCCAGGATGTCTTGGACTTGATCAGTGGTCACGGTGTCTAGGCCGCAGCCAAACGAGTTCAGCTGCACCAGCTGCAGCTCGGGCTCGCCTCGAACCATCGCGGCCGCCTCGTAAAGACGGGAGTGGTAGCTCCACTGGTCGCGCACCCGAAGTGGCCGTTCAACGCGTGGCCGGTCGGCGACGGCGTCCTCAGTAAGCACGGCCATGCCGAGTTGGTTGATGGTCTCGGGGATGCCGTGATGGACTTCGGGGTCGACATGGTAGGGGCGACCAGCCAGCACGATGCCCTTGATGCCATGCTCAGCGATGTAGGTCAGCGCCCGCTTGCCCTCGGCACGCACATCGTCCTTGAAGCGCTGCTCCTCCTCGTAGCCGAGCCTAACGGCCTCCTGAGCCTCCTCCAGGCTGACCCCCCAATCGGCAAAGATCTCGACAAGGCGCTCGGCCAGCTTGTCTGGGTTGGTGAGGTTGATAAACGGGTTGAGGTAGCGGACACCAGGCTTACGCAGCCGATCGACGTTCTTAGCCAGCACCTGTGGGTAGAAGGCGACCACTGGGCAGTTGAAGCAGTTGTCGGAGTCCTCGAAACTAGGCTGCTCAAAGCTCACACAGGGATAGAAGATTGTCTCAATGCCCTTGTCCAAGAGCCATTCGATGTGGCCGTGCGCGAGTTTAGCTGGATAGCAGACGTTCTCACTGGGGATGGTCTCCATGCCCGACTCGAACAGCTCGTGGCTGGAGCGTCCCGAGATGACCACCTTGAAACCGAGGTGGCTGAGGATGGTGAACCACAGCGGGTAGTTCTCGTACATATTGAGCACCCGGGGAATGCCGATGGTGCCGCGGTGGGCTTTCGCGTCGGTGAGCCGTCGGTAGCGGAAAGCCCGCTGATATTTGTAGTCGTAGAGGTTGGGCAGTTCGGTCTTCTTAGGCTTCTTCTCCTCGGAGGCGCCCCGGTCGCAGCGGTTCCCGGAGACGTGACGAGTTCCGTCGGGGAACTGGGTGATGGTCAGGCCGCAGTGGTTGTTGCACAAACGACAGGAGCGGGT
>JBHAEB010000158.1:0-5330 GCA_041855345.1 Arachnia sp. | reverse complement strand
GGAAGCCTGGGTAGACGAGGGAGCGTGGCCATTCCGAGATCCAGAACACGGCGTGGTGTGCGCTGTCGGTGCGTAGTCGGTTCCAGGTCTCGGTGACGGCGACTGGTCCGGCGGTGGCGAGTTGTTGGCCGAGTTGGCCGTGGCGTTCCAGGGTGGCGGCGATGGCTGGGTCGTAGGCAGAGCGCAGCATGACCGCGATCTGGCCCGGTGTGAGCCAGCCCGACGGTGACAGGTCGGCTGAGCGGAGGGCCGCGACGAGGGTGTTCATTTCTTGGCGGAGGACTGCGGCGGCGCCTCGTATTCCTCCTCCGGCGGTTCTGATCTGCCGGGCTGCCGTTTTCATGTCGAGGCTGAGTGACAGTGTGGTGGCGCGGTCGATGAGTTCGGCGTAGGTGTTCGCGGCCCACGTCTGGTCGGGGGTGCCGTGGGCTGCCCACCATTCGGCCAGGCCGGTGCCGGAGTCTGGGAGGGTGCGTTCGAGGACTTGGAGGGTTGCGATTCGTCCGGAGCGGCATACGGTACAGCTTCCCCTCACGGGTGCGGTGCTCGGTGATGTCGGTGAGCCACAACCGGTTAGGACCCTCGGCGGTGAACTGCCGCTGCACCAGGTCATCGTGGACTGGAGCCCCCGCAGTCTTGTACCGGGTCTTCCTCCGGGTGAACGCCGACCGGATCCCAGCGATCCGGCACAGCCGCCACACCCGCCGCTGCGAGACTGCGTAGCCCAGCCCGGCCAAGTCATCAGCCAGGACCCGGTAGCCACCCTCAGGATCAGCCTCATGGAGCCTGCGTAACACCGCGATCAGCTCGGCCTCTTCGGCTTCCCGGGCAGAGACCGGCTGCTTGAGCCACTTGTAGTAGCCCTGTGTGGAGAATCCCAGTATCCGGCACGCGACCGCCACCGGCACCCGAACCGGGGCACCAACAGCAGCCATCTCCTTAACGAGCGGATACATCATTTTGGGGGCGTGATGTGTGCCTGCGACAGATACGCCGCCGCCCGACGCAACACCTCGTTCTCCATCTCCAACTCACGGATCCGGCGCAACGCCCGCGACATCTCCCGACGCGCCTCAGGATCCGTAGTCGGCGTCATCTCATGAGACTGGAACCTCGCGTCACGAACCCAAGCCTGCAGCGTGGTCTTAGCCATCCCCAGATCCCTAGCCACCTGCTTCTGCGGAACCCCTGAAGCGACCAACGCGACCGCGTCACGCTTGAACTCCTCCGTGTAAGTGATCTTCGGCACGGTTACCATCCTTTCAGCACGACCCACACAAAGCCATGCGGTCTTGGAGTCAACCAAACCCTCAGCACTCCCAGCTTGATGACCGCATCTCGGGCACGTGGTTTGAGCTGAGGGCGAGCAAGCCTGTGACCCTCCCCAACCGCAGCCGCATTTGGGGCGATTCCCTTACTGATGGATCAGTTCCACCAAGATATGGCCGGGCGCCAGGAGCTGCGCAACCTCACTCGGCCAGAGTCACGCTTGATCCGACGGATAAATGTACCGATGCTGAACTATGAAAACCCAGGAAGTGGCGCCCAGAGCCACCCACAGCCCCATCAGTACTAGTCGAAAAGCAAGATTGTCCGCATTGACAGCCAGGATCTGACTGCCCCCTGGAACCCACGAGCATGTTGCGTTTATGAGTTCGGACGGCAAAACCCATTCCAGAATCACAGAGAGATCAGGGAGCGCAAACCGTACTGCGTTCATCATCACAGTGCCAACCAGCCACGGAGCAGCTACACCCACCGCCACGGCCAATCCCCTGTTGCGTATAATCGAAGCGACTAACAGGCCGAATAGATAATTCAAAAGCATTGCCAAGAATAGCGCCACGGGGGAAATAAGCCAAAAAGCCACGAGTTCACCCCTCTGTGCCGGCTCGGCAACACCTTCACGAAGTATCACCCAGGCCAAATAATTTGACGCAGTGATACATACTGTCAAAAACGCAGAAGCAATTGCGCCGAAAGCGAGCTTGGCGCCCGCGGGGCCGCGCCGCCAGCAACGTGATTCTACTAGCTCGCCAAGGAACAAGCCGCTGTAGGCGTCCGAGAGATAGGATTGGAGTCCAAGGAGTATCATCAGTAGAAGAGCTCCTCCCTGGTTGCGGTTCGCCAGCGCGATGACTTCTATCGGGCTAGAGTGGACTCCTTGGGTAGATAGCCATCCGAAAGCTAGCATTAAGATCCATGGTGTACCCAAAGCTGCAGAAAGCCCTAAACATGCTGCTGCAATGTTTCGACGGATAGTGAATACTTTAAGCACTTCAGTTACCCACAGCCACTTGCGTTCTGAAGATTCGACGGCGTGGCGCGGGTGGCGTGAATCCTTGGTCATCTCAGACTCTATCCTGAGGTTTCTTAAAAGCAAGCGCGTCGGCCAACGTGAGATCATCCTCCCAGATACCTATCAGTCGGATTCTTGCATCGAAACAAATGCTTAGGACCTCGGCCATGCTAAAGCCTTCGATCCGATACATTCCCCTTTCCGTCATGGACAGTGAACTGCCAAACTCTCCGGTTGCAACTGTAAGCCACTCTTTCGGATTGGCTGGATGGACTAGGCAGCTGCTTCGGCGTGCTTGCGCTATGAACGAAGATATTTCCCCGAAGAACTTCACGCTGCCGCTCTCCAAGATGATTAGGCCGGCGCAACAACGTGAGATAGGGGGCAGTTCATGTGACGAAATAACTACGAGTTTTCCGCTTAGGGTTAAATCTCTAACAACACCCTCCAAAACGGATACGCGATCAGAGTCTAGCGCCAAGAATGGCTCATCCAAAAGAACGCAGTCTCCTGCAGTGGCTAGCGGAGCCAGAAGGCTAACTGCTCTTTGTTCGCCGAGCGACATGTTCCTCGGGCGAGTTCTCAGCAACTTACACAGATAAAACTGCTCGACTAGTGTCCACAATCTTTCTTTATCAATCCCAGGGCGTCGGGCGACGAGAGTGCAATGGTTCGCCAGTGTTCGGTCGCGGTGATATCCTGCCAGTGCAGACATCAACGAGATTGCACGGGTTCCGATGATTCGGCCTTCATATGGGACTACGCCCGCCAAGGCGTGGAGGAATGTTGATTTTCCACTACCATTGGGTCCCAGAAGAGCATAGGCTTTCCCGTAACTCAGTGTGATCGAGACTCTGTTCAGGATATGTCGCCCGGAGCGAGTGATGGTTAAATCGGCTACACTAAGGTCCTTAAGCATAGGTCAAAGCCTTCAAACTGAATGGGGCGGAGATAGCCGCAGAGGTCATCACTGGCTTGAGCTCAGCGGGCAGCTGATGCGAAGTGAGGACCACCAACGAAGTGACAGATCGCTCCGCGAGAATCTCCGCCATGGCCATAGAAGAGTCCACATCGACCCCGTTGAATGGTTCGTCGATGCACCAGACCGGTCTCGCGGCCATGGCGTGACACACAAACCACGCCTTCTTTGCCGTACCTGCTGAGAGCGCCGCAGGCGGCTTGTCAAGATGGTCCAGCAGCCCCAACCGCTCTGCCAGCTGCAGCGCGGCTGCCAGCTGGGTGCCATAGCGCCGGTTGTATAGGTGAAGATGGTCCGAGACGCTGATCCCCGGCACGAACGCCGGATCGCTCCGGGTGAGGCTTAGGCCAGCCACAAGGTGTCCGGCCCGGACCGGCTGACCATTGAGGCTCACCCTGCCTGCCCAAGGTTCGAGGTACCCGGCAAGCACCTCGAGGAGGGTGCTCTTGCCACTGCCGTTGACACCGATCAGGTGGAAAAGACCCGGACCTTGGAGTTGGGCGCACAGGCCGTCTAGAACCGGCTCGCCCCGCCAATAGCCAGCACTGACCTGTTCCATCTGGATCGATGGGCTCACCACCGGGTCCGGGGACGCCATAGCGACAGTCTGAGGATGCCTAGCCATATGAATACTCCAAACATGAGAAACCCATAACCCCATCCGAGGGCTGCGTGGTAGTTAGCAAGAGCCACGCCAGGCATGCACCCGGCGGCCTGCAGGAAAGCCAAGATCATCAACCGTCGCTCAGTAAGCGAGGCCGTAGCGGCGGTCGCCACTGCGGCGTCGGCCGCCAGGGTGGCGCCCAGCACGATTACCGGTAGAGCCAAGGCAGTTGCAAGTGGTATGGCTGCACAACATACCAGCGCCACTGACGCAACAGCGAAAGGTAAGGCCTTCAAAGCCGACGCCCAAGCCAGCACCGCCAGCAGGCCTACCGCCCTGGTATGCCCCTGCTCAAAGTGATGCCGCAGCTGCAACAGTGAGGCAGCGATCCCGTGCGGGGCTAGCCGCACTGCCAGAAACGCCATGAAACCGCTGGCAACGACAATGACTAAACCGGTAGCCGCTGACCCCTCCAGATGCGGTCGCACGACCCAAAGGGCGGAAGCGGCGAGTAGCGCCATACGCACCTCTGGGCACCGCCAGGCCACCCAGATAGCCTGTGGTGAAGCGACCGGAAACAGAGCAGGAGTTAGCCATCGGGTAAACCAGCCGGGATGAGGCCGGCTCTCGCCTAGCGCTGGACCAAACGACCGGTTCGCCCGTAGCAGCAACACCGTCAGCGCAACGCCTAAGGCAGCGAGCCCCCCGACCGCGAGCCAAACGAGGCCGGAATGCGACACCAGCGCGGTGACGATCCCCACGACCATCGCCTCACGCCCGGCGTCGGGCCCGACCATCCGTGGCCAAACCAAGAGGATCACCGAGCCGAGCGCGATCCCGACCACTACCGGTGCAACTAGCAACGCCGCCGTAGCCCCACCCGAAACATGACGCGGCGTCCGGGCTAACCGTCGGCCGACAATTGCCAGGCGCAGCAATTCAACCGTGACCCAAATGGCTAGGATCAGCCGCGCGAGAACCCTCTCGCTTTCCGTCAGACTCGGCAATCCGCCAACCAGCGCCGGTGCAGCGACGGCCAGCAATTGAAGGATGAGCCTGGGCAGTAACTGATCGCTGACCAGGATGTCTCTGACCCGGAACCCTAGTGCACGCCACACCGCCTGTTCCTGACGCAGCGCAGCGGGTTCAGGTCTGGACATTCCGAGTATTTCAGCCAGCGATGACAGGGCTAAGATCATGATCGGTATAGCCGATAGGAACACGAAATGTGTCGCATTCGTCAAGCCTTCCGGATGGTGGTCGAAGAATCCCGGAATATGTCGCACATTCACTGCGGCGGTGTCGCCAAAAGCCTGCATGGCCGCCACAATCAGCATGCACCCACCAGCAGTCAATGAAACAGCAAGCAGTGCCAACGTTCGTGGCGAGATATGCAACCCAAGCCGGGATAGGACGCGCACAAGCAGAAGTTCACAGGCCGCGACCTG
>JBHAEB010000157.1:0-4495 GCA_041855345.1 Arachnia sp. | reverse complement strand
GGTCGCCAGCTTTGAGGATTTTGTCGAGCATTTCTCGTGGAGCAAGGTCAACACCACCGGCCCGATCTTCGATGTGAAGAAACTGGATTGGCTCAACGGTCATTACATCCGCACCCTCAGCGTCGACGAGTTGACCGATCGGATCGTCGCCTTCCATCGCGAGCGCGGTGATTTCGACGACAGCATCGATCTGACCGTGCTACGCCAGGCCGTGCCGCTGGTCAGCGAACGCATGGTGCTGCTGGGTGATGCGCTGCCGAAACTCGGCTTCCTATTCACCGAGGTCATCGAGGTCGCCGACGACGCCCGTGCTTCGCTGCCCGATAACGCCGCTGAGGTGCTGGCTGCTTCCTTGGAGATCTTGACGGAGGTGCCCTTCGAGGCTCAGGCCATCCAGGCCGGGCTGCGTGCCAAGTTGGTGCACGAGATGGGCATTAAACCCAAGTTCGCTTTCGGGCCGTTACGGGTGGGCCTCACCGGCGCGAAGGTTTCCCCGCCGCTCTTTGAGTCCATGGAAATCCTGGGACGTGAGGTAACCCTAGCCCGGCTGCGGGCGCTTCGCGAGACGCTGTGATTGGGTGATATCGGCGGGTGCTCAATCCCACCTGGCATGCCTTCGCTGCGGCTCGCATGGGGCAGTGGGTGGCTCGCGCCAGTGGGTGAGGACCGGACTGTGGCGGTTCCAGCGCGAGTCTTGGGCCCCTCCCAGCAGTGGGTGAGGCTCGGAGAGGACTGTGATGGTTTCAGCGAGGTCCTTGGGCTCCTTGACTCAGTAGCTGAGGGACGCTGGCGCGACAAATCTAGAAGCCTATTCGGGCCTGGATGCCATAGGGGCGGACCCGCGGCGGGGTACCAGTCCTTGTTGTGCCAATCCGCCAAAACACTCGGCGGTTATTTGGCCATAACGCGGACCCACGGCAGGGTGTGAGTCCTTGTTGTGCCCTGCGGACCTGATGGGTTATGGCTGGAATTGACTTGGGATCATCGGCCACCTAAGGTCCAACCCATGGAGCACCCCCGCATGATGCAGCTTGGCGCGCACTTCACCGCCTCTGCATGCCGGTGTGACCGCCTGAGTTGAGTCACAGCCGGGGTGGTTCTATCCCGTCGAAATCTCAGCCAGGTTCTCGCTGCCCTATGGTGTGCAGTGACTCCACTGATTCGTCTCCTGCGCGTAGGGCACCCGTATTCCCCTACGAGGAGCAATCATGTCCCTAAACCGTCGTCAACTCTTAGTCGGCACCGCAGCCTCCCTAGTACTGAGCGCCACCGCCTGCTCCGGTCCTTCGTCCAGCCCATCGGCATCCCAAGGATCCACCGGTTCTAGCGCCTTCAGGAGCTTGGCCGAGATCCAGTCCGCAGGCACCGTGCGGATCGGGGTTTTCAGCGACAAGGCGCCGTTTGGTTATGTGGACGCCGACGGTAACTACGCAGGCTATGACATCGTCTACGGCGATCGCATCGGCACTGATCTTGGTGTCGCCGTTGAATACGTCCCGGTCGAGGCAGCTTCCCGCGTCGAGTTTCTCGAAACCGCAAAGGTCGACATCATCCTGGCGAATTTCACCGTCACCCCAGAACGAGCCGAGAAGGTGGACTTTGCCAACCCCTATATGAAGGTGGCCTTGGGCGTGGTTTCCCCCAATGATGCACTCATCACCGAAGAGACCCAATTGGCAGACAAGAGCATCATCGTGGTGAAAGGCACCACAGCCGAGTCCTGGATGGACAAAACCTATCCCGATGCGCAGGTGCAGAAATATGACCAGTACACCGATGCCAGCGGCGCCCTGCTGGATGGCCGCGGTGATGCGTGGGTGACAGACAACACCGAGGCATTGGCCTGGGCTGCGTCCAATGACGGGTTCACGGCCGCCATCTCCAACTTGGGTGAGGTTGACACCATTGCTGGGGCCGTGTCGAAGGGCAACTCCACGCTGCTGGAGTGGATGAACCAGCAACTGGTTACCTTGGGGCAGGAGGAGTTCTTCCACGCCGATTTCGAGAAGACCCTGCGGCCGGTCTACGGCGATGTCGTCTCCGCGGATGACCTAGTGGTGGAAGGCGGGGAGCTCTGAACTGGGAGATCGTGATCAGCTCGGCCCCGGTTTATGCCGAGGCCGCGCTGCTGACCGTCCGAGTGGCCTTCTATGGCATCGTCGGGGCGCTGCTCGTTGGCTTGTGTTGTGCACTTGTAACCCACCTCCGCATCCCTGTGGCGCGGCAAATAGCCATGGGATATGTGGAGCTATCCCGTAATACTCCGCTGCTGGTGCAATTGTTCTTTCTGTATTACGGGTTGCCGAAACTGGGTGTGGTGTTGGATCGCGAGCTATGCGCCGTCGTGGGGTTGACCTTCCTGGGTGGCAGTTTTATGGCTGAGACTATCCGCAGCGGACTGGCAGCGGTGGCACCCATTCAGCTGCAGTCGGCCCTCAGCCTCGGGCTCACCCCGTGGCAAGCGATGCGGGCTGTGGTGCTGCCGCAGGCCGCGGCCATCAGCATGCCCGGCATCACCGCTAATTTGGTGTTTCTGGTGAAGGAAACCTCGGTGGTGAGCATCATTGCCCTGCCGGATTTGGTGTTCACGGCCAAAGAGCAGATTGGTTCGAGGTATGAAACCTCAGAAGCGTTGCTGCTGCTCGTGGTGTGTTATCTCATCATCCTGCTGCCCTTAAGTCTGGGGGCTGGAGTTGTGGAGCGGAGGATGCGTCATGCCGCACTCGGGAATTGAGTTGCTGTTCCAGGGACGTAACCTCCTGCGTCTTCTAGAGGGGCTATGGGTGAGTGCCTCGATCGCGCTGGTCTCGATGGCCCTGTCCATCGTGCTGGGCATTGGTTTGGGCGTGGTGATGACCTCGAAGAATAAGCTGGTTCGGATCTGCACCGGCACTTACCTGGCAATCGTGCGAATCATGCCGCAGATCGTCCTGCTGTTCCTGGTGTTCTTTGATCTGACCAGGTATTGGGGCATCAATTTAGACGGCTGGGCGGCGGCGATTGTGGTGTTCACCCTATGGGGCACTGCCGAGATGGGTGACCTGGTTAGGGCCGCGATCACTTCCATCCCTCAGCATCAATACGCCAGCGCCGAGGCATTGGGGCTGACGTCGTTGCAAACCCAGCGATACGTCGTCTTGCCGCAGGCTGCCCAGCGACTGGTACCGACCACCATCAATCTGACCAACCGCATGATCATGACCACCCCATTAGTGGCGCTCATTGGCGTGGTGGAAGTATTGAAAGTGGGGCAACAAATTATCGACGCCAACCGTTTCGACTATCCCGACGGCGCCCTGTGGATCTACGGCGTTGTCCTTCTGATGTATTTCGCCGTGTGTTTCCCCATCTCGCGGGTGGCGCGGCGTCTCGAAAGAAAGTGGGCCACCACATGACCCCGATTCTGCGAATCACCGGATTGGAGAAGAACTACGGCACGGTCCACGCCCTGAAGGGGATTGACCTGGATGTGGCGCCGGGAGAGGTGCTGGCGATTGTCGGGCCCTCGGGCTGTGGAAAGTCAACCTTGCTGCGTTGCCTCAACGGACTGGAGGAGATCACCTCCGGGACCGTGGAGTTGGAGGGCCAGACCATCACCCAGGCCCAAACCGACTGGGTCAAGGTGAGACAGCGCGTGGGAATGGTGTTTCAGAATTATGAACTATTCCCGCACCTCAATGTCCTCGATAATCTGCTCCTAGGGCCCCGGCTGGTACAAAAGCGGGACCGACAGAGCACGGAGGCAGAAGCAGGTCGGTTGTTAAAGAGAGTCGGCTTGGGGGACAAAGCTCGGGCGCTGCCCCGCGAACTCTCAGGTGGGCAGAAACAGCGTGTGGCCATCGTGCGGGCACTGATGATGCACCCAGAGATGCTGTTGTTGGACGAGATCACCGCATCCCTAGATCCCGAGATCGTGCGTGAGGTCCTTGATGTGGTGCTAGAACTGGCTGCTGATGGCATGACCATGCTCATCGTCACCCACGAGATGCCCTTCGCCAGGGCGATCGCCGATCGGGTGGTTTTCATGGACGCGGGCAAGGTCGTGGAGGTTGCCCCGCCGGAGGAGTTCTTCACGGCACCAGCTACGGCTCGGGCGCAGGATTTCCTCAACACCTTCTCATTTACGCCAGTGCACCGCACCAAACAGGGCGCCTAAGCGAGGTCTGGCTGTTCTCCCGCTGCATCCGAGGGCACCCTTGGACGACTTCATCGGGAAATTCCCACCTGGCCGAAGCGGCAGGCCCCATCGACTTGGTGATTTTGGGGCCGGTAGCGTAGGCTTTGACGTCGGTCCTCTCTGCCCGGATACTGCCGCGCGCCTGCACGTCGTACCGGATATGAGGGACCGAATCATCCACCACAGATTGGGTATTGATACCCAGTCGCCGATTGAAAAGGTTGCTCGAATGAAGGTTCAGCCGAGCGTCAAGAAGATCTGCGACAAGTGCAAGGTTATCCGCCGGCACGGTCGTGTGATGGTGATCTGCGAGAACCC
>JBHAEB010000156.1:0-2790 GCA_041855345.1 Arachnia sp. | reverse complement strand
CGTCCAGCCGCCCTCAGCGTTTAGCTTGCGTAGCAGGTCGAGTCGCTGTCGTTCGATAGCATCGGCCCCGTCGCGGTGGTACTTCGACAAGCGCAGGTAGAGGTAGATGCCGCGAGTCCCCTCCACAGGCTCATCTGGGCCTGTACGGGCGAACGCTGGGTAGACGACGGTTCGGCTCGCACGTCCTGGGCGCGGGTTCGCGGGTCGATCGGTGATGGTCACGGTGCCTCCTGTGCTCAGGAGGTGTGCTTAGTTTCACCCAACTCATCCGCCCAAAACCCCCCAAAACCCCCGATAAACCGCACAAAAGCAGGCGAATCTCCCTGGCACCCCTCCACGGCTGCTCGGTTGTAACCGCATTGAGACTCCGCGGTACTAGTCTTAGCCGAGCATCAGCGGGCAGACTGACGGAGGGTGACTGTGGGAAAAGCCGGGCAGATGGCCTGGGTCGTGTGGGTGGTGGGCGTATTCGCCTACGCCGTCGCCATCATGCAGCGAACTTCACTAGGGGTGCTAGGTGATCCAACAGCTCAGCATTTCAACGCCTCCGTGGGTATCGTCTCCTCCTTCGTCATGGTGCAATTGGCCACCTACGCGATCGCCCAGCTCCCGGCTGGGGTGCTGATCGATCGCTACGGTTCCCGGGCCCTCATGGTGGGCGGGTCGACGGTGATGGTCATAGCTCAGCTCATCATGGCCTTCGCGACCTCCCTGCCCCTAGCCTTGGCTGCCCGAATCCTGTTGGGACTCGGTGATGCCTGCCTGTTCGGGGCTACGCTACGGCTGATCCCGGCCTGGTTTCCGTCCTCCCATGTGCCAGTGCTCAGCCAACTCACTGGGCTATTGGGGCAGATGGGTCAGGTGGCCTCGGTGGCGTTGCTGCTGCCGCTGTACGGCCTCGTCGGCTGGACCACCACATTCCTGGCGGCCGCTGGATTTGCCGTCATCGCCGCGGTGGGAAGTTGGTTATGGATTCGCGACGTACCGCCGGGGCAGAAACGTCCCCAGCCACAAGAGGAAAAGCTCACCGACCTCCCCAAGGGGATCGCTGCGGCCTGGCAGCACCCCGCCACCCGACTGGGCTTTTGGGTGCATCTCAGTAGCGGCTTCAGCGTCAACGTCTTCGCGATGATCTGGGGGATGCCCTGGCTGATCCATTCCCAAGGTCGCAGCGAAACCGAAGCTTCCTTCCTGTTCAGCCTCACTGCCTTAGGTTCGGTGGCCTTCAGCCCGCTGCTGGGATGGTTGACCTCACGACATCCGCTGCGTCGCAGCAATCTGGCGCTCACCGTCATCTGGGCGAATCTCGGCTGCTGGTTGGTCGTGCTGTTATGGCCGGGACCTGCCCCGTCCTGGCTGCTGATCCTGCTGGTGGTGGCGATGGCAGCCGGCGGCCCAGGCACTGGCATCGGCTTCGACTATCCCCGCACCCTGCTACCAGAAAACCGCTTAGGCGCCGCAAACGGCCTAGTGATCACCGGTTCCTTCGCCGGGGCGACGGTATGCCTGTTGACCATGTGGCTGCTGTTGGCGATCATCGCCCCATCAGGCCACTACAGCGCCACCGCTTTGAATTGGGCGATGGCTGTGCAGATCCCCTTCTTCCTCATCGGCACCATCGGGATCTTCACAACCCGGCATGAGTTACGCACCAAGATGCGCGCCCACGGCGTGGTGGTGCCAACCTGGCGTGAAGTGGCTGCCCGCTACCGACGAGGCTAAAACAGACCTTCAGGCTCCGGCGGCGGGGCATATGAGGGGTCGACGCCATTGAACAGGCCCGAGACGGAACGGCCATTGTGGATCCGCATGATCGCCTCGGCGAAGAGCGAGGCCACGCTGAGGCTCTTCAGCCCTGGGAAATTGGGTGGGGCCGGCACAGTATTGGTGGAGACCACCTCGGTGATATGGGTGGCGGTGGTGAGCCGCTCCACAGCCTTGCCGGTGAAGAGGCCGTGAGTGCAGGCCACCGATGCCTCGACGCAGCCAAACTCCACCAATTTGGAGACGATCTCGACGATGGAGCCGCCGGTGGCGATCTCGTCGTCCAACACGATGGCCTTCTTCCCCACGACATCACCGACGATGGAGTCAATGACCACCTTGTCATCAGCCTTGCGTTGCTTATTACCGGCGGCCACCGGCAGCCCCAATAGCCGAGCCAACAGCGTCGCTTGTTTGGCATTGCCCAGGTCTGGGGAGACGACGACGTGGTTGGTGAGGTCGCGGCCGCGGTAGTGCTCAGCGATCACTCCGAGGGCGGTGAGGTGATCCACCGGCACGGAGAAGAAACCATGAACCTGCGGGGCATGCAGGTTCATCGTCAACACCCGGTGAACCCCAGCAGTGACCAGCAGATCGGCAACCAGTCGACCACCGATGGAGATCCGAGAGGCGTCCTTCTTATCGGAACGGGCATAGGCATAGTGCGGGATGATCGCGGTGATCTGCCCCGCCGATGCGCCACGAGCCGCGTCGATCATCAGCAGCAGCTCCATCAGATGCTCCTGGGTGGGCGGCACCAGCGGCTGCACGATATAGACATCACGCTGGCGACAGTTCGCAAATAACTGGGCCTGCAAACAGTCATTGCTGAATCGAGAAATCTTGGTGTGGCTACGGGGAATGTCCAGATGGGCGCAAATCTCATCGGCCAAAGCCAGATGGGCTGAGCCGGAGAACACGACGATGCCCTTCAAGGGATGCTCCTTTTCGGTGAGGTGCCGCGAGGGCGGACATGCTGCCAGCCCATCCCACCCTAGTGGCCCCGGCGACGCATTGCAGCCGATT
>JBHAEB010000155.1:0-10520 GCA_041855345.1 Arachnia sp. | reverse complement strand
CCACCAGCTCCCATCCCTCGGAGCCGAAGTTGTTCAAGATGGCCTGAGCGACGTGGCTCAGGATAGGTGCAGTGAGGTACTCCCATTTCGTCATACCCTAAGCCTGCCACCCTCCAGCCACAGTGGCTAGTGGCGGGTCACTTCATCGAGCCTAGGTGGGCGGACGAAGGCCACTCAACCCATGACCTTCCAGCAGCCGACGAGCGCCCCAGAGACATGCGCTGGGCTATCACATCCGTGAAATGGGCAACCATCGCTGCTGCCAAGCACCGGATACATGGCAGTCATTCTTTCAGCCTGGGCAGCCGCCCAGTTCCCTAGTGACGCGACGCGGTACTAGCCAGCCGCCTGTAATGAGGATCCGTAGGTGATCAAGACCTCACGCCATGAGGTGATATCGGGGCGGGTGCGCAGCAAATGACGACGTTCCCGCTCGGTCATGCCACCCCATACTCCCCACTCGATCCGATTATCCAGCGCCTCGACGAGACACTCAGTGCGCACCGGGCACCCCCGGCACACGACCCGTGCCTGCTTCTGGTCCTTACCCTCTGGGAACAGTGCGTCAGCCATGTCCCGGCACTTGGCCCGAAGCGTCCATTCGCTTACTTCCGCCAGAGACATCCATGCCCTCCCTCGCGCATCGATCCTTGTGCTCACGGTATCGCAGGAATGGGAATGGGGCAATAGCCCAGCGGGCGACCTGGGCTGAAAGTCTGGTCATAAGGATGCCACGTCACGATCTTGGATGTCGGGTTTCACCAAAATTCATGCACGTCAGTCGTTCACATCGATGACTCTCACGCTCCCGGCGGGCCGACAGTCCCCAGCAGCTGAGGCCTGAGCACCCACTACCAGAAGGAGATTCATCGACGCTTTTAGTAGCACTTTTCAACATCCACCGCTGGCTGGGAGTTTCACCCGAAAGGCTGACAGGCTTGCCATAGAATCCCTAGTCAGCCTGAGAATCTCCAAAGTTTTCCACAGAGTACGGGTACTCGTTTTTACCTAGGTTGGATACCCAGATGATTCAGGTAGAAGCTCCTAGCAAAATACCTGTTCGGGCTCTGGCTCATCCGTCACCCTGGTTAAGGCAGGAATCGAAAACCCCCTGTTGGGGGTGAAGGAGAGGATCAGCTGTGACCATCATGCTTGACTGCGCCACCCCGTGTGTGAAGTTTGCCTCCCTGTTCCAGAATCCCCTACTGGATGAGGACACGGTCGTCGAAAACATGGAAGACCGTCGCGCTAGGGCTGCACTTGAAACTCGCGCTGCCAGCCTATGTGGCACCTGCCCTCTCCGCGCCAAGTGCTTGGCCGACGCGGTCGTACACCACGACGTATCCGGCTTCGTGGCCGGAACCACCGTCGCCCAGCGTCGTGAGATCCGGGAACGCCTCGGTGTGATCGTGGCCGAAATCGATGTGGATAGTTATGCCGGGACCAACTCCGGACGCACCTACAGTCAGGCCGAGATCATCCGGCTGCGCCAGGCGAACCCGACACAGCCGCTGTCAGCGATCGCTGCCAGGCTGGGTTGCTCTATCTCGACCGTGAAGCGTCATCTGCGCCGCCAGGAGTCAGGCGATTCTCCGCGGCCAGCCGCCAAACCCACAAGGACTCCGTCGACCGCCGAGGTGATGGCTGCCGCCGCTCACGTGCTTCATCCAGCCGCAGCGGTTGCCTAAGAGCCTGAGTGTCGCATTAGCGACGGCGCCCCGCCTGCTTTTGTGCGATTTATGGGGATTCTCGGAGCGTTTTGGGCGGATGAATCGCGGAAAAGCAGGTTGGGGGTGGCCTGGGTGGGGCCAGTTGGGGTGATTGGCTGATGGATCGGCTGGTTCAGATCAGGGATCGACACGAAATCACGTTAAAACCACCGGCTGAGTTCTGCGATGGTTCCGCCATCACGGAACCGGCCGGTGACATCGTTCGCGGCGGCTTTGACCTCTTCACCGGCATCCCCCATGGCGACTCCCCGGCCAGCCCACTGCAGCATCTCGACGTCATTATTGCCGTCGCCGATGGCCAACACATTGGCCCGATCAACCCCCAGCTTGGCGCATACCTTCGCCAGTCCCTGCGCCTTGTCGACCCCTTGGGGCACGAAATCGGCCCAGGCGGACCAGCCGATGTAGTAGCCCACCCCATGCAAACCTAGCCCGGCCACCAACTCATTGAACTTGGCATCAGCCATCTCAGGGTCGCGCAGGACCACGCGACTTACGGGACGTGCACTTAGCTCTTCCACGGACTCCACGCGGATGTCACCGCTCAACTCACCTGGTGGGAAGGGTTTAGAAACCCGCCACACCATGCCATCGGTCACCCCGATATGGGCCGTTGGCGCAGCCTCAATCAACTGAGCGATGGTTGGCGCTGGATCAAAGCGAACCTCATGGATGGCCACCGGTGGCGGATACTCCACCACGATTGAACCGTTGGCGATAACGGCCACGCCAGGGGGTAGATCCAACCACGAAATGACCTCCTGGGTGCCATGCCAGGCGCGCCCGGTCGCCAACACCACCGGAACCCCAGCGTCGACGATACGACGCACCATCTGGTAGATATCTTTGGGCTGCTGATCACTCGGGTCAACCAGGGTGCCGTCGATATCGAGGGCCACCAACTCAGGGCGGAAGGTCATGCACATCTCCTTGTCATGGGCGAGCCCATAGTAGTTCCTCCAGCCAAAGAACACCCGACCCGGACCACGGCTATTCCAGTGGGCCTGACTCACCGGCCTCAAGGTAGAACCTTCCACCGCCACACCATCCCAAAAGGCGACGTCCGCCGACGGCCCTGACTCACCGGTCTCAACGGGTACAGCAGACCGAGCCAGCTGCTCGGGCAAGGCCATGACGGTCACGCGACGTCTGCCGCTGGCCCTGACTCACCGGTCTCAAGGAAGAACCTTCGAACGTCGTGCCATCGTGAAAGGCGACATTCGCCGGGTCTGGGATGGCTGGATCGCGAAGGCGATGCACAAGGCACTACCAGGTAGCAACGGCAATATGGTGGGCGCAGCAAGGCCCCGCAACGCGCTGAATAACCTCGAGTTGTCTAGGCAATGCGGCCCTAGCCTCCCGCCCAGGGGAGCTCAGTGAGGTGAGTCGGCATCGGGTCAGAACGGGCAAGACCCGACATCGAGACCCAGGCGCGGCCCTAGCATCCCGGCACCTTGATCCACCCCTACCAACGGAACAACGCAGGGATCAGCCTGGATTGCCCAGGACATGACCAGCCGGGCATCACCCGAGAAGACACCGCCCAGTCGCAGCCCCTAGGGACTAAACCCACGCCCCGACCAACAGGACAACGCGGGGATAAACCCAAGACGAAACCAACCGGGTATCATCTGCGAGAACGCAACCCAGCAGGGCCTCAGCCTCCCAGGGAATGACTCGACATCCCCACACATGGAGGGCACAACGGATGATGCCCCCGTTTGCTGGGGACTCGCAGTGACTACGACAGCCTAGGGACGCAAGAAGTCCAGCCCGCCAAGGAATGGCCGCAACGCCTCAGGCACATAGATGGAGCCGTCAGCCTGCTGATGGTTTTCCAGCAACATGATGATGATGCGGGTCATGGCACACAACGTGCCGTTCAGGGTGGCGACGTGGTCGATTCCGTTCTCCTTGCGGTAGCGAATCCCCAACCGGCGAGCCTGGAATTGGGTGCAATTGGAGGTTGACGTGACCTCGCGGTAACGCTGCTGGGTAGGTAGCCAGGCATAGCAGTCGTACTTCCGGGCTGCGCTGAGTCCCAGATCTCCGGATGCGACATCGAGCACCTGGAACGGGATCTCCAAAGCGGTCAGGAACTCTTTCTCGAAACCAAGCAGCTTGTCATGCCAGGCGACTGCATCCTCTGGCAGGCAATGGATAAACATCTCCACTTTGTCGAACCAGTGAACACGGAAGATGCCTCGAGTGTCCCTGCCATAGGAACCGGCCTCGCGACGGAAGCAGGGGCTGAATGCGGCGTACTGCCGCGGCAAGGTCGCAGCATCGAGGATTTCGTCGCTGTGATAGGCCGCGAGTGCCACCTCGGAGGTGCCCACGAGGTAAAGATCATCGGCGGGCAGATGGTAAACATCTTTGGCGGCCTGGCCGAGAAATCCGGTGCCAGCCATGGCCTCCGGCTTGACCAGGGCAGGTGGGATCATCGGAGTGAATCCCCACTGCACGGCCTTGGTCATCGCCAGATTCAACAACGCCAATTCAAGTTGCGCGCCAACACCAGTGAGCACATAGAACCGGGAGCCTGAGATCTTGGTGCCGCGCTCCATATCGATCGCGCCCAGCGCCTCACCCAATTCCAGATGGTCCTTGGGTTCAAAACCCTCGGCGGCGAAATCGCGCGGCCTGCCGTGGGTTTCCAGCACGACACCGTCGTCTTCACCGCCTCGGGGAACCCCATCAAGGACGATATTGCCGAGTTGCAGCAACAGCTCGTTGAATCGTTCCTCCGCCTCATCCTGGCTGTTCTCAGCAACCTTCACATCCGCTGCGAGTTGTTTAGTACGAGCCAACAGCTCGGCTCGCTGCTCCCCCTGGGCTTTGGGGATCTGCTTGCCTAGGTCCTTCTGCTCGGCACGAAGGGCCTCAAAGCGGGCGATCCCAGCACGTCGCTCCTCATCAGCGGCGAGCAATTGATCCACCAGCTCCACTGAATCGCCACGAGCTTCTTGGGAGGCACGGACGAGGTCAGGATTGGCGCGCAGCCACTTCGGATCGATCATGGGCCCAAGACTACGCCGTGTGGGTACCGAGTCGCTCGCCTAGGTTGGCATCTGGCGATTCTGGGTGCGGAGATCTTACGGAGAGAGAAAACCGCTCCCGGGGAGGAGCAGCTACCTGACGCCACAAGACTGGTCCCACCATGGTTTAGCGACGCCGCCGTGAGGGTCGAACCTCCCTGCTGACGATGGGGCGTCTGGCTGATGACAGGGCGACTGGCCGCAAACCGGGCGTCTGGTTGAAGACGAGGGCATCTGGCTGCAAAACGGGCATCTAGTTGAAGACGGGGAATCTGGCCGAAAACAGAGAGTCTGGCTAAAGGCGGGCATTTGGGCCAGGAAGCGTCCCCTCTGAGGAGCCGAATCCAACTGCCGATAGCAGTCCCCTAACCGTAAGGCCCCTAAGTGAATGACAGACGCACCGCCCCAAGGGTCCGAACCTGCCTGCTGAAGACGAGGCCCCGCTGGTCGCTCAGCCAAAGATTATTGAAGAAGCACTCACCGACGGCACCGGCATGTCGATACCGCATGCTATTGGCTTGTCACTGTAGAGACCCGGGCTGCTGGAGACCACGATGATCGCCGTGGAGTGAATCGGATACTGCCATCGAGATCCCTCCGATGAGGCGTCGAATTCAGGCAGCCCAGCTCCCTGCATATCGCCGTCGAGATAGCCTCGCCTCAGTTGGGCTGCAATTTCGCGCGGCACGCGGGCAGAGCGCGCGAACTACGTGCTTCCCGTGTCCGCGGTTTATCGAACTCTCACGCGGGCAGAACCTCCCAAACACCAAACGCACTGGTCAGATTGAGATCGTCCTTTCGCGCGCGGACAGAACCCAGCGGCTTGTGCCGCCTCGAAAACCGCCTGCAGATCGTCCCTTCGCGCGCGGACAGAACGGTCGGGCAAGACGGCTGTTGCTCTGCGCAGGCAGATCGTCCTTTCGCGCGCGAACAGAACGCGTCGACGGCCGCGGCGAATAGGTCGCCGGCAAGATCGTCCTTTCGCGCGCGAACAGAGCGGTTGGAGCGACAAGGGGTTTCGGCCCCACCTGAGATCGTCCTTTCGCGCGCGGACAGAACTGCCCTCTGACGGCAGCGTCAAGCCCGAACTTCATCGCCCCTCGCACAGGGACAGCGTCGGCGGTGTCGGCTGGGCAATACGGCGTGCTGAGGGCTCCCTCGTACCCGGCTGAGCTACACATTGAGCCTATTTAATCGGGCTGAGGGGAATCGATCTCTCGCGCGCGGCTAAGTCGGCTGCAACGCGGTGCGCCGACGATCTCGCGCTCAGCCGAGCCTGAGCCACGTGCCCCGACAGTCACGAGAAACGGGGAACCTTCAAAACCAGATACAGAACACAGGTATTCAGACCCGACCTATGTCCCCAGCGACGCCAACCAGCGGGATGCTTCTTCGAAGTCTTGGTCGTCGAAGCCGCGTCGCACCTCCGGTGCCTGCTCGTCTGCCCGTGGATAGGAACCGAGAAAGACCACATCTCGACAGATCCGATGCAAGCCCAGCATCGCCTCGGCCAGGCGTCGATCCGCGAGATGCCCTTCAGCGTCAATGGAGAAGCAGTAATCGCCTAGGAAGTGTTTCGTGGGCCGCGATTCGATGCGGCATAGATTTACCCCGCGCACCGCGAACTGTTGCAGGATCTCCAGCAGCGCTCCGGGATGGTCGTGATGCATATAGGCCACCAAGGTGGTTTTGTCCGCACCGGTGCGTTCTGGAAGGCCACCAGGTCGGGAGACCACGACGAAACGAGTCACCGCCCCAGGGTTGTCCTCGATGGAATGGGCCAACTCCACTAGTCCATATAACTTTCCCGCGACCCGGGCGCAGATGGCCGCGTCATAGCGCGAGGAGGGATCGGAGACTTCTCTGGCGGCTCCCGCAGTCGAACCTGCTTCGGTGACTTGGGCTTCCGGAATCATCGTGGCCAACCAATCCCGACATTGAGCGGCAGCGTGTCCGTGAGTCAGCACATGCCGCACCTCATCCAAGGTGGTACCTGGCCGTACATAGAGTCCAAACTCCACTGGAATCACGATTTCGGCTGTGATCACCAGCGGATCCCCATCAACGAGCTTATCGAGGGTGGCGGAGACCCCACCCTCAACGGAGTTTTCGATAGGTACGACCACTGCCTCCACATCGCCGAGACGAACTGCTTCGAGGGCTTCGGGCACGCTGGCAAAGGGTATCCCGTCGTCCTCGGAGATGGTCTGCAAGGCCTGGTGGGTGAACGTTCCAGCGGGTCCGAAGTATCCGAGCACGGGCTCAGGGTATCGCGCCTTTGAAATTCATCCCCCAGGGAGGTTCCTGGTGACCCCTTCGACGCATAGGGTTCCTCCTATACGGATATCTCAGCGAAAGGGCAGAGTCATGGCGCCGGAGCAGGGCCACAATCACGCGATGGCCGACGCGGCAGACCTCATCGAGGCCAAGCACCAGCTCATTCACGACCTGCAACGACGGCTACAGCGAGAACTCCCGGAACTGGCTGCCCGCTGGGAAACTCGGGAGTTCAACACCTTTCAACAACATTATTGTCAGTTCGACACCGAGATCGAGCGGGTCAAACAGGGCCTAGACATGGTCCATGCCAGCCTTACTGGTCAAGAGTTGGGGCCAGTACCCGCAGCGCGATCACGACGCAAACCCGGTCAGCAGAAAGACCGACGCGATAGTGCCCCAGAGGGGACTCGGCGGCTGGCTGCCGCCCATGCCGAGCTCTCTGCCCTACTGGGCGCGCTCTCCCACGAGTTGGCCGACTCTATGGGCCAGTGGAATGAGGCCTCTCGGGCTGCCTGGAACGCCGCCCAAAGCGCTTGGGCCGAGTCCAGTTCGCGACAGCGAGACATCGTGGGCGCCCCATCAGTACCGAATCCCTGCACCAGCGATTCGTCGCACTGAGGTGAGTTTGACAGGCAAAATCAGAACGTCTTCGAGGCCAGTCGGTGCTCATCGGCGCTTCTGAGGCAGCCCGCCGAGTGAGTTTGGCAAGCGAAATCAGGACGTCTTCGAGGTGGCGCTTCGTCGCCGCAGGGCGGCCATAAGCCGCCGCCCACACCAGATGTGGTTACGATCCCAGATGGATCGAGTGCGAGCCTCCAAGGCCCGGGACAACCGGATCAGGTATTCCGATCGGGGGATCTCGGTCACTCCCAGGGAGGCAAGATGCGGGGTGCGCCACTGCACATCCAATAGCTCGACGTGGGCGCGCTGAAGCTCAGCGACGAGCCTCAGCAATGCCACCTTTGAAGCATCACGACCAAGTTCCGCGTCGTGGAACATTGATTCTCCGGCAAACAAGCCACCAATCTGAATCCCGTAAAGACCACCAACCAGCCTGCCTTGACGATCCCAGGTTTCGACGCTGTGGGCATATCCGGCCTGATGAAGGGCGGTATAGGCGAAGGCGATCCGATCATCGATCCAGCCATCAGGACGTTTCGGATCAGCGCAGGCTGCCAATACCTCAGGGAAAGCCTGATCAATGGTGGTGGTGTAACGCCCAGACATTTTCTTCAAGGATTTGGAAATGCGCACGCCATCGAGCGGCAGCACACCGCGCCGCAGCGGGGACCACCAGCCCATCTGCTCATCCAATGGCATCGGGAAGACCCCGCAACGGTAAGCCACCAGCGCTACCGCGGGATCGAACTCGTCGCTGAATCCGATGAGATCAGAGTGCGGCCAGTCGTCAGGATGTCCGAAAACGTTGTCCAGCACGTCGTCTATCTTGGCAGGCTCAGAGGTCATTAGGGAACATAATCCAGTTGAATTTCACTCTGCGATACAGCCCAGCTGGCCGGTAGTTCCACCGCACCAGCGCCGTATTCCTGGCTGACAACCTACAACACCACTTTTCCGCGACATCATTGGACGCCCTGAGGATCAGGCCAGAACAACACCACCTAATATCGATCTATCGGAAAGACAACGTCTGAGAGAAAGAGTCTCGGATGAAGGAGGACCAATGGATCGCTCGCGGTCGGTGACTACAGGCGAGGACATACCCGCTGACGCATTCCACCAGGTCCTCGAGCTCGCCATTGCAGGCAAGGGCAAATTGCAGGGCGCCAAGGCGGTGGCTCAGCACCAGTTGCAGCAGCGCCGTGACCCGGAAGCAGCTATCCGATGGGTAGCCAACCAGCACATCGCGCTGGCCTCCGGCCAGGGATTCGCCACCAACTGGGGCGGCTTCTTAATGTCCCTGGTAACGATCCCAGCCAACCTGGCAGCGGCAGCCTTTGTGCGGGCCCGTGCAGTCGCAGCCATCGCCCACCTTCGGGGCTACGAATTAGCTGATCCTCGGGTGCGTACCGCCATCCTCATGGTGATGCTTGGCCCTCGGGGAGCAGCACACCTGATCGCAGCCGGGGAACTGCCCAGTTCAGCGACGGCAGTGGCCACCGCACCAGCCTTTGATCACCGCATCGACGCTCGGGTCTCGCGCGCGCTCTTGGAGCAGGCCATGAACCATGTTGGCGGAAAACGACTCGGAGTCTTCCTCGCCAAAGGGATCCCGCTGTTAGGTGGCGGGGTTGGGGCCGTTGTCGATGGCTGGTCGACCCGGGGCGTCGTACAACACGCGATGGAACAATTCGTGTCACGTCGCCCCAAACTCAACGCCTATGCCGAGACCGTGAACTAGGACCGTCGCAGCTAATGAACTCGGCGCCTGGCCGTATCCAGGTGCCAGACCTATGCGCTACAAAACCAACGTGCGATAGCCGACGATTCACTCGGCACCTAGCCATCTCCAGGTGTGCCAATGCTCTTGGGCCAACCCTGAACCAGGGCTGTGGCACCTTCGCCACCCAGCTGTAAGCGATCCCGGTGGCCGCTCCTTGTGGCCACCCAGATTCCCCAGGCTCAACAAGGCCAGCCCCCACTCCCGGCCTTGTCGAAGAACTCGATCAGACAACACCAGACCCAGCCGCGGACCCGTCACCGAGGCCCGGGGTCTCGATGTCACCTTGTGAGAGAGTTCGACGAGTCGACACTCGCGTTGTGTGGATTAGGTTGTCGTTTGCCGGTGTTGGGGCGGATGGGTCCTAAGGATGGCAGTGACGCTATTGGGCGGTAACGGCAGTGAGGACACCGCAAGGCGCCGCCTCCAGTGCGAGAGAGCGGCGCCTTGGCTGGGGTCTTCGGCGCTAGGACACGTCGTTGACGTAATGGCGTTCAACGCGGGGGGTGATCACACAGGTCACCTCATAGGTGATGGTCCCCATGGCGTCACCCAGTTCCTCAATGGTGATTTCACTGCTGCCCTGACGGCCGAGGAGCACCACCTCGTCGCCGACGTTGATCCGCGGGGGTTCCGGCCCCAAGTCCAGCATTGTCTGATCCATGCAGACGCGGCCGGCGATGGGATAGGACTGCCCGCCCACCAGCATCCGGCCCCGGTTGCTGAAGGATCGCGAGAAGCCGTCGCCATAGCCCACGGGGACTGTCGCAATCCAGGTATCGCAGGGCGCAGTCCAGGTTCGGCCATAGCCCACGGTCTCGCCAGCCTCAATACGTTTGATGAAGGAGACGCGGCTAGTCCAGCGGGCGGCTGGAGTCAGCCCCTCCCAGGCGGTATCGCCGGTAGCGCGACAGCCATAGGACATAATCCCAGGGCGGATCAGGTTGGTGCCGGATAGATCGTGACCCATAACAGCGCCGGAATTCCCGGCATGGACCCAGGGCACCGGACCCACGATGTCTCGGATGGCGGCGGCGATGGCCAAGAATCGGGCGAGCTGATCTCGGGTGT
>JBHAEB010000154.1:0-3591 GCA_041855345.1 Arachnia sp. | reverse complement strand
CTTATCGCGCAGCTGAAGAAGGTGCAGGCCCCATGGTCGGTCTCGGCCCCAGCCCTGGAGGCGATTCGAGCGGTCTGTTCCGAGCGGGCTGCCGCCGAGGTCGTGGCCTGGCACGCCGAACTAGCTGCAGATCGTGAGGCGATGGTTGCAGGATTGACCGCCCTTGGCCTGCATGTGGTGCCCTCTCAAGCGCCGTTCCTGCTGGTGCGAGGACCAGCCGGGTTACGCGACAAACTGAGGGCGCGTGGCCTCGGTGTGCGTCGGGGTGATACGTTCCCGGGGCTGAATGCTGAATGGTTCAGGGTGCGCGTCCCCGAACCCGGGCTTCGTGCCCGCCTGCTCGACGCGCTAGGCAAGGAGTTGCAATGAGCGGTCGCGTCATCCTCGTGGGTGCTGGTCCCGGTGATCCCGATCTGATTACCGTCGCTGGTTTGAAAGCCTTGCGTGAAGCCGATGTCATCGTCACCGACCGGCTGGTGCCGCTCAGCCTCCTCGACCAAGCCCGCGACGACGCCGACATCATCGAGGTGGGCAAGATCCCGCGCGGCGAATTCACGCCACAGCAACGAATCAACGAGATCCTGGTTGAACACGCCACCCAAGGCAAAACGGTGGTGCGTTTCAAAGGCGGCGACCCCTTCGTCTTCGGTCGCGGCTTCGAAGAACACCTCGCCTGCCAGGCAGCAGGGCTGGAGGTGACCTATATCCCAGGCATCTCCTCATCCATCGCGGGTGCCGGCTTAGCCGGAATCCCCATCACCCACCGGGGGCTCACCCAAGGATTCACCGTCGTCAGCGGGCATGTGCCGCCCACGGATGAGCGCAGTGACATTGACTGGGACCACCTGGCGACTACCGGGCTGAGCCTGGTGATCATGATGGGGGTGCTGTACCTGCCGCAGATCACGACCCGACTGATCGCTGCCGGTCTCAACCCGGAACTGCCCGCCGCCATCGTCGAGAATGCAGCCCTGCCAACCATGCGGGTGATCCGCGGTACGGCCGCTGACATCGCTCAGCGAGCCATCGACGAGCAGATCCGGCCACCAGCGGTGACCATCATCGGCAAGGTCGCGGGCGAGATCCTGGGCTGATCACCCATTCGAAGGCCTCCTGAGCAGTCCTCACCTGCTCAATGCCAGCAGGGACCGCGGCTCGCCGGATGATGATGACCTGGGTGCCCACCCGAGCCGCGGCCTCCAGCTTCGCCTGAGTCAACGCGCCACCAGAATCCTTGGTCACCAACGCAGCTATGCCCTCGTTACGCAGCAGCGCGGCCTCATCCTCGACGGTAAACGGTCCGCGCTCCTGCAATACAGTCCAGGACTCAGGTAGCGGGGTTTTCGGTAACTCCAACATCCGAGCCACAACATTGGGCAAGGCCCGGTAGTAGTCCACAGACTGTTTGCCCACAGTCAACATGACGCGGTCATAGCCAGCCGCTGCGATCGCGGCCTCATCGTGGGAGCCAACCCAGGTCCAGGTCTCGGCTAGGGGATGGTCCTGCCAACTCGGTCGCGCGATCCGCAGCAATGGCACCCCCGCAGCCCGGCAGGCAGCTGCCGCATTGGCGCTGATCTGCTCCGCGAAGGGGTGGGTGGCATCTACCACCGCAGCCACCCCATGCTCGGCTAGCCAGGCTGCTAACCCGTCAGCCCCGCCAAACCCACCGACCCGGATTTGGCCAGCTATCTTGGCGGGTGCGGAGACCCGACCGGCTAACGAGGTGAGGACATCATGGCCGGCATCATCGAGGAGCTGGGCCAGGTCGCGACCTTCGCGGGTGCCGCCAAGAATGAGTGTCTTCACACTGACATTGAACCGTACCTGGCAGGTGACAGTAATCTGGCCCCTATGACTGTGAGTCTTGGTATGCCCGCCGCGCCTGCGAAGGTGTTGGCACCCCGTCGGAAGTCCCGCAAAATCAAGGTTGGCTCGACCTTCGTCGGGGGAGATGCACCCGTTTCTGTGCAATCTATGACCACTACCAAGACCACAGATATCAACGGCACCCTGCAACAGATCGCCGAACTGACAGCCACTGGCTGCGATATCGTGCGGGTTGCTGTCCCCAGCGCCGACGACGCCGAAGCGCTGCCGATCATCGCCATGAAGTCCAAGATCCCGGTGATCGCGGATATCCACTTCCAACCCCGCTATGTGTTCGCCGCCATCGACGCGGGCTGCGCGGCGGTCCGGGTCAATCCCGGCAATATCAAGCAGTTCGATGACAAGGTCGCCGAAATTGCCAAAGCGGCGGCCGAGACTGGGGTGAGTCTTCGGATCGGGGTCAATGCCGGTTCCCTCGACAAACGACTGCTGGCCAAATATGGCTCACCCACCCCTGAAGCCCTCGTCGAATCCGCGCTGTGGGAGGCCTCGCTGTTCGAGCAGGTCGGGTTCTATGACTTCAAGATCTCGGTGAAACACAATGATCCGGTGGTCATGGTGCGTGCCTATGAACTGTTGGCGGAGAAGTGCGAGTACCCGCTGCATCTGGGCGTCACTGAGGCCGGCCCCGCCTTCCAAGGAACCATCAAATCCTCGGTGGCCTTCGGGGCACTACTCAGCCAAGGCATTGGCGACACCATCCGGGTGTCGCTGTCAGCACCCCCCGCAGAGGAGGTGAAAGTGGGGTTGAAGATCCTCGAAGCTCTCAATCTGCGTCCCAGAAGACTCGATATTGTCTCCTGCCCCTCCTGCGGTCGTGCCCAGGTCGATGTGTATACCTTGGCCGAACAAGTCACCAAGGGCCTCGAAGGGATGACTGCGCCACTGCGGGTCGCGGTGATGGGATGCGTGGTCAACGGCCCCGGTGAGGCCCGGGAGGCAGACCTGGGTGTGGCCTCTGGGAACGGCAAGGGCCAGATCTTCGTCAAAGGTCAGGTCATCAAAACCGTGCCGGAGGCGGAAATTGTCGAGACCCTCCTAGCGGAGGCCCGTCGCATCGCCGCCGAAACGGCTGAGGTGGGCACCCCTGAGGTGTCGGTGTCCTGAGATGCCTGCCACGCTGCGGCCCCTCGGCCCGCAGGATCTCACCATCGCCCAGGCGTTACTGAGCCAACGCCTGGTAGAAAACCTCTTCCTGATCGCCAAACTCGATAGCTACGGCATTGATGAACACACTCTAGGGCGGGTCCACGGCTTCGAAGTCGACGGTGAACTCATGGCCCTCTGCCTTGACGGCGGCACAGTATTCCCGGCGGGGATTGTTCCCGCAGCGATTCCATACTTCGTCACCGCACTAGGGCCGCAACGGCGCTGCGGCTCCATCCTGGGCCCCAGCATGATGACTCTTGGCCTATATCTGGGCTTATCGACCCGATACCGAGGGCCCTGGCGGAAGATCATTAATGTCCGACAGCAGCAGCCACTCATGGTGTTAGAGGGGCCGCCTGCTGCCGACCCCGACCCGCGAGTGCGGCCGCTAACCCACCTGGACTTTGAGCCCTATCTGGCAGCGTCAGTGGCGATGTACACCGATGAGATCGGAACCTCCCCCTATAAACATGGCTCCGGCTACGACTCCTATGTGCGTTCTCGGTTGTTACTCGGCGATGCCTGGGGCTGGGTGGAGGGTGGCGAGGTGCT
>JBHAEB010000153.1:0-5441 GCA_041855345.1 Arachnia sp. | reverse complement strand
GCTCGGGGTCACCACCGGAGCCGGAGTGGTCGGATCCACCGGGCTCGGGGTCACCACCGGAGCCGGAGTGGTCGGATCCACCGGGCTCGGGGTCACCACCGGAGCCGGAGTAGTTGGATCCACCGGAGTCGGGGTTGCCACCGGGATCTCGGTGTAGGTGTTGGTCACAGTCACCTTGGCAGTCTCGCCCTTAGCGATCGTCACCGCATCACCATAAACAGTGCTCAACGAGTACCCAGCACGCTCAGCATCACCCTCACGCACAACCTCACACGAAGCACCAACCGGGAACTGACCAACAACAGTCTCACCACCAGCAGCAACCTTCACGGAACCCTCAGCCGCAACACCAGCACCCTCAACCGAGCACTTGTAGAACAGCTCAAACTCATCCGAACCAGTCGAACCAGCAGCCTCAACCTGCTTCGCCACCGCAAACGTACCCAGATCACGAGAGTAGGTATTGGTCACAGTCACCTTGGCAGTCTCACCCTTAGCGATCGTCACCGCATCACCATAATTAGCGTCCAACGAGTACCCAGCACGCTCAGCATCAGACTCACCAACAACCTTGCACTCAGTGCCAGCCGGGAACTGACCAACAACAGTCTCGCCACCAGCAGCAACCTTCACAGAGTCAGCAGTCTTCTCATCACCAAGAACACACTCGTAAGCGATGGTGAACTCATCCGAACCAGTCGAACCAGCAGCCTCAACCTGCTTCGCCACCACGAACGTACCCAGATCACGAGAGTAGGCATTGGTGAAGCGCAGCGCGATGGTTTCGCCGCCCTTGATGGTGACCTGCTGCGCCTCGGGGGCAGTCAGGGTGTAGCCCTCGCGATTGGCGGGGGTCTGCTCGGTGACGGTGCAGGTGGTGCCGTCGACGAAGGTCTTATCGACGGTCACCGCGCCCTTGGCCTGGGAGGTGGTCACGGTGCCGCTCTCGTCGCCACAGGTGTAGGCGAAGGTGAATTCCTGGTCGGCCAGGGCTTCGGCGTCGTCACCAGTGACCTGCTTGGCAACCGAGAAGGTGCCAAGGCCAGTGGCGGTGTTGGTCAGCATGATCGAGGTGGACTTCTTGTTGGCGATGGTGAAGGTGGCGGAGGACTTGTCCTCAGCGATCTTCACGCTGCCGTCCTGCGAGGAGAACTGCGGAGCTCCCCAGACCAGGCCGTTGGCCTGCGGATCAGCGGTGGCAACATCCTCAGTCAGGGTGACTTCGGTGCCCATTGGAAGCATGATGCCCGGGAAGTTGGTGGTCGAGCCGACGGTAACGGTCATCATGCTCGGGTTTTCGGGGGCGTTCCAGCCGGGGTAGTCAGCAGCGGACTTGCCGTCGGGCAGGGTGTAGGCGACGCGGACCTGGAAGGTCTGGCCGGCCGGAGGCAGAGCAGATCCAGCGCTGGCCTTGGTGACGCTGAAGCCACCGAATCCGTCGCTGAAATCGACGCTAGCGCGGAAGGACTCGAAGTAGGTGCGCTGGTGTTCCTTGGTCTCGACCCCAATCTCCTGGAAGGTGGCCTTGTTGCGGTAGACGAAGCCAGGAACGATGGTCGTGCCGCCGGTGAACTTGGTGTCGTAGTTGACTCGGTAGTCGTACTCGGGCGAGAAGGGGCCGGTGAGCGCGAAGGTCACCTTGTTTCCATCCACGATGTACTCAATGCCGTGGCCGTCAACCGAAGCGGAGCCATCGGCTCGCGCGACGACGGTAGCGAGTTCCTTACCGGTGCTGGGATCAGCGGTGAAGCGGTACAGCGCAACGGTCTTGGCCTCAGGAACCTCCATACCGGCCTGGATCTCGTCGGTGATGGTGATCGGCCCACCGTTGGGGTAGTTCTTGCCGAGCCAGCCACCGCCGAAGCTGATGAACCAGTTGATCTCAGTGGAGCCAAAACCCACACCCTTGGTTCCCTTGGTCATGTGGTTACCGGGGGTGAAGTTGGGCTTTTCCCGCCGTTGGATGTCCTCGCCCCAGGGGTGGGCGACGGTGAATTCCTGGCCCCCCATTCGGAAAATGCCTTCGGTAGCAGTCGTGGTATCGAAGGCGACAATCTGAGCCTGAATGCTCCCCTTGATATCGACCTTTCCAGCGATGGCGTCGTTAAAGGTGCAGGTGATCTTACGCTCTTCGATCTTGCAATCGCCGGCCCTCACCGGAGAGCCATCGGCGCCCCGAGATTCCAGCGGCTTGATGATCTCGCGGTGAGCGTTACCGCCGTCGCGGTTAGCAAAGTGAGCAGGCAATTCGATGGTGAATGAGTCACCTGGCTGCGGATTCGCTTGGCTCGCGTCGTACTTGAGATTGAGGTAGAAGAAATCACCCACATAAAGCTGCCCGGGGGTTGAGACGGGGTTGCCTTGAGCATTGACTTGCTGCAATTCGACAGCCTCAAACCTCATCTGAGTGTTTTCTTCAGCGTGGGCCGGTGCCGATCCTGCCGCAAACAGCGACGTCACCCCGACCATAAGTGTTGCCATACCGGCAACTACACGCTTGAACCACAAGCGCGTGGGTTTCATAACTTCCTCCAATTACACTTTCGGCTAGCCAGGGCCTCCCCCTCGGCCTTGCGCCTCCAAAACATTAACAGAGGGTCATAACTTCTAGCCAACTAGCTGACCTTTCGGATGTCCATCTTGCATCTTGACTGCGCGAACGGCCCTAACTATCGACTCACAGCCCCGCAAATCGCCCACGAATGGCCGTTAACATGGGAAAACCCCGCCAAGCGGGGCACTGCCATCGTTGCAGCCACACAAACTAATGGCTATAGGTCACGGCTTTGCTCGCCTCGAAGAAGCGAGCAAAGCCGGTTCCCAGACCTGCTGCACTTGGCGTGACACCCACCCAGGACTCACGCCAAGCGCAGCGGGTTAAATGCCGGTGCGAGGTAGGCCCGGCTTAACGCCCGTCACCACCGGTTTTAGGGGAGTCAGCAGCGGTGAGGGCGAGTTCTTCTGCGGATTCTTCGGCGTTACTGAACTCTCAAGGGTCGAATTAGCCGAAGGTAAATAGGTGGTCGGTGAAGGATCCACCGCGGGCGTGGGTCCCGACGAAGGTATAACTTCTGGAGAGGGCGCTTCCGACGGCGATGGCCCGGCCGAAGGCACCGGCGAGGGCTCAACCGAAGGCGTCGGTGAGGACGCTTCCGACGGCGATGGCGCAGACCCTCCCGAAGGCGCAGCTGACGGCGATGGCCCGGCCGAAGGCACCGATGAGGGCTCAACCGAAGGCGTCGGCGATGGCTCTTCAGTCGGCGAGGGCACTGATTTGGTGTAGGTGTTGACGAACTCAACTGGAATGGCTTTTCCCGCAACAATGCGCACCTGCTGGGCCGGCACATCGGCCAGCTCATATCCCGCTCGGGCTCCATTGACCTCGGTAATGGTGCAGTTCACACCGTCTCGAAACTGACGTCCCACCGCCACTGGTCCATCCTGAGCTGATGCCACGACGGTTCCTGATTGGCCATCATCGCAGCGGTAGTCAAAGCCATAGTGCTGCCCGCTTACAGCTTCGGCATCATCCCCTTGCACCCTTTTGATAATGCTGAAACCACCGTGCCCGTCGAGATAGGAGATGGTGCCGTTGAAGCTCTCACGATATTTCCGGGACCCGTAGACATCCTGCTGTTTACCCACGAAACTCGCAGTGTTCTCATAGGTCATCGACTTGTCGATATAACTTCCGTTAGCGAAGGTCGTGCGCAACCCTAGGGTGTAGTCGCAGTCTGGGCTCCAGGGGCCGGTCGCGGTCATCGTGACTTTATGACCATCGGTAATCCGCACAGTGTAGGAGTATCCGTTGACACCGTAACCGTCTGCGCGAGCCAGCACGGTATTCGTCGGCTGCGTTGGATTCTTCGGATTGAGGCATACCGCACTCATGACGTGCTGCGAAAGGTCCAGCTCGGGGAAAAGCACACCAGGCGTCAGGTGGTCTTCAACCACGATCGGTTCTCCGAGAGCGTAGTGATCCACAACCCAGGGCCCTGGCGCATAGATAGTCCATGAAATACCGGTACTTGCCGAACCCACCTCCTGGGAGTACTTCCCAGGATTGGTCCCCGCAGTCCATACCCCCTGTGGACGCTCAGCAACCGCCTTTGCGTAGGGCAACTCAACAGGGGTAATGACACCATTCAAGTCGACCTCAACGGAGTTGGTTTCGGTTACTGCAGAGGCCCAGAGCATGGCACTAACGGTGCCCTTCACCTGCGATTTACCGACGATTGCCTCGTTGAATCGACAGCTCAGGGTGGATTGGTTGGCGCTATTAGTGACCCCGCAATCCCCGCCAGTGACGCCGTCGAGGGTCTTGAGTGGTTTACGGGTTTCCGCATCAATAATGAACAGCGGCGACGGCAAGGCAACGGTGAATTCGTCACCGGGCTGCGGATTGGCTGACGTGGCATCGAAGGAGACATCGAATCTCAGGTGATCCCCCACCCACACCACGTCGCGACCCACCGGGTTGCCTTGGGCATCGACATGGACCAAGGCGGCATCACGCAACACCACATCGCTATTCCCTGCCGCCGAGGTTGACTCAGTAACGCTGAGCCACCCAGCCAGACCCACCGCGAGCGCAGCAACCGCTGAGCCCCAACGGCTTAATAGACCGAATCGTGATTTCAGCCCCATGTTCCCCCCTGATTTCTACCCATGTGGGCAACCGCGTTACCCAAAGGTCCCGGCACAGACTAGCCGAAAGGATGACAAGGTTCACCAGAAGTGAACATTTCTTTCGTCTAGGTTTGGAGCTTCGCTTGGGGCGCGTAGAAGACCAACCATGCCTTATCTACTCCCCTGCACTACGGCCTTGGCTGGGTATCTAGGCAATGACGTACCCTTTTCATCCTCGTCGAGGGTGCGGGTCAGCATTGGCTGGGCGTCTAGGCAATGACGGGTAGCAGCCACAACCAGGATCGGGTGGCCGATTGGCTAGCAAGAGGGTCCGGGGCGGCTGCGGTTTTTACGCGGTAATGGGTTAGTCGCGGCCCTCGTGGAGCGGGCGACGGGAGTCGAACCCGCCTCTGAAGCTTGGGAAGCTTCCGTTCTACCGATGAACTACGCCCGCTGGCGCAGCTCAGTCTAGCCCACCAGAACCCAGTGAGCGCAACTGACCGACGTACCTCAGCTTCTTTAAGCGCGTGGGATGGGACGCTCCGCAACCTGGCGGTGGCTCACCGGCCCAACGGTGTGTGCTTTCGCGAACATACCCACGGGAGGAACCGTGCTGCTCGGCGTGGACAACCTGCCGGCTGCACCGCGAACCACCTGGCCGCGCTTAGGACGAAAGCCAGCGCTCGGCCCGGACTCCCGGGGCGCAGCCCTGGGAGGGGAATGTGGACGCCGGGGAGGCCCGGGCGATCTGGAAACCGCCTCTGATCAGCCTAAACACCCAGTCCCCGCCGTCGAGTTAGCTAAGACGAGTC
>JBHAEB010000152.1:0-2681 GCA_041855345.1 Arachnia sp. | reverse complement strand
GGGGCTTACCCTGACTTGGTGGACACCTGAGATAGCGGGATTTGTGGATTGTGCGGGGAGGTGCCAGATGGCAGAGAAGAAGAAGCGGCGGTCGTTCACGCCGGAGTATCGGGCTGAGGCTGCGAGGTTGGTGATCGAGTCCGGCAGGCCGATCGCGCATGTGGCCAGGGAGTTGGGTTTGGGTGCCCAGCTGTTGGGCCGTTGGGTTGAGCACCATCGCGGGGCGCCTGAAGCAACTGGTGCGCTGGACTTGGACGAGCGGGCCGAGTTGCAGCGTCTGCGTCGGGAGGTGGCTGAGCTGCGCAAGGACAACGAGTTCTTGGGAAAAGCAGCAGCCTTCTTCGCGTCGAAGCCACCGCGGTCGAACGGTTTGAGCTGATGGCAGCGGAGAAGGCCAACTTCGAGGTTGCCCGGATGGCTCGTCTGCTGCGGGTCTCCCGGTCGGGCTTCTACCGTTGGCTAGCCCGGCAGGCGGCCGGGCCAGGACCGCAGGCATTGCGCCAACAGGACCTCGACAGACGCGTCAGGCACTCCCATGCCGCCTCGTTCGAGGTGTACGGAGCGCCGCGCATCACCGCGGACCTCCACGAGCAGGGCTACCAGGTGAACGTGAAAACGGTCGCGGCTTCCATGCGCCGGCAAGGACTGGAGGGCATCAGTGCGCGATGCTTCAAGCCGGCAACCACCATCCGGGGCGTTGCGCCCCATCGCATTCCCGACTTGGTACAGCGACGCTGGGATGTGGGAGAACTGAACCGGGTATGGATATCCGACATCACCTACCTACGCACCGGCGAGGGCTGGTTGTACCTGTGCGTGGTGCGTGATGGGTGCTCTCGACGCGTGTTGGGATGGGCCATGGATTCCCACCAAGACAGTGATCTGGTCGAACGGGCCCTCACCATGGCCAAGACCCTGCGCGGCGCCGTTGCTGGGAAGGTGGTTTTTCATACCGACCAAGGCACCCAGTACACCTGCGAGCAGCTCCATCAAGCCGCGAAACGGCTCGACGTGAGCCAGTCCATGGGCCGCACTGGCGTGTGTTTCGACAACGCGATGGCCGAGTCCTTCTGGTCCACACTCAAACACGAGTTCTACCACCGACGCTCCTGGCCCACCCGGGCCGAGGCCCGACAAGAGGTCGCACGCTGGATCGAGGTCATCTACAACCGACGCCGGCGACACTCGGCCCTGGGCTACCTGAGCCCCGTCGAGTTCGAACACAACAAGACTCAAACCTCAATCACACACACTGAGGAACAAGCCGCGTAAGCGGGCAGTGTCCACGACTTGCGGAGAACCCCATTTTTCGGAGGTGAAGTGTCCTGGGTTTGGTTCTGATCTGTTTTCTTAAGGAGGATCGGAGTGTGTCCCAGAAGTACGGTGTCGGGTTCAAGGCTCGCGCGGTGATGTTGATTGAGGACAGGATCCGTATCGAGCGGTGCTCGGCGTGGATGGCGTGCGTTGCGGTCGGGCAGGCTTTGGGCGGTGTCTCGCCTCATACGCTGCGTAACTGGTGGAAGCAGCGGCGCGTTGATGACGGGCGTGATCTGGGAGTAAGCACATCGGAGTTGGAGGAGCTACGCCGACTGCGCCGGGAGAACCTCGAGCTGCGACGCGCTGACGAGATTCTCAAGGCTGCTTCGGCTTTTTCGCAGCGGAGCTCGACCGCCCCACGACGAGATGATCCGTTTCGTCGACGAGCACCGCGACCGTTTCGGGGTTGAGGCCATCTGTCGCACCTTGGCGGCAGCAGTGCCGGTGTTCATCACCTCGCGAGGCTATCGAGCTGCCAAGAGGCGTCCGTCCAGTGCCAGGAGCGTGCGCGACAAGATCCTTACCGAAGAGCTGGTGCGTTTGCACGCTGAGAACTACGGCGTATAAGGGTACGCAAGATGTATCAGTAGATGCGCCGCCTCGGCTGGGAAGCGGGCCGTGACCACGTCGCCAGGCTCATGAAGACGGCAGGACTGCAGGGAGTGCGGCGAGGACGAAAACCGGTGACCACGCGCGGTGCCTGTCCTTCAGATTCGTGGCCGGACCTTGTCAAACGTCATTTCCATGCCGAGCGTGCGCATCAGCTGTGGGTTGCGGACATTACCTACGTACGGACCGTGGGCGGCTTCGCGTACGCGGCGTTCGTCACTGACGTGTTCACCCGACGAATCGTCGGCTGGGCGGTTTCCTCATCCCTGCACACCCAGACGCTGCCGCTGTTGGCCTTGGAACATGCGCTGGTGTCCACCGGCGCCAGCCGCGCAGGCGAGGGCTTGATCCACCACTGCGACAGGGGATCCCCTGTATGTCTCTTTGGCGTACTCCGACGCGCTGATCGCCGCCGGGGTGCGGGCCTCGGTCGGTACCGTCGGCGAGTCCTACGACAACGCGATGGCCGAGACCGTCAACGGCTTGTACAAGGCCGAACTCATCCACTCCCAACGCGTGTGGGAATCCGCCCAGGCCGTCGAGATCGCCACAATGCAGTGAGTTCACTGGTGGAACACCGCGCGCCTCCACCAAGCCCTCGACTACCGCACCCCCACGGAAGTCGAAACCGCCTACAACCACCACCACGACGCACCACCCATTGCGTCCTAACCCCGGAATAAAACCCTGGACACTTCAAGCCTTCTTGGAAGCCGGCGGGTTCAGACCAGATCTACACCCCGGATTGCGAAGAG
>JBHAEB010000151.1:0-4981 GCA_041855345.1 Arachnia sp. | reverse complement strand
TCATCAGCTCCAGATCCCATCCTCGCGCACCGTTCCAGTGAAATCTCAGTGGACCCTGCCAGAAGCCGCCACCAACCGGTGACACCCCCATTAGGTGAAATCGGTGACCCAGACCCGGTTCGGCGCTGGCGCGGTTGAGCAGGTCCCCGGCACGGTGACCGTCTTTGCTTGGGATGGTGGTGCGGACCTTTGCGCCCCGTCGTATCCCGTTGAGCCCGAGGTGTTTCATGGCCCGATCCACCGCTCCCGGGGTTGCCGGGACGTTGTTGCGACGCAGAGCCACCAGCATCTAGAGCCACCAGCATCTTCCGACCACCTATACAGGCCCTCTGAGGTCAGTTTCCAACACCCATGAGCATCGCTAGTTCACGCCAATGCCTCGATCGCTGCGACGACCCTGCGTCGCTGAGTTGCCGGGCAGAAGGCTGCCGGGTCTTCCAAGCCCGGTAGGTTCGCGCGGCAATCTGGCAGCCCAGCCCTCCGGCAGAACCCGGCAGACCAATGTCGACCGCATAACCCTGACTGACGTATCGAGTCAATGAACTCGATAATCAGCGATTCACTCAGGCCGAAGACACCGCCTGCAAAGAAAACCGTCGCTGCTTCCAGGATCGCCACATCCTCACGCAACCGAGCGTTGGCCGCTTTCAGCTTGCGGATCTGTTCCAGCTCCTGACTCGCAGCCCCTGACGAAGCCCATCATCAATCTCAGCCTGCACCCACCAACGACGCAGCATCTCCACCCCAACCCGCACCTTGCCGAGCCACAGCCTCACACGCAGCCATCAACAACCAGCTACTGGCCCCGATGCTCCAGCCAACAACCGCAGCGCACGAACCAACACCCACGGCATCAATCTCCTCAAGCCTTAATGCCTACCTTTCTAACAAAGACAAGGACCAGCACGAAACCTAGGGCGGTTCAGCGAACTCGAATGCGGCACCCGCCACAACACAACCCTCACGAACGCCTACCGCGACTACCTCAACACCGCTTGACACCCATAGGAGCATCAAACTCGACGCTGAGCACATCGAGTTCACCCCATCTCTGCGGCGCACCCTCGTCGACCACGCTGAAATAGGTACCGACGGTACCATTACGTTCACGTTCAGGGTCGGAAGGGCGCAGGCGATCTCACTCAACAAGTGACCGTCTCAACAATAGCTGCGACATCGTGTACAGGGTCTTGGGCGCCGGGGTACACGGTGATTTCCCGGTAGTTCGGGTGTGCGATGTTCAGCGAAGGGAGCGGGGCTTCACGGAGTCGAACAACAAGGAACCCGTCTGCTAGGAGATCTAAGCTCTTGACGCGATCAACGTCCGCCTTGTCGCGATGCCAGTACGAGCCGTCATATTCGATGGCGAGCTGTTTCCCAGATGGAAGATCCACGCAAATATCAACAGTCCAGGAGGAGTGAGTCTGGAACTTTGCGGAATGAATGCGGGAACCAGATTTCGCGTTTCCCCAGTGCGCAAGGGCTGCTGAATAGTACTCGGTCTCGATCCGCGATTTTCCTGTTTCAATGCACTCCGGGCATTGCGACCCATTGACTCGCGCTGCTGGCATGGCTCGCCACACATGAGCCGGATCGTTTTTGCATACCCAAAGGGGTGGCTCAGCCAGTTGCGAGGCGTTCGGACGGATCTCCCACGGCGAGAGCGGATTGTCTGGCGACCATTCCTCGGCAACCTCTGGATAGTGGTATGCCAGCGAATCAAGGATTGTATGGCACACCGGGCAGCGCCACCGCTCATATTTATCGCGTTCTCGGGGAGTGGCTTGGAACTCATGTCCGCAGACAGGGTCACGCCACCAAACCATGCGCCGGGACTCGGGAGAGATGTCTACAAGGCGCAGCTTGCCGTTCTTGGTGGGATGCCACTGGCTGCTGATTTCCGGTGTCAACCGGCTCGCGGAGGGGTCAGCTGTCGCAGCCTCCGCATTGGCTTTCCGGGTCTTAATTGCCTTGCAAGCAGAACAGCCCCCAAACAGATAGCTGAGAGGTTGGCGCGTGTTTCTGTGACCGGAAGGACACCGGAATTTATAGCCTGAACCCCAGTGGTTCTCGTCAACTCGGACATTTTCGGGAGACAGGTCGTCGTCCCAAGCGGCCAACAGCTCGGGCACATCGGCGATAGTCTTACCTGCAAAAGAAGCTCTTTTCTCTTCCCAGGATACCCGTCGAATCTCCTGACATTCAGGGCAGGAGAAATAGTCATTCGTGACATCTAGGATGCGAGCCTTGAAAGAGTGCCCCTCAGGGCAAAACCACCAAGCTTCTCGGCGCGCTTTTAGTGTAGCCGCATCCCAGAGGGATTCCGCATTGCGGTCGTGATCCCACCATTCGACAGCTCGGTTGCTGGAGTTCTTGAGGAGGTTAGCGCCTCGGACCTTCTTGGTTCCTGCAGTTGCAGACTTCGGGTTCCGTCGGCAGGGGCAACCCCAACCAATATCCCCATTTCGCTGCGCCTCGATCCTGCCGCAGAAATTGCAGAGCGTGGCGTGAGGATCATCCTTCAAGCTGGGATTCGTCAGTGGCCTCAGATATGTGTAGCCATGAGCCTCGGCGTTCTTCTTGACAGTAGATATATCTACGGGCTGATCTGAACAGCCCGACATGGCGTGGGCTCCCTTCGCCCACGCACGCCAGTAACAAGCTCGGCAAACGAATTCACCGGCTTGCAACCGGTCAAGAACATATTCGAAGCGGTAGTGCCCCTCAAACCCGCAACGCGTACAGCGAGTCAGCAAGTAGGCAGATGGCTTGGTGAATTCTTCAAGCAAGGTAAGGCCACCCTGAGAGTAAAGCTGATGGAGGTGATCGAGACACCACGTCAGCCGCGTGCGGGTCGTAAATGCTCCTGGTTGGCCGCACCCTTCTACACAGCAAATCTTCACCCTAGTACCTCATTCTCCCTGAACTGAACCAATGACCTCCCATTTGAACCACTCACGCCGCGAGCGCGACTGTGCCCCCATTTTGTATCCAAGTCGGGCTGAAAGCTTCAGGCAACTCCCTGGCTGCCGACCAGTCGAAAGATGGGCCCAGCCCATAAACGATTTCTCGATCACGAGCTTGCCGTTCGGCGACCTCACCGAAGAGCGAGATCCATGGGGTGATTCCGTACATCACCACCAAGAGCGTGACATATAGGAACTTCATTTCATCAACTGGAAAGACAGATGCGCTTCGCACCTTGGGGACCGGCAGCACCGCAAAAGCCGCGTGAATAGTCTGTCACCGAGATATCACGTGTACTGTGAAACTGACGAGAACTAACGATTGCGCCGCTACCAGAGGCCCGTCGGAGCCTCGGGAACCCAACCACCAGCCAGCCAGTGGTCAACGGGTGCAATGTTGGGTTCGAGATGAGGTCCAATGTTGGCTTCCTTGCCTCCTTTCCGCCTTGAAGGTGAGCTCAAGATACCACCCGGTTGTGGAGCCGGATAGTGGACTTTCGTTAGCTCCTGGGGAACGCAACCTGACTCGGGAACCCGGTCAGGTCATAGGTAGCCAGAGCGGGATTACTTCAGCCACAGCACTAGCATCGCCCAGGCTCCGGCCCACAGCAGACTGGCGAGGGTGCCGATGATGAAGCGCTCCCCCTTGGCGATGTCTGGAGTGCGCAGCTCGGGGTATCGGCCAAACCCCTTGACCACCATGACGACGGCGATCCCGCCGGGCATTCCGGCGACGATGCAACCGTAGGTGGCTGCCCGCTCCAGCAAGCCGATCCATCGGCCTCCCGGCAAGCTGCGCTCGGCCTGCACCAGCCCGAGGTCCACCCAGACCTCCTCGCCAGCTGCCTGGGCGTTGGCTTGAGCCTCACGTCGTGCCTGCCAGTCCACCAACCGGAACATCCCCCGCACCACTGGAGTGCCGCCGAAGGTCGCCACGACGAAACCGACACCCAAGACAACCAGCCACCAGCTCTGAGTCATAGATCAAGCCTGCCAGCGGTCTGTGACAATTCTGCGATTCGAAGGAAACACGCCGGTTCAAAAGTTAGACTGTGCGGACACCAACGGGCATGGCTGCCCGGATAGGAGATCCGATGAGTGCTCCCCCAACCACCCAACGTCCCCCGCTCGTGGCCAAACAGTTGCGGATTCCCTTCATCCTGCTACTGCTGTGTTTCGCAGCCTGGGGCACAGCCGCCAACCTCACCGACGTGTTGGTAGGTGTCTTCCGCAGCATCTTCACCATGACCTTGTTTGAGTCATCGCTGGTGCAATTCGCCTATTACGGCGCCTACTTCCTGCTGGCCATCCCCGCTGCGATGATCAACTCCCGTTTCGGCTTCAAGGCGGGCCTGCTGACCGGACTCGGCTTGGCAGCTATCGGCGGATTCCTGTTCATCCCTGCCGCCAAGATGCTGACCTACGCCATGTTCCTGCTGGCGCTGTTTACCTTGGCCGCAGGATTATCCATCCTGGAAACATCCGCCAATCCGCTGGTGATCGCCATGGGAGATGAGGAGACCTCAACCCGTCGGCTGAACTTGGCTCAAGCCTTCAACCCCATCGGTGCCAACCTTGGGGTATTGATGGGGGCAGTGCTGATCCTGCCGCACCTGACCCCAGAGGAATCCAAGTCGATCATGAGCCAAGAGCAGCTCGTCGCAGCACAGGAGGCCGACCTGGGTCTGGTGCTTGGCCCCTATCTGGGCATCGCGGCTGCACTGGTGCTGATCTGGCTACTCTTCGCCTTCCGGAAACTCCCGTTGCCACCGGCCGAGGCCCCGGTTGCCACCGAAGGACGGGGCCGATTCGGACGCCTCTGGAATAACGGCCACTACCGCTGGGGAGTATTCGCCCAGTTCTTCAACGTCGCGGCTCAGACCTGTGCTTGGACCTACTGCATCATCTACGCCCAGGACGTGGTGGGCACCTCCGCCCATGAAGCTGGCTGGTGGCTGCAAGGAAGCCTGTTGCTATTCCTGGTCTCCCGTTTCGTCATGGTCTTCATCTTGGGC
>JBHAEB010000150.1:0-14245 GCA_041855345.1 Arachnia sp. | reverse complement strand
CAGAGACTTGAAGCTATCGGCCGTCGCCGCGGCGGCGGGGGTGGGGATCGCCACCTTGTATCGCAACTTTGCCTCCCAGGAGGAGCTGATCCTGGCGGTCGTTTCAGACTTCGGCCAACGAATCCTGGAACTGGTGGATCAGCGACGCCAAGCCGCCAGCACCGGGGATCCCGAAGAGGTCTGGACGTCGTTCGTGCGCGGTATCGCGCAACTTCGCCCCGGAGTGGACCTGTTGGAACTGACCTCCGCCATGGCGGTCAATGGGATGCCCGCTGACCTGCTGGCGCTGCGCCAAGAGGGTCTGCTTGGGGTGGAAGAGGCCCTAGCAGATGCCCGGGTCGTAGGATTGGTTGCGCCTGAGGTCAACACCCAAAGGTTTCTCCTTGGTTTGGCCACGATTACCCGGCCGCTGCCACATCATGAAGGTGACGAGGGCTGGGAGCGCTGGTTGATCGAGACATATATCCGTGGCCTGCGCCCCCGCTAGGGTGCGCCGAGAGAGGAGCAGTTCATGACCGATTCCCTTAGCGTCGCGTACCCGCCGTTCGGGCTGCGGATCACCCACGCTGACATGACGCTGCGGGTGCTGCGCGACGAGGACATGCCCGAGTATCTCGACCTGCTCTCCGGCCCGATCTTCGCCGACGAGTCCGTCGACTGGGCGTTCCCCTGGCATCAGGTTCCCGTGGAGCAGCGGCGGCGGTCCGCGTTGCAGGCGCACTGGGCATGGCGGGGGAGTCTTCGCCCGGAGGCCTGGTGTTTGTCGTTTGGGGTCTATATCGACGGTGTGCTCGTTGGGATCCAGGACGTCATGGCCGAGGATTTCCAGCGGCGACGGGTGGTCTCCTCTGGGTCTTGGCTGGGGCTGAAGTATCAGGGCCGCGGCTGGGGCGTGCGGATGCGCAAGCTGATGCTGCACTTCGCCTTCGACCACTTGGGGGCGGTCAAGGCCGAATCCGATGCGGTGGTCGGCAACGAGGCCTCGTTGGGAGTCTCCCGCAGCGCCGGGTATGAGCTGGACGGCACACGGATCACCATATCTGGGGACCGGACGGTGAAGATGCAGTGGGTGGGTGTCACTCCGGAGACCTTTCATCGCCTCGAAGGGGATGTGACGGTCACTGGTTTCACCGACGAACTGAAACAACTCTTGGGCGTCGAGACCAAGTAGCGACTCTATTTCGAGACAGACCAGGTAGGTGAATCTGGCGAGTGAGGTGGCTCGTAGAAACGCAGACTGGAATCACAGATCCCCTCGGCAATGCGCTATGACAGGTATATCAATTGAATCAGTGCGCTTAGGAAAAAGACTAAGAAGTAGAATACATGCAAAGGGATATTCCACTTCAAATAGGTGGTGCGGTGGTGTTGGTCGATCGGCAGCCCGGAGTTGATGTGCTCTTCGCTCTTTCCGAAGCCAGTTAGCCAATGGCAGATAAATAAGACCATGAAGGGGGCTAGTGCCATGATTTTTGGGAAAGGTTCATGGGGGCTGAGTAGGCACGAAAGAGCGGCAAGGGAAATCTGAAGGACACAGACTAATCGGTACCAGATGACCGCCCGTCTGGATTTCCTAAAGGGGGTGTAGTATTCAGAGAACCCCTCATCCCTTCTCTCTGCTAGTAGATGATTGAAATAGGAGCCCAGGATGATGCAGTAGGACAACATGAAGCCTGCAATGAGGGCTGTCATGACAATCGTGAGGCGATAGAGCATTGGCTGCTCCTCTCTCCCTGTGCTATGGGCGATCGCGGATGCAATAGCGGCAATCAACAACTTTATAACGAGGAAGCGCGAGGGTGCCTGACTCGAAGACGCATAAAGGCTAGTGGTCGTCGGCAAGCCGAGGTGCAGTCTCGGGCTTCACCGACGAGCTGAAGCACCTGTTGGCTGTCAACGCCGGGTGGCTGAGGTGGTGCCAATAGGATCGCTGAATGAGTGGATCACGCTGGCAATTGACCATCGACGCGGCCGACCCTCTAGCTTTGGGCCACTTCTGGTGTGCGGTTTTGGGTTATGTCCGTGAAACTCCGCCTGACAAGGACACCTGGGAGGAGCAGCTGGTGGCTTGGGGGGTGCCTGAGGAGTTGTGGAACTCCCGCAACGCGATTGTTGACCCACAGGGGCTGCGTCCTCGGATCTTCCTGCAGCAGGTGTCGGAAGTGAAGTCGGGTAAGAACCGGCTGCACCTGGATGTGCCGGTGTTAGGTGAAGATGCGGACCAGATGGCTGCGCTGGAGGCGGAATGCGCCCGGCTGATCGAGTTGGGTGCGACCCGAGTGGGGCGTGTGGAACCGGCCGAGGATAACGGCTTCAGTGGCTGGCTCGTGTTACAAGACCCAGAGGGTAACGAGTTCTGTCTCGTATAGGATTCGTGGGTGCGGCCGCGGCGAGAGCGTGCGTGAACCGATCTACAAGTCTAGGTCTCGCTCACGAGAGACCCTATCTAAGACGGGCCAAGATTGATTCGTGTTGATGGCGTGATTTGAAGATATTCGATTCTCTGAGGAGGCGTATAGATGGATTTCATCTTATATGACTACAAGATGATCTTGGAGAGGTGTGCTGATGTTGACTATAAAGAAGACGTCACCAGGGCGGCTATTTCGCTGATGCGCTTCCTTGTTGATAACGAGTTACTCGTTGGCGTCGCTCCTTTTAATGAAGATGGTTCCCTGAAAGAAGATTTGGTTATTCGCAAATCTAATGTAACGGAAGAAGGGCTTCAGCTATTTCTCAAACCCGTGAATAGCTGGTGGAATGCCCTGGATAGGGGGACGTCGCCTGAAAAGATTACCATTTTAGAAAAAGGGCTACATAAGATTCGCGCGGCTGCTAAAGAGTGACGAGAAACACGGCTAGCCTGCATAGCCCTATGACCGTCTGAAACTCTGCTCTCTAACAAGGTCAGATAATCAGCCTTTGGGGCCGCAGCCTGGTTCGGTCGCTAGGAAGGGTGCGTAGACTTCGGTGTCGTGGAAGCCGCCGGGCCCTAGCACCTGCCGGGTGCCGACCGCGTCGTTCCCCTATAACCGACGAGAGCTGCGAATTTGAAGGACATCATGGAGATCAAAGACCGGGACGATTTTCTGGTCTTCTTGCGGCGATTCATCGACCAGACCAATGCGGAAGACTTCGAAAACGCCACCCTAGGCGACTTCTTAGAGGGCATGCACGGCTGGATCGAGGACATGGACGGCTACTACCAAAACCGCGGGAGGCCACATGACAGCGCAGGAGAAACACTGCGCTGGAGCACCTTGGCCGACATCCTCCAAGCGGCCAGGTACTACGAGTAGACCAGTCAACTGCCTGTCTTCTTCTGCAGCGGCACAGGGAGACTGCGCTGAGATCGTGGCCGGAACTACCCGATGACACCAACAAGGAGGCGTGGCTGGTTCGCGTCGCTCACCGGTAAGCGATCGATATCACAGGGCGAGGGCACGGCTCAGGCGACCAACCCGTGACGCGACTCAGGGCGATTTGCGCCAGATCAGCGCGTACCGCCACAGGAGCAGTTGTTTCCAGCGAACCCCTGGCAGCGTTCGTTCAGCCGTCCGCCGGACGGTCAAGAAGTCGTGCGGTGGTGGCCACACCGTCGGAGCTGAGTGCTCCCAGAAACCGTACTTGCGAGCCATCCACCGATGCTGAACCGTGCCCACCAGGCCGAGCATCATGTCCTTCGGGCGGCTCGCCCGTGCGACCCCGACCACCGCGAGCAGACCATTCCCACATCCCACGTCCAAGGCGGAACGCGCTCCCGTAGGCACGGCATCGAGTATCAGCCGGTAATAGTGGATGTTGTGGTTCCACCGCCCCGCCGCGTTGTCCATGCTTTAAGCCTAAGGTGCCCAGACTCATGACGTCCGCGAGCAAGCGTTCGCGATCAACTATTCCGGATCGGCCGTGGGGGTCTTTGTCCTCGCAGGTGACGCCAAGGGTGGAGGATGCGATCCCATCCACATCTACTGAATCTGCGGTGTAATCATCGCTCTATGAGGACAACGGTTCAGCTTGATCCTGAGGTCGCGGTTGCGGTGGATCAACTCCAGCCACCGGTTTGAAGTCTGGAAGAATCAACATCATCATGTGCGTCACCGGACTCGACGGCTGACGTCGCGGCACCCTCGCCGCACCGAGCAGACGAAGGATTTCAGGTTTGACCCCCACGACTCCCGGCGAATTACCCGTAGCCGATCCGGACATTGTCATCGGTGAGGACGGACTCGCGCGCCCGGCCTGGGCCAGCGTCGATGAGCTGCTGCGCGATTATTACGACACTGAGTGGGGTATGCCGGTGCGTGATGAGCAGGGGGTATACGAGCGCATCAGTCTCGAAGCGTTCCAGGCGGGCCTGTCGTGGGCGACGATCCTGCGTAAACGGCCCGCGTTTCGCGCCGCGTTTGATGGCTTCGATCCCGAACGGGTCGCCCGCTACGGGGATGCCGAGATCGAGCGGCTGATGGCGGACTCGGGAATTGTGCGGAATCGGGCGAAGATCCTGGCTGCGATCACGAACGCGAAGGCCACGATCCGGCTGCGGGACACAGGCGGACTGGCCGAATTCGTCTGGTCATTCCAGCCCGACGAGACGCCAGCGCCGCGCACGTTTGCCGAGATCCCCACGAAGTCGCCAGAGTCTGTGGCGCTGGCTAAGGCGCTGCGCAGGGAAGGATTCGTGTTCGTCGGCCCCACCACGATGTACGCACTGATGGAGGCGATCGGGATCATTGACACCCATCTTGTCGGCTCACACCGCCGTGGTTCCTCCGGGGTTTGGCCCGTTGGGTAGCCTCGCAATATGACTCTCGCACTTGTCACTGGCGCCTCCGCCGGGATCGGATTCCAGCTGGCCTTGCAGCTCGCCGAACGGGGCTACGACATCATCGGCGTCGGCTCCGGTGACCGGATCCACCAGCTAGGCGAGAAGATCTCCGGGGTCGAGGTCTTCCCGGTTCAGGCGGATCTCGCAACGGTCGACGGCATCGAACAGGTCTGGGCTGCGGTGGAGCAGTTGGGCCGTCCGCTTGATGTGGCTTGCCTCAATGCGGGCAAGAGTCTGGGTGGGGCCTTCCTCGACACCGACCTGGACGAGGAGATGCACATGCTCGCCCTCAACGTGACTGGGCAGGTGCGCCTGGCCAAGCACGTCGTGCGTCACATGGCCGCCAACAAGTCCGGCCGGATCCTCATCACTACGTCGTGCTCCGCCCTAACACCCACGCCCTATGAGTCGATCTATGGCCCGACCCGTGCGTTCATGCTGAGCTTCGCGGAGGGGCTGCGTGAGGAGATGAAGGAGCATGGGGTGGGCGTGACGGCTCTGTTACCGGGCGCCACGGCGACCGACTTCCACCACACCGCCAAGATGGACAACACGAAGTTCGGCGATAACTCCTGGAAGAACGACCCCGCTGAAGTCGCACGGCAGGGACTCGACGCCCTCTTCGCGGGCCTGGACCATGTCATCGGAGGTAACCAGGCGACCAAGGAGGACGCTGCCCGCAACCGCACTCTCAGCGACCCGGAGAAGGCCGCAAAATTCGCCGAAATGAGCCGCCCTTCCCAGTGACCTCCCGCCACCGGCTGAAGCGTAGGAGCGCTTGGACGGTCCGACAGGTCATCAAACCACCTCACCACCACCCCTTAGGTGCTAGAGGTCGCCTCAAAGTATGAAATTACTGTTTCGCAGCACGAATTCTTCTTAACCCGTTCCTCAAAATAGTAATTTTTTCAGGCGGGGTTCCCCTATCCAAAGCATCCCACCAGCTGTTTACGGGTTTAACAAATAACTGGAACCCTTCATCGGTTACATCCGATTTTCGGATGATCAAATCTCTTTTAATGGAGCCATCTTCATTGAAGGGTTCGATGTCAACAAGTAGGTCATTTCTTTTGAGGAATGTCATAAGTGCAATAGACATCCTGATAGTGTCTTCGCGGTAATCTTCGTCAGTGTTCGCCTCCCAAAATGTCTGGAAATTAAACAGCGTTATATCCATGGTGATCTCCTGGGGCAACCGGACTTCTTTTGCGAATTTTCATTGTTTCGACGATTTTCCATAATCCTAACGGGTTGAGCCAACCCCGAATACTCGACGTAAACAAATAAAGACTGGTTGTGGATGGGTATGACGTCGCTGCTACTGGTAGAGAGTCGTGATGCGGGTAGCGGTATCTGATGAACGAGACGACCTCCGATCCCATTCGTGCTTAATCGGCCCAGGAGTCAAGGCGCCACCGTCTTCTTGGCAGGTGGAAACTGGGGTTTGCTGATCGTCGTATGAGCATGCTTCATGGACGCTCAAGGGGTACGGTTTTCGCTGCACCCCGGTCGCGCTGCCCGCAGACCAGGTCGGCGCCTTGTTGGCGTTGGCAGAACCCCCGGGCCGTGTCCTGAGCATCGACCTGCCCAACCCGTTGGTCAGGACCCCTGGCGGCGGTTCCGATCAGTTCACATCAGATCCCTCCCGGAGGTCCGCACTCATGCTGGGACGACACAACATCGATTGGATCCTGTTGCCCAGACGCTATCGGCGACGACGATGAAGCTTCCGGTGAACGACGAAAAGCAGTCGCTGCTGCGGTGCAGCTATGTTGAGGGGTTCGGCGGATGGCGGGCCGGGCCCGCGCGAGGAAGGTGTTAAGGCCCATCAGGCCAACGCTTCGTGGCCGAACAGGATCAGCCTGTCAAACGGGATCAACTCGTTGGTGTGGACGCCGGGATCTTGCCCCCTGACCCCACAGTGCGGCATTCTCGCTGATCAAGTAGTAACGGCTGGACATGCCCCACCCTAGGAGACGCCAAGCACTTGAAGTCAACCATCCATCTCTCGGCACGTGGCTCCACCCGGTTCGGAGTTTGGCGCTCGCCAGCCACCCGGCCCCGTTGTGATCTATCGTTGCCGCAAGACACAAGAGGGGCGCCGTCCTCACTCGGCTGCTCATCGCTAGCCGGAGGCTCCACATGATCAAATACTTGGTCAGAAAGACACTGAGTTGGGCGCTCATTGTTCTCCTGGCAACAAACCTGGCCTACTTCCTGGCCGCGGCATTCCTGGATCCGCGCTCCAACTATGTCGGGCGAAGGCCCCCGCTCAGCCCGGAGCAGATCGCGCAGCTGCTTCAGCAGTACAACCTCAATCCTGAAACCCCCTTGCTGGAACGCTGGTGGAACTGGATTACCGGGGTGGTCCTGCGATGGAATTGGGGATATTCCCCGCTTGGAAATTTTGTCAATGACGAGATTTCGCATCGGATCTGGGTTTCGGCGCAGCTGTTGCTGCTGGCCACCATCTTGTCCGTGATCATTGGGGTGGCAGTGGGGGTCTATACCGCCTCGCGTCAGTACAAGGTGAGCGACAACGTGTGGCAGGGGATCTCGATCGTCGCCCTCAACACCCATATCGTCGTGGCCTCTGTCGTGGTGGTTGCCGTGGCGCTGAAGATCAACGAGCTGGCCGGAACGCGGATCTTCTACGTCACCGGTGCCTCAAACCCGCAGGTCCAAGGCTTCATCCCGCAGCTCATCGACTTTGCCCAGCATCTGGCGCTGCCCACCATCTCCCTGGTGATCATTTCCTACGCCGGGTACCACATGACCCAGCGCAGCCTCCTGCTCGACAACCTCAACGCCGACTATGTGCGCACTGCCCGGGCAAAGGGCCTGACCAGGGGCACCGCCATCCGTCGGCACGCCCTTCGGACCTCCATCATCCCGGTGGCCACCTCCGTGGCGTTCTCCATTCCCGGGATCTTCACGGGGGCGGTGATGACGGAGACCATCTTTGCCTGGAACGGCATGGGTAGGTATTTCATTGAAACCATGGCCAAGAACGACGTGAACGGTGCCGTGGCTGTTGCCGCCTTCGGGGCCTTGATGACCGCCATTTCGGCGATCCGGCCGACATCGTCGTCGTCGCCTTAGACCCCAGAGTGCGGGTGAGCTAAATGATCGACAAGAACCCCGAGTTGGAAGTCAATCAGGTCCCGGCGGAACTCGCCGAAGAGATCGAGCAACTCCACGACGAACAGGTCAAGGCCCTGAGTGCGCCGGTGGCGGCGCGGGGCACATCGCGGCTGAAGCTCTACACCAGGCGCTACTTCCGCAACCGGAAGGCCGTGGTTGGGTTGGGGATCTTCCTGCTGCTGGTGTGCCTAGCCCTCTTCGGGCAGTACCTGACCCCTTGGGCCTTCGACGAACCGGACTTCCTCAATATCTCCACCGGCCCGAGTGCCGAGCACTGGTTCGGCACCACGGACGCCGGCAACGACTTGTTCGCCCAGACGGCACACGGCTTGGGGCGTTCGCTGATCATCGCGGTGACCGTCTCCTTCTTCACCACGCTGATCGCCGCGATCGTCGGTGCCGGCGCGGCCCTCTATGGGGGATGGACCGAGAAGATCGTGCTGACCATCATCCACTTCGGCCTGGCCATCCCCACGTTTCTGCTGATCGCGCTGCTGGTGGCCGATTCCGGCGGTGATTGGCGGATGCTGATCGTGGTGCTGATTGCGTTCGGCTGGATCTACTCCGCCCGCGTGATCTGGTCTCTTTCGCTGTCCATCCGCGAGCACGACTATGTGCGGGCCGCCCGCTATATGGGCGTGTCGCGCCCGATGATCGTGGTGCGTCACATGGTGCCCAATATCGGCTCCCTGCTGATCATTTACTTCGTCTTGGGCGTGGTTTCCACCGTGAACTCGGAGACGGCGCTGTCCTTCCTGGGGTTGGGCGTCAAGCTGCCCGACGTGTCACTGGGCACCCTGCTCTCGGGTGGCACCTCCTCCATGATCTCCTCGCCGTGGCAGTTCTATTTCCCCGCCGGGGTGTTGACGTTGCTGACTGTCTCCATGGCGTTCGTCGCCGACGGGCTTCGCGACGCGCTTGACCCGAACTCGAAGGCCGGAGGCACACTATGACCAACGAAGCCATCCTCAAGGTCCGTGACCTAGAAGTTTCCTTCCCCTCGGAGGCGGGCATCGTCAACGCGGTGCGCGGCGTCTCCTTCGACCTCTATCCCGGCCGCACGCTGGGGATCGTGGGCGAATCCGGTTCCGGCAAGTCCGTGACGTCGATGGCGGTGATGGGGCTGCTGCCGCAATACGCGAAGGTGTCCGGCTCGGTGTCCTTCGCCGGCGAGGAACTCATCGGCAAGACCGACCGTCAACTGTCCAAGGTGCGCGGCAGCGGCATCGGCATGATCTTTCAGGATCCGCTGTCCGCGTTGACACCGGTGTTCGACATCGGAACCCAACTGGTGGAGGCGATCCAGGCCCACCAGCGGGTCAGCAAACAGCAGGCCCTCAAGCAGGCCATCGAACTGTTAGACCTAGTGGGCATTGAGGAGCCCCAACGTCGCGTGAAATCTTTCCCGCATGAGTTCTCCGGCGGCATGCGGCAGCGGGTGGTCATCGCCATCGCGATCGCCAATAACCCAAGGGTGCTTATCGCCGACGAGCCCACCACGGCACTCGATGTGACCATCCAGGCGCAGATCCTGGAGGTGATCCGCACCGCCCAGCGCGAAACTGGTGCCGCCACGATCATGATCACCCACGACATGGGGGTGGTGGCCGAAACCGCCGACGATGTGCTGGTGATGTACGCCGGCCGCGCCGTCGAGCACGCGGATGTGTTTTCCCTGTTTGGGCATCCCCGCATGCCCTACACCGTGGGCCTGCTCGGTTCCACACCCCGCCCGGACGTTTCCAGCGCGGAGCCACTCATCCCGATCGTGGGCAACCCACCGATCCTGGTGGACCTGAAGGATCAGTGTCAGTTCGCGTTGCGTTGCCCGGTGGCGCTGCCGCAGTGCCTGGAGGCGGAGCCGCCCATGGTGCAGGTCCACGACGAGGGCGAGCACCTGTCCGCGTGCGTGCGGGCCCGCGAGATCGATCACGGCAAGATCGACGACAAGCCGATATTCGCGGCCCCGGTGCTCTCCGAGGATGTCTTCGCCGGCGTGCCCCGCGAGGAACGCAAGGTCACCCTGGAGGTGCGGGACCTGCGCAAGGAATACCCCCTGATCAAGGGCGCGATCATCAAGCGGCGCGTGGGCACCGTCACCGCCGTCGACGGCGTCAGCTTCGACATCCGCGAGGGCGAGTGCATGGCCATCGTGGGCGAATCGGGCTGCGGTAAGACCAGCACGCTGCTGGAGATCATGGACTTGAATCCCGCCGACGGCGTGGTGCTGCTGGGTGGTGAGGACGCGGCGCAGATGACCCCGAAGCAGCGCCGGAACGCCCGTCGCGCAATCCAGATGGTGTTTCAGGATCCCATGAGTTCCCTCAACCCCCGCCTGACGGTCCGTGAGGTCATCGCCGAGCCGTTGCACGCCTTGGGCTACGACGGTGATGTGGCGGCTCGGGTGGCGGAACTGATGGAACTGGTTGGTTTGGACGCCTCCCAGATCGACCGCTTCCCGGGGCACTTCTCCGGCGGCCAGCGCCAACGCATCGGTCTGGCTCGGGCATTGGCCACCAACCCATCGGTCATCGTGCTGGACGAGCCGGTCTCCGCGTTGGATGTCTCCATCCAGGCCGGGGTGATCAACCTACTGGCGGATCTCAAGCGCAGGTTGGGCCTGTCCTACCTGTTCGTGGCGCACGATCTGTCGATCGTGCGGCATCTCTCCGATCGGGTGGCGGTGATGTACAAGGGCGTCTTCGTGGAGGAGGGGGAAGTCGATGAGATCTTCGACCATCCCACCCACGAGTACACCCAGAAGCTGCTGTCTTCGATCCCCATCCCGGATCCGGTGGCGGCGCGGGAGCGTCGCTAAACAAATTCGAAACTCGCCCCGCGACAAACTGCTCTGGCGTAGGGTGTTCCTTGCAGCGGCGTGCCTGGCTCCGCGGCAGAAAGGAGTGCCTGATGAGGGCATCATTCAAGAAGGCCAGCATCGCCGCGATGACGGTCATGGCGTTGGTGCTGGGGGCTTGTTCGTCGGGTGGTGGATCGAGTAGCGAAGGGCCGAGCGAGGAGATCAGCCTGACTGGTCAATACAACCCCACCGATCGGGATCAGGTGCAAGACGGCGGCGAGCTCGTGTTGCCCATCAACGAGCTGAACAGCCAAATGAACACCTTCCACGCGAACTTCACCGGGAGCACCGCGCAGATCTGGGAATGGTACAACCCGAGCCTTTATCGCCTCGACGAAAAGGGCAATTGGAGCGTCGACCCGAATTACTTGACCGGCGTCACTGACGAGGTCGTCGACGGGAATCTGGTGCTCACCTTCAATGTGGTGGAGAAGGCCGTGTTCAATGACGGCACCCCCATCGATGTGGCGGCGTATCAAAACACCTGGCGAATCATGCGCGGCACCGAGGACTATCCGATCAACGGCTCCGACGGCTATGAGCGGGTCACCTCCGTAGAGGCGGGCGAGTCGAACAAGCAGGTAGTGGTGACCTTCGATGGTGTCTATCCCTGGTGGCAGAACATGTTCGGGATCTTGCTGCACCCGGCCATCACATCGGCAGAGATTTTCGACACCGCCTACCAGGGCAAGCTCGTGCCCGAGTGGGGGGCCGGGCCGTTCACCGTCGGCTCGGCGGACTTCGACACGGGTGTGGTCACCTTCGTTCGCAACGACAAGTGGTGGGGAAATCCGGCCAAGCTGGACAAGGTGACCTATCGCAAGATGGAGAGCCAAGCAGTCATCAACGCTTTCCAGGCCGGTGAAATCGATGCCGCGAGCGTCTCGAACAAGGATCACCTGGCGACCGCGCAGTCCATGGGTGATGCCGTGGAGATCCGTAAGGCGATGGCTCCGTATCAGGGCCTGATCACCGTCAACTCGCGCGCCCCCTTGCTTGGTGACCTGGAGGTGCGCAAGGCGATCATGACCGGCATCGACCGCAGCCAGTTGGCCTCGATCCGCTTCAATGGCCTGAACTACACCGAGGAGCCGCCGGGATCGATTCTGACCTTCCAGGTTCAGGACGTCTATGAGGACAATTTCGGTTCGGTGGTCACCTACAACCAGGATGAAGCCAAATCCATTTTGGATGCTGCCGGCTGGGCGGTTGGCTCGGACGGCATCCGGGAAAAGGACGGACAACGCCTCTCTCTCACCTATGTGGTGATCGGGGAAGCCAGTGTGGACAAGGCACAGGCCGTCGCACTGCAGAAGATGATGAAGGATATTGGCGTTGAACTCAACGTCACTGAACGCCCAGCCTCGGATTGGGCCACCATCCTCAACGAGCGGGATTTTGACCTCATCACCTCCGGTTTCTCCTTCGCCGATCCCAATGGCGTGGCCTACATCGACTATTTCTACGGCACCCAGTCGCCACTCAACATGTCGGGCACCGGCAGCCCCGAGATCGACGCCAAGATCGCCGAGGTGGAGGCGCTGCCCACCGCCGAGGAGCAGTTCAAGGCGGGTAACGCCTTGGAGCGGGAGGTCTTCGCCACCTACGGCATCATGCCCTACTACAACGGGCCTGAGATCGTGGCGGTGAAGAAGGGGTTGGCCAACTACGGCGCCACCGTGTTCGTGACCATCCCGAAGGAGGACATCGGCTGGGTCAAGTCCTAAGCCGTCGCGACTTTACCGGGCGCCCGCAGCCTCGCTGACTGCGGGCGCTCTTCCTTTACCCAGGACAGAACCCGGCGGCATCACTCGTCGTTGGCAGGAACCAGCTTGGCTGAGCTCTGGTTGGCCAGCTTGCGGTCGAAAGTCCACAGCGGAGCCTTAGCTACTGCCTCGGCTTGGGTGGCCAAGAGACAGTCTTCGAGTGACAGCTTGGGGCGCTGCGTCCACAGCTCGAAGGTTGCCTCCCAATACGGCGAGGACAAGATCATGGACTGTGCCATGAGCCCCCCAAGCAGCACCGAGGCACGCTCCCGAGTGAGTTTGTAGCCCGCGGTGAGGACGTACGCCATTTCCACCACGGCCACGTCTGGGAGTTGAAACTCGCCACGAGTTAGCAACTTCCTTGCTTGTTTTCGTTGCTCAGGCACATCGCCAAGCAACAGGCGTAACGCGACGTTGGCGTCCAAGGACCCGGCTAGCGCCACGGCTGCTCCCGGTGTTGCTGGTAGAACTGGCTGGCATCAGTGATCGGTTCGATTTCGGGATCGACCCAAGACTGAGCCAATGCCGTCAACTCATCCAGACCTATGGCTCTGCGGAGCAGCAGCGCTCCGTCAACCACGCGCAACTCCAGCCGATCCCCCTGAGCGATCCCCAGTTCCGAGCGGATCGACGAGGGAATCACCACCTGACCCTTGCTGCTTACGCTTACCACATGCCCCACGTAAGTCATTTTAGCAGGCGTGGGTGCCCTATGGGATGAGCGGCTACTCAGGCGGTGGCGGATGGCCGCGATACCCTCCTTGGTGGCGGGGACCACTGCCAGGGTGATGATGCCCACGACGAGAAGCAGGTCGTATGAAACATCGAGCAGGTCGACGACGGCGAGTCTAAGGTTCCAACGCCTTGACACGGGTGTTAGGGGCCAGCGAAGGCCCGGACGCCTAGTCGTGGTCTCGATTGCCAGGCCAGCGTTGGGCCGGGCACCTGGGAGGAAGAGCCGTCGAGCGGCACCACCGGTGCGGCAGGGAGCGGCTCTTCTCTTGCGGCGGCGGAAGGTTGGAATCGGGAGGGTTTGGGGCGTATGGGGCCAGTTGTTCATGGAAGGACTTCAGGGTCCCCAGAAGGCAGCCCTCGAACACCAATTTGATGGTGGCCCGCAGGTCGGATCGGCCGATGAGCGGGGCGGAGTGGGGTTGGCGCAGCAGCGCGAGGAATTGCGGGACCATTGCTTGCATGATGTGGCGCAGCTCGAACTAATCGGCAGAATCGTTGGCGAACTCGACCTCGGTGAGGACTCGGGCGGCCGAGTCGAGGGCGGCGTCCTTGTTGCCGCATCAACAGCCCGGACACCACTTCCAGAACGCCCCAAAGAACCATCCCGGCGAGCCTTGCCCGCATACTTGGACGTGAGAAGCTAGGAGTTGTGAGCGCCATGACACCCCCTACCCCACCCAAGTTGCCGCCCAACGAGGGCGTCATGGGGCGCCTACCCTTTAGTGGCCGCTGGTTGGCCCGCAACAGCCCTGCTCGCCGGGTGCCCAGCCACGGCACCACACTGTTCGGTGTTACCTACGCCATCGATTTCATCGCGGTGGACGACCAGGGGCGGACCGCGCCGACGAGGAATTGGCGTACCTATCTCGCGACCGAGCCGCCGGAGATCTTCTACGCCTACGGGCAGCCGGTTCT
>JBHAEB010000149.1:0-14946 GCA_041855345.1 Arachnia sp. | reverse complement strand
GGGTCGCAATACACATCGATTCGATTCACCCAGCACCTGGCCCTCGAACAGATCACCCCCCTCCATCGGAACAGTCGCTGACGCCTACGACAACGCCCTCATGGAAACCATCAACGGCCCCTACAAAACCCTCGCCGACGTCGAATACGCCACCGCTGGATGGGTCGACTGGTACAACAACCGCCGACTCCACTCCACCCTCGGCTACATCACCCCAGCCCAAGCCGAAACCACCCACTACACTACGAACACTGGGCTTGCCCTTCCAACAAAGACAAGGACCAGCACGAAACCTAGGGCGGTTCACTAAAGTGAGTCAAGTCGGACCGGACCCCACACACCAATAAATGGACAGATCCGAGTAAGAGGACCGGGTCCTTCAGGTTCCTAGTCGCAGCCAGGGTCTATCTGATTATGGGAGTGCTTGACCAACGGCAGAGACGATAGCTTCAACATCTCCCAAAGTAGCGCCAATAATTACGCTCCGGGAAGCAACGCCGTCAACAACTATCTTCTGGTCTCGAAACCATTCCACTTCAACTCCAAGTTCTCGGATCTGTTCCTCAACTCTAGTCGCCCAAGTTCCTCCGGCTTGAATGGCAGCGCCCGAACCGCACATTTTCACGCTTCTCTCACTCCAACGCGAGTTCGCGATCTCGTAGGATGCGTAGAAAGCATCCAAACCGGAGGCGGCAGCACTCAAGCAGGAGGCACCACTTACCCTCGGATTAATCTCAAGAACGTTGACCTCACTGTTCGAAACGACAAAGTCAACACAGCAGGACCCGCGGAACTGTAAAGAATCGAGCAGACATCGGAGTGAGTCTTCGAGGGCGGGCCCGAGTGCCGCGGCGAAAAGATCAGGATGCGCAACCCTAAGTGTATCGAAATTAGCGGTCAATCCTTCAATGCTTCCACCGGTCCAACAAGGGGGCTGAAACTGATAGTCGCCGGGCTCACCGAGAATCTCTATACTTCCAGCCTCACCGTAGTGAAACTCCTCCACAAGAAGATCACGAGATCCCGCAGCCGACAGCTGAAAAGCCAGTCGTTCCTCGGTTAACACAACAGATGCACCGTGCCCCATGCAGTCCCAAACCGGCTTAACAATGAGCGGAAAACTAAGCTCACTGACAACTCGCCTTTCAAAATGGCGCCTATAATTAACATTCAGCAGGCCACCTTCGATGAACCCCCTATCGATCACAGTTGACTTTGGAGTGGGAATACCAAAACGCTGGAACAGCCCTTTGGCGGCTCGCTTATCAGCTAAAGTATATACCGCCGATAGCGGTCCAGGAACTACAGCCGTACCAGCAGCGGCCAGCGAAACGTCTTCCAGGGTGCGTTCGTTAGGGATGGACCACGAAACCAGACTTCCATACTCGCTAGATGACAATGTAACGGCAGGAATAGCAGAAACCACCTTTGTCGCACCAGGCAATGTCATCTCAGATTCAGGCTGGTCAGACACCCACAGTTCTGGAGAAGGCTCTGAATCCCTAACATGACTCCAAGCGCGCTGCAGGAATGGTGCTGCTTGGGCCAAGTCGAGAGATCGGATAGCCAGGGTTCGGGTTGTCATGACACCACAACCCGAGTTTCAGCCTCGCACTCTAAAAGCGCGGCATAGGCACCTTCAGGCGTGGCAGCCTCAAACATCACCCACCCAACACGGTCCATGTTGGTCGACCCGGGGGCGACATCAGTTCCAAACTCTGCGGTGACCCGCGTATCAAGAACAGACGCACCCGGAAGGTCTTTCGGAAAGTTGATACTCTGAAGGGTGCCCGATACTGGCGCTGAAAGGAAACTAATGGCAGCAGCCTTGCGGGCGCGCATCGGGACGAAGTCGGCTGGAAGTCCGCGAGTCGCTTGTTCCACATAGACTTCAACTGGGTTCTCACCCGTAGCAATTTCAACCAGCTTGGGAATGAAATCACCTGCAGGACGGGGACCGCTTTCTATGAGATAGGGCTCTCCGGATTCATCAAGCTTGACTTCTGTATGACTAATACCGCTGGAAATTCCAATCGCCTTAGTGCCACGATAAGCAAGCTCAAGGATTCTGTCCCTAAGTTCGGACGAGATTGGCGCTGGAAAAATATGCCCGGTTTCTGCACGGGCGGTGCCCTTAGTGGTGAACTTCATAGTTACACCCCAGGTAAAGTATCGTCCTTCATCGGAGACGGCCTCTACACTGAACTCCTGCCCGGGAAGATACTCTTGCACGAGCACAGTCCGATCAAATGGGATGTTGTGCGGAAACTCGTGTGTCCAGCGGCTAGCTGCTTTCACGGCGTCCTCCATCTGCGATGCCTCCGTTATGACAGAGACGCCGAAGGATGCCGAATTCTCGGCGGGTTTGACAACGAGGGGGTATGAAAAGCTCTCCACGCCCCCCAAACGACCATGATCGGGATCCACGGCAGCGATGAGAGCCGGAGTCGCGCAGCTGTTGGCCTCCCAGACCTGCCCCATCTCATGCTTGTTTCGCCGCGCACGAGAAAGACTCGCGTCAGGTCCACGCAAGCCGAGCGCGTCAGCGACTCTGGCCGCAACCTCCGTAAGAAACTCCCAGGAGACCACAACGCCACAGAAAGAGTACAAGTCATTCGCTGCAACCAGGTTCTGCACGGAGTCTGAAATGTTTGAAAAATCTACATAGATAGCCTCGTCAATAAGCTCGTTGAAGTTCGCAAGACTAGTCTCGTGAACTTCCGGCGTAGTAGCAACAATCGAGCGAAAGCCCCGCTTTTTGACTGCTTTTAAAAGGAGCTCCCCGCTTGCCCCCATTGGCTCAATAACGAGCAGATTAACCTTATTCGAGGTAAGCTTTTTACTCACTGATCTTCGTTTCCTTTCTTTTCACAGTGGTAGCCGAGAAACAGAGTAGGGTTATGGTTATCAATGTAAACCAGGTCGCGTGAGGCCCTGTTGTAAGAAGCCAGCCAAACAACGCCGGCGACAAGGTCATTCCGATGGACCAGGTCATCTGGAATGCTGCCATGTACTGCCCGTTGTTTGATTGGGGAGCCAGGGTCAGACTTAGCACATTCGACGCTGGCGTTGAAACCATTTCCGCGGCCGTGTAAATAATCATGGCGAGTGAAATCACAAAAACTACTGCAATCGACACGCTGGCCATCGCAGCAGCCGCCCAAAATACGGCGAAAGACGCAAGGTTTAGTACGTATCCGATATTGATGTTCTGCTCAGCGGACCACCTTCGAGTCCACGAGGCGACGTGGGTGCTCAGTAGCGCCACAATTACGGTGTTCGCGACGACAAGAAAGCCGGCTAGCACTGCTGGAAGCCCAAGTTGCTCAGAGATGTATATGGCAAGGATCAACGGAATCACCATCGCGGCCAGTACTAAACCAAAATTGAGTATCAACAGCCGCAGGTAGGGCCCATCAGTGAGGACACTCCAAAGACTGGCCTTGACATGCACCTCAGTGCCGTTGGGACTTGCACACGATTCACCCATAGGACGCCACTGCTGGAGAGCAATCGTGGAGCCAAAGTATAGCACTGCGCAAACCAGCACAATGCCATGTAGGACGTTGGGAGAATTCATCGAGAAGGCGACTGAGCTAAGTAGCGTTCCGAGGCCCAATCCCGCATTCCGAATCGACCCGATCAGACCGAACCAGGTCTGCATAGTCTTTCCCTGTGAGGCGAGACCCACTAGCCCGCGACTACTTGCCCAAAACATATGCGATCCCGCCTGTGCCAACAGTTGGCTTGCGACGATCACCAAGACATTATTCGCCCAGAGGCACAATAGAAACCCAATCCCAGTGATTACATCGCCGAGCATTGCTACTCTGCGGGGACCAATGCGGTTCAGTGTGCCGCCAATCAGCGCTGGGACGAGCGCCGCGATGGAACGACCTACAGTAATTGCCACTCCGATGGCAGCTAGGCCAAGCGCTGTCGTGCGATCGAAGTATATGAGGAGAAAGGCCATCATAAGCCCACCGCCAGATGAGTTCATCAGTGCCGATGCAATGAACAATTTGGACTCTGATAGGTTCTCTACTCGCACATGCCCAGCCAGGAGCATAGTGCAGTTCTCCTTTCTACGTATGTCACCAAGCACTATATGTGCTGGCGTTGCATCTCGACTCGGTTATCAAAATAAGCAAAGAACTCCTGCTGTATTGGGGTGGTTGCCAAGCTTGATGTTCGGGATGACGTAGCTCTGCACAGATACTCGGCAGCTGCGATGTAGAAATCGGTGTCGCCGAGATCTTCTAAGACCTTTCTGATCTTGGATGCATCATGCTCGGTCTTTAGCGCGTTGTACAGGCGGAGCATAGTGGCCGTCGATCTAAAGAACGGGTCTTTAATGTTGACTTCTATTTTCCTCGCAGCGTCGAAGTTGCCCGCTCTGGCCTGTTCTTCTGCGGCGAATAGCTCGGTAATGGTTTGATCAAGGGAGCCAACAGTAGTCTCAATCCTTGTGGGGACAATGCCGAACTCATAAGGGCTTCGTAAGTCGTTAGTAAGGCACAGCCTCTCAGCGACTTTGTAATGGCGATCGTATACATGGAAGGTGCCTACGTACCAGGACAACGTCCCCACTTCCCACCCGAGGGTACGGGATATGATTTCGAGCAGGACGCTCCACTCAAAAAAATTTATACCGCTGAAACCCCAAATGGCGTCGTTTGCGCGAACTGTCACATGTAGGTCCAGTCGTCCGTTCCGCTGGATGAATTGTAGCCAGTTATTGCAGGGCACATCTTTGGTCGATTGGAAGTCGCTGCCCGGGTCAAAGATCGAGATGACTGCCCTCTTCGTGTTTGGGTCTTCCGTCAGCCGGTCAACAACGTTAGCAACCTGATCCACTCGCCCTCCCCAGTTGCGGATCCTTGGGCCGTATGCGGCTCGCCAAGTCTTCCCGTCATCAGAAAATTCCTTGGCACGCGGGAGATAGAATGATAAGAATTCTAGGTCGTCGCGTCCGCCTAGAACCCAGGCTGTTTCCGCCAGTTGAGCAAAAACATTGTTTCGTCGACCGGGCACCACGAGAAAGCGTTCACAGGGGTTTCTTATCTTTGTCAGGCTTGAAAGGATCTCGCGTTGCTCTTGCCCCCTGGCGACCACTAACTCACCTTCGGATACGATTGTCCGCAATACGCTCACAAGCGCGTGCGTGATATTACGGTTCATCGGGCGGCAACTCCATCTACTTTCTGACCAAGTCGCGCATCAATAATGCGCCTCGCCTCGTCCAGGTTTGCGTAGACATGGGTCTCAATATCTGGACTTCCTGAGATCATTGCTGAAAGTGCACCTTTCCCCCCGCGATAGAGGGCAATAACCGGGATGCGCCAAGAGATAGCGGTAGCTATCTCATATCCCACTCCAAGGCTAGGATTCGTTACCTCCGCAACTACAAAGTCGGAGCTTCTCAACCAGCGGAGATCGCGGTCATGGATGAAACGATCACTAAGATGGCATTGGCCCGAGATCGAGAGGGAATAGTCGCCGACGTGTTCGGTTATTACCTGTCCGTATCCGGACAGGTGCTGAATAAGATCGGCGTAAATGCCTACGTCACCTCTGCCAGCGCGAATAGACCCAGCGAAGTATATAACCCTTTCCGACTGGGAAGTCGTCAGTGTGTACTGCGGCGTGGTAGCTGAGGTCACGTCAAAGCCTCTCGCTGGTCTCGGTGCCAAGATTTATAGGCGGCAGGGCCCTTTTTCCTTCACCTAGGGGCTTGGCGTTCCAGGACCCCTCACCGTATGGTCTCTCGGGGACCATCGTCTCACTCATCACCATGGTATCTCCTTGCCGAGTAGATACCGTCGCAGTGGCACCTGTCGACCCGGTGGCCAGGGAGAGAGCTGCGAGGGTCGTGATGATCGCTGTCTGTACAGTGCCCATAGCTTTACCTTTCCTCAGGGAGCTCACTCAAGGAGATTACCACAGCTGTCATATTTATGACACTGCGTGTCATCCTTCTGCCGTGGTACTGTTCTCGTCGGGCTGCCGAAGGCCCAGGAGGGAACGACGGTGAGCGCATTCGGTGAAAGACTGCGGAGTATGCGGGTTCGTCAGGGTCTTTCTCAAGCGGAGCTAGGGGGTGAAAGATTCTCGGCAAGCTACATCTCGCATCTGGAACGTGGGATGAGGCATCCGAGCTCGGGGGCCCTCGAGTTCCTGGCTCATCAGCTTTCGGTGGATGTTGAGGATCTACTATCACGTGCGGATGAGATGCCCTCTGCCGACCAGATTGCATATGCGTTACGACAAGCCCAGCTACAGGCGGCTTTGCTACGACGAGACTTCGAAGAGGTCCAGGCTTACAGTGAAGAGATCTCCACGCGTGATGGCTCCCTTGGACAGTGGTGGTCTGCGCGACGGGTCCTGGCCGAGAGCCTTTTGGCGCAGGGCAGTTATGACCAATGTGTCGAGGTCACCGACAAAATTCTTGCGTCTGGATTTACAGAATCGTCGGCCACCCTCAAGGCGATCATCCTAGTGACACGCTCTCGCGCTCTTCGCGCGCGTGGAGATCTTGTTGAAGCCCAAGTTGCCGGGGAGAGCGCTGTTAGGTGCGTGAGCGCAGCTGAGTGCGCGCCTGATGATGTCAAGGTTGCGGCCCTCAATGTTGAGATTGCCGCGAATGCTGAGCTTGGGAACCACGAAGCCATGAGTCAAGGAGCGGAGAGCCTCCGCAGCCTTAAGGCCACCCTTGGTCCTGGTCATATTCGCGGAATCGCGGCATGGACTTTGGGCAACGTTGAGTTCGGGCGAGGTCAAGTTCTCAGGGGGATCACTGAACACGATGAAGCGTCGATGTTGCTTCGCCCAGAGGCAGATTTGCGAGCCTGGGCACGTTTCAATAAAGCCACCGCGACCATGCGCATAACTGCCGGGGTCTTCGATGGCTTGGATCAGTTCATCGAGAATGCGACACATGGATTATCGATTGTTGGGAACGCTGGGGACCGCGCGGAGCTTGACCTACTACATGCGGAACGTCTCTTGATTGACGATCCTCAGGCGGCACTGAGACGGCTGAGTTCTGTCGTGGCCGATCACGAGCTACCTCCGCAGACTCGTGCCGATGTTGAGCTGGCACGCGCGCGGGCTTTCGAAAGACTGCTTCGTCACCATGAACAGTTCCAGTCCCTTGTGCGTGCAGCTGAGTGTTTGACCGAAGCAGGCGCAGCGGGGAGAGCTACTGATGTCTGGCGAAAGATTGCGGATCTGGGGCGTCCTAGAAGTTTTGTTGCCACTGGCGAAGCTGTTTAAGCGACTGCGTCTAACTGATTATTCGCATTTGACCGTGGTGCCTTGGCTGGTCAAGTGGTGTGGTCGCCCGGTGGGCGCTGTATAACAGGATACGTGTTTGCTAGTAGTTGTTGTTGCGGTAGCCGCGTGAGGTGAATCGCCCCTGGTTTCGTGCCGGTCTGGACGTGTCCACGATTTACGGACAATCCTATAGCGGATTGCAGAACATGGTGGGCGCAGGCGTCCACCATAGATCTAAGTTCGCACCAAGGCGTTCCTATTTGAGCTCTCACTACCGCGCATGCCACGACACATGGGACCGACAAGCAGCCGTATAAACGCTCACAACGCTCAACCCCACCCATCCGCACCAGGGGATAACACCCAACGGGGTGGGAAACACGGTGGGCGGGTGCCAATGGCACCCGCCCACCGAGCGTTTATAGCTCACATCATGAGATGGTTACTTGAGCGTCCACTGCTGTGCGTTCCATGACACATGGGACTGGGAAGCCGTGGTGCGAACGTTCCCGATGTTCGAATCCCACGCGTTCACACCGGGATGGGCGTACAGCGGGATGCTGAACACGGTGTTCCACAGCTCAGTCTCGATGACCTTCAGCTGCTCCAGCTGCTCGTTGCTATCCAGGGTACTGGTGAGCTTGCCCCAGGCCTCATCGACCTTGGCATTGGTGTACTTGCCATAGTTCTGGTTCTTGCCGCTGCCGGAGATGTTCTGGCCGCTGGAGACCTGAGCGGACCCAGCCCAAGCAAACAGCGCCACCTCGTAGTCGCCTTCAACCAGCTCCTTGTCGAAGAAGGTGGCGGAGGCAGCATCAATGACGTTGAAGCCCGCTTCGGCGCAGGAGGCCTGGATGGCGGCCACGGTGTCGGTGCGCCGCTGGTTGCCTGCCTTGTAGCCGATGCGCACATCGATCGGGGTGGCGATACCGCTCTGGGCAACCAGTTCCTTGGCCTTTTCGATGTTCACCTGGTCGTAGCGACCGTCGTAGGCGGCGCTGGTGATCGCGTTGTATTCCTCGGTCTGGAAGGGGAAGGCTTCGCGAGCATTCATCACCACAGTGTCCTCGGCGATCGGCTTGATGATCTGATCGACGATTCCTTGACGGGGCACACAGTAGGCGAATGCCTCACGCAAGGCCTGACCGCCCTGGGCATCGGAGAACACATTGGTGTCACGGAAGTTGAAGTCTAGGTGCTCCCAGGTGAGGGTGGAGAAGGTCTCCACGGTCACAGCGTTGCCGAGGGCCTTCAGCTGTGGAACGGTATCGACGGTGGGTTGCGGGTGGATCACGTCGAGATCACCATTTTGCAGAGCTTGAGCCATCTGGGCGTCATCGATATAGGAGATGACCAGGTTCTGGGTGGCGGCTGGGGCGCCCCAGTACTTCGTGTTGGCTTCCAGGGTCACGGTGCTGCTCACCCAGCCGCCCTGCTTGACCTGGTAGGGGCCAGAGGAGGGGATCAGAGAGGCATCAGGCAGTTCACCGGGGGCGAAGGTCCAGCCGGTGTTCCAGAACTCGGCAGCCTTCTTCACGGTCTCAGCATCGCGGTCCAAGATGGCCTGGGCCAAGGCCTCGGGCTCCAGCCCGGCCTGCTTGGCGACCACGTGGGAAGGCAGCGGCGGGTTCATAATGATCTTGAAATCGGGATACAAGGTGCTGAACTTGAGCGTAAAGGTCTTGGAATTGACCTCACCCTGAGGTCCCTCCAGCACGTGCTCGGCGAAGCTGCTTGAGACGTGATCGAAGACGCCCGTGGCATCCTTGTTTTCGCCACTCACCAAACCTGGCACCAAGAATTCTGGGTTCTGGGCAGCCCAGTCCAGCAGGTAGTCGTTGATCGTTACCGGGGTGCCGTCAGACCAGGTGGCTTTCTCAGAGATGGTGTACTTCACCTCGAGCGGATCCTCGCTGACAACCTCGTAGGTTCCCCACTCGGTGTCATCGCAGATGGAGCCATCGGTGCCCCAGTACCAGAAATTGCCGAACATCTGGTCGGCAACCACCGAGTTATAGGTGGAGTAAGTCTTGCTGGTGAGGTTGTTGTAGCCGCTCCATTGGCCAGGGCCCGTGCTGTACACAACCTGGCCCTCAGCGGTTTCGGTGATCCCGGCATCAACCATGCACGGATCAGTCACTGCGGTGCTTTCTTGTCCCGCGCTGGGGGCAGCATCGGTGGTGTCAGCCCCCGGGTCACTGGTGCATGCGCCGAGCAGCAGTGCCCCGCTCAACAGTGCAGCCAGGGCCCCTTTGGTTCCCCTGAACTTCATATTTTCTCCTTGTCGCGAACCGACGCGTTGGTCCCACTCGGAACCAGATGGCATCGGACCCTAGTCCTACCCCATGGGGATTGAAACCCCGATCCTCGGTTATGGAACGAATTGTTACCTATCTGATATCTCAGACCACAATGCGATTCACAGGCAGTCCAGGATTTGCGGAGAAATCCAGCGATGAGGGGGCCAGGCCAGCTCGTACCGCTACCAGGCCAACCGCCGCGATCATGGCGCCATTGTCGGTGCACAAAGCGGGCCGGGGGCGGCGCACCGCAACGCCTTGGGCTGTTGCTCGTTCCGCCATAAGGCCACGAAGCCGCGAGTTGGCGGCCACTCCCCCACCCAGCAGGATGGTCTCAACCCCCAGGTGCTCGGCTGCGTCCAGGGTTTTGGTGACCAGCACCTCCGCTACTGCTTCCTGGAAGCTGGCACAGACATCAGCCACCGGAATCTCTTGGCCCGCCAGCTGCGCGGTCTCCACCCACCGGGCGACGGCGGTTTTCAGTCCGGAGAAGGAGAAATCGAAGCGGTGCTTTTCCAGGTCGTGGCGGGCGGTCAGGCCACGTGGGAACCGAATGGCGTGTGGATCACCTGAGGCCGCCGCCTTGTCGATCACCGGCCCCCCTGGATAGGCCAGCCCGAGTAGCCGAGCCACCTTGTCGTATGCCTCACCTGCTGCATCGTCGATGGTGCTGCCGAGCTCGGTGATATCGCGGGCGAGGTCAGCCACATGCAGCAAACTGGTATGGCCACCCGAGACTAGCAAGGCCAGCGACGGAGTGGGTAGGTCACCATGGTCCAGCAGGTCAACTGCGATATGCCCAACAAGATGATTGACCCCGTATAACGGTTTATTCAGGTAGGCAGCCAAGGCCTTGGCTGCGGAAATCCCCACCAGCAGTGCCCCCATGAGCCCAGGCCCTGCCGTGACCGCGATAGCGTCGACCTCGGCCAGGTCAATCTCTGCGGTGGCGGCGGCCCGTTCCAGGGTCGGCACGAAGGCAGACAGGTGGGCGCGGGAGGCGATTTCGGGTACGACACCTCCGAAACGGACGTGCAGGTCCACGGAACTGGCGACCTCACTGGCCAGTAGCTGGTTGCCGCGCACGATACCGACGCCGGTCTCGTCGCAGGAGGATTCGATGCCGAGGATCAGCGGTTGGTTCACGGGATCTCCACTTCCATGATCAGCGCGTGGCTTTCTGAGCCGTAGTAGTGGTGGCGGATCGCCACTGGGACCAGACCGAAGCTGCGGTATAAGGCGATGGCGGGCTGATTATCTGCCTCGACCTCAAGCATCAGGCTGGCGCCCCCCTGGCTGGCGGCCCAGGCCAGGCCCCGCGCCATGAGCTTCCGGGCCCAGCCCTGACCGCGATGACTAGGAGCGACGACGATGCGATCCAGGTCGCACACCACATCGACGATCCGCCAGCTGGCGGCGGCCACCACCTCGCCCAGGTCGACGACCTCGACAAGTCGCCCAGGGCCCTCGATCTCCTGCAGCCAACCGGTCTCAGACCAGCGTCGACGTCGGGGAAAGGAGTCCTCGAAGGTTGCTAGCTTCGGCGCATCAGCCGCGATAGCTGCCCGAATCATCGGGGCAGCCTCAGCCGGGGCAGTGCGGATTTACGGGCCTTCGGTACTGCGGCATCCGCGGGGCGCAGGTAGTAGGGCTCCCCCGCTACCGGTGGCAGCTCCGCCCAGTGGGCAGCCAGCACGGCGGCGTCCAATTCTTTTGGACCAGAGTCCCCAACCGGTCCAGCCAGCGGCAGCTTTGGTAACTGGTCTGGGGAGGAAACCTGCGGCTCGCCGATGCGCACCCCGTCGCGGTATCGGGCCCAGTAGTATTCGCGACGGCGGGCATCTGAGGCGACGACAAACTCTTGTGGGGCTTCAGTCCACTGCGCGGCGATCACATCGAGGGAACACACCCCATGGACTGGATGCCCGGAGATGGCAGCCAGGGTCCGGGCGGCAACGATTCCAACCCGAAGCCCGGTAAACGGTCCTGGTCCCATCCCCACCGCAAAGGCCTCAATATCAGCCCAGGAAATCCCCGTGTCGCTGAGGAGTTGCTGGATCAGTGGGGTGAGGGTCTCCCCGTGGGCTCGGGTATCTGCCACCACGGCGCGAGATACGGGCACACCGTCATGGGCGAGGCCGACAGCAACCAGGTGTGAGGTGTCGATCCCCAAGGTCCAGGTCATGGGCGTTTCCTCAACGGTTCAAGGGCCCCCGCCCAACGTGGACCGACGCCGGTGAAAGTAATGCGTCGGCAATCGTCGCCGATCTCGCGATCGATGTCGATCTCCAGCCGATCTTCGGCCAGCCATTCGGCTAGACCTTGGCCCCATTCGATGAGGGTGACCGATCGCGCCAAGGTGGCATCCAGGTCAATGTCGGCGAGCTCCCCCGCATCTGCCATCCGGTAGGCATCAACATGGACTAGATCGGGGCCATCGTCGAGACTGGGATGGATCCGCGAGATCACGAAGGTCGGTGAGATGATCGGACCGGCAACGCGTAGTCCTCGGCCGATGCCCTGGGCCAGGGTGGTTTTTCCCGCGCCCAAATCCCCAATGGCCAAGATCACATCACCTGGTCGCAGCACCTGAGCCAGTTCAGCACCCAAATCCTGCATCTGCTGGGCCGAGCACGCGGTCCGGGCCACGGGCAGGTCTCTGGCCAGGATCAATCCCGCCGGGGTTTCCCGCACGATGGTGAATCCGTGCTTGCCCCACCAGGAAACCAGTTCCGGGAATTCGCGTCGGCACAGCAATTCCACGGTGCGGCAGCCCGCATCGACAGCCAGGCTGATTGCCCCCAGCACGATCGCCTTAGCGATCCCGCCGCCAGTGGCGCTCGGCAGCACCGAAACCCGTTGGAGGGTGGCGGTCTGGCCGTCGTGGTGGAGCAGTAAACAACCCACCAGCTGGCCGTCAATCTCCGCGCAGATCCCCCAACCGGCAGCTAAGGCTGCCTCAACGCTGGCGAGAGTGTCGGCCAGGGCGGCCGGTGGGGGATCCACTGGGCGACGGGCGGAAAAGGCCGCTTGGATCACCCGCAGCATTTCCGGGGCGTCGGCGTGGGTGGCGACCCTCACAGCTGGCATCTCAGTCATAACTGGGCAGAGTTTAATGGTCAGTCTCGGTGATGGCCGCGCCGAGGCCCACGCTGCCAGCCGCCCTTTCGCTTGGGGCGGCGCTGTTGGGGTTTGGGCGCGATGATGGCCAGGTAGTCTGCCTCGTCAATGGGGTCGGCAGTTACGGGTCGGGCGCCGGTGGCTGCGGTCAGTTCCTCACTTCCAGGCTGCACGTCGAGGGGCTCCACCTTGACGCCAGCCTGGCCGACGAGGCGTCGCATCTGCTTACGCTGATGCGGCAGGACCAGGGAAACGACGGCTCCGGCCTCGCCAGCGCGGGCGGTCCGACCGGCCCGGTGGAGGTAGTCCTTGTGGTTCCTTGGCGGATCAACTTGAAGCACCAGGGTGACATCGTCGACGTGAATCCCTCGGGCAGCGACATCGGTAGCTACTAGGACCGGGACCTCTCCGGCTTTGAAGGCGGCGAGGATCCGGGCCCTAGCCCCTTGGGTGAGACCGCCGTGCAGGGCACCGGCGAGTACACCAGCCTGACGCAGTTGCCCAGCAATGCGGTCGCTGCCCATCTGGGTGCGGGCGAAAATCACGGTTTTGCCCTCACGGTTCGCGATCTCAGCGGTGGTTTGGTTCTTGTGGTGGGGAGCCAGGTGCAGCACATGATGGGTCATGGTGGTCACCGAGGCCTTACCCGAATCCACCTCATGGGTGACGGGATCGTTCAGGTAGCGCTTGACCAGCTTGTCGACCGCGCCATCAAGGGTGGCGGAGAACAGTAGCCGCTGCCCGCCTTCGGGAACCGCATCCAAGATGGTGGTGACAGCCGGCAGGAAACCGAGATCACTCATATGGTCGGCCTCGTCGAGAACCGCGATTTCGACCTGGCTCAGATCCACAGCGCCTTGTTCCAGCAGATCGATGAGTCTTCCTGGGGTGGCGACGACCACATCAACGCCACGCTGGAAGGCTTTGATCTGCGGACCATAGGCCATCCCGCCGGCCACCAGATACAGGTCCAATCCCATGACGGCAGCCAGTGGCGATAGATTGTCAGCGATCTGCAGGGCCAATTCCCGGGTCGGGGTCAAAATCACCGCACGGGGGGTGCCGGTGATCTCGCCGTCCGCTAGCCGGGTCAACATGGGCAGCCCGAAGGCCAGGGTTTTGCCAGAGCCGGTACGACCCCGACCCAAGACATCACGACCTGCCACCGCGTCAGCGATCGTGGCGCTTTGGATCGGGAAGGGTTCGGTGATGCCCTGCGCTTCGAGGGCTGCCACCAGCGGGGTGGCCACTCCAAGGGCGGCGAAACCGGAGGTCTCGTGCTCGGCGGTGACCTCCACCTCGACGGTGTGAGCCTGCCAACTCATCTGATCCTGATCCGCCGAGGAGAACTCCTCGCGATATTCATAGCCCCGGCGTTCACCGCCACGGTAGTCAAAGCCGCGAGATTCACCGTCGCGGCGGCCCCGTCCCCGAGGCTCAAAACCTCGGTTCAGGAAGGGCCGCTCTAGGTGTTCCCGGGCAGGTCCCCGATGTCCATCACGGCGACCAGCACCTCGGTTATCACCACGGAAACGATCCTCGCGGCGATAACCGCGATCCTCCCGTTCCTGCCCAGACCAGTTGTCGGCCCCTGGTTCACGACGATCATCGCGCCAGCTGCGTCGCGAGTTTGCTTGGTACCGGTCCGCGCGGGAGAAACGCTCATCACCGAACCGGTCGTCATTGCGGAACCGACCCTGCTGGCCACGCCCACCATCTCGGCGGTCACGCGGGAAGCCACGTTCCTCATCACGACCCCGATAGCCGCGGGAATCGCCGCGACCGCGCTCAAACCGATCATTGCGGCCACCGGTTCCATCCTGGAACCGGCGATCCTCACGACGCCCTTGGAATCGGTCGTCACGGCTGTCGCCTCGACGATCCTCCCGGTAGCTGTCGCGGCCACCGCGGTTGGATCGATCATCACGGCTACCACCCCAACCTCCGGTTCTGGTTCGCTCCGGAGCGTCGAAACGACGGTCCTCGCGTCCTGGCTCTTGGGCGGCGCGATTCCGCACCCCTCCAGATCGACGTGGCTTATGGCCGCGGGCGGCACGCTCAGCCGCGCTCCAACGTTTCTTGGGGGTGCCATCAGATTTGATGGACTTGCTCTTCTTCTTTTTTGGGCTAGCCATGATGTCCTTGCACTATCGAAACTCGTCTTGGCGGGGCACAAACACCCCCTAGCTGGCTCGTCTCGTCCCATAGAGAAAGCTCAAACACAAGACGGCCGATGGCGCTGAAATCGCGC